>CAZPAO010000005.1:0-126889 GCA_964584665.1 uncultured Gammaproteobacteria bacterium
GCATCCATGGCAGTGCGTCCGCCAGCACGCCGATCACGTGGGGCGCGCAGCGGATCGAGTAGCGGTCCTGGATGCGGATCGGGGTGTCCTCGTGGTCGGCGCCGCCCATGTCGGCGAAGATGCGCGCCGCGACCTCTTGTTGGCCGGCGTGGGGCTTCACCGCGAACAGACCCGGCGAGAAGTGCTTGGGGTTGCTGCCGAGCGCCACGCTCACGAGGGAGGTGATGCGGGTGGCGAGGCGCGAGAGGTATTCGGCGCGCTCCCAGGCGAGACAGGCGAGCGCCGTCATAACCGAGGTGCCGTTCATGAGCGCCAGGCCCTCCTTCGGCGCCAGAGTCAGCGGCGTGAGCCCATAGGCCTTGAGCGCTTCCGCGGCCGGCATCTCGCGGCCCTGGTGACGCACCACGCGGTCGCCCATGAGGGCGGCGGCCACGTAGGAGAGGGGCGTGAGGTCGCCGCTCGCGCCCACCGAGCCTTCCTCGGGGATGAGCGGCAGGATGCGGTGTTGGATCAGCGCCTCAAGTTGGTTCAGAACGTCGAGACGCACGCCGGAGTAGCCGGCGGCCAGGGAATTCAGCCGCGTGACGAGGATCGCGGCGGTGGCGGGCTCGTCGAAATGGTCGCCCAGGCCGCAGCCGTGGTAGCGCACGAGATGGGCCGGCAGCTGCGCCATCACCTCTGCGGGGACCTCCACCGTGCAGGAGTCCCCGAAGCCGGTGTTCACGCCGTAGACCATGCGGCCCGCGGCGATGGCGTCCGCCAGCACCTTGGCGCCCTGCTCGATGCGGCCGCGGAAGGCATTGCTGTTCTCGAGCGCGAGCGGCGTGCCGCGCGACACCGCGCACACCTCTTCGATGCTGAGCCGGCGCCCGCCGACGATGACCGCCTTGCCCGGCGCGGGGTCTGCCACGTTGCGCATCAGCTCCTGTTCCCTTGTGGAGACGCGGACGGGACGGCCTTGCCGTCCTCCTCGCCCCAGAAATCGTAGAAGTTGTACCACTGTAACGGAAAACGGGCGGCGTATTCCGCCAGGCGTGCCGCATAACGGCCGGCCCACTCCGCGGAAGCCTCGGAGCGGCCCTGACGCGGCAGGCGGATGCGTTCGGCGAAGGGTTCCAGGTACAGCTTGTAGCCCCAACCCCCGTCCAGGCGCTCGCGCATGCAGAAGAAGAGCAGCACCGGGCACTCCAGCACGTGGGCCAGCACGTAGGGGCCCACGGCGAAGGGGGCCGGCCGGCCCAGGAACGGCGCCCGCACCACCGGGCTGCCCGCCGATACCGGCACGCGGTCGCCCACGATCACCACCACCTCGCCGGCGGCGATCTTCTCCCGCAACAGCATCGCGGTGTCGGCACCAATCTCCTGTACGAAGATGAGGCGCAGCGCGTATTTCTCGCTGGTCTCGCGCAGCATGGCGTTGAGCTTCTGGGAGTTCTGGGCGTAGACCAGCGCGTTCACCTTGATGCCCGGGATGAGCGTGGCCATGGCGCGCGCAAGTTCAAGGTTGCCGAGGTGCGAACTCAGGAGCAGCAGGCCGCGCCCCTGCGCCACGCTGTCCAGGAACAGCCGGCGGGTAGCCTCCGGGAGTTCCACCTTCCTCTCGATGCGCTCCGGGTCGTGCCAGGCAGCCACCTTGTCCAGGATGTTCAGGGAGAAGGACATGAAGTGGCGGAAACTCTGCCTGAGCGTCGCCGGTTGGCCGGCGGCAGCGAGGAACCGGCGCGAGGCACGCCGTGCCCGCGGCTGCGTGACGAAGAAGTAGGCGGTGACGGGGTAGAGTACCGCCTGGCTCACGAAACGCGGCAGCAGCCGGTCGAGGGCACCGAGGAAGCGCAGGCCCGCGAGGCTGCCGCGCTCGCCGATGCGTGCCCAGTGTTCGCTGCGCCTGCGCGCGTGACCGCGGCGTATCAGGCTCGGCGCACGCGGCAGCATGCCGGTCAGGAGCCGGACGTGCAGCCAGACCATGCGCGCGTTGTCGCGCAGCATGCGGTAGTGGGAGATGCCGTCCTCCGGGTAGTGCACGCGGGTCGGCAGGAAGCGGCTGCCGGTGCCGCCCCAGTACAGGCGTACCATGATCTCCGTGTCGAAGTCCATGCGTGCGCCGATGTGCACGCGCCGCATCAGGTCCAGCGTCTCCCTCAGGGGATAGACCCGGTAGCCGCACATGCTATCGCGTAGCGCCAGCGAGAGGGTCGAGGCCCATACCAGGGAATGGGTGAGATAACGGCCGTAGAAGCGCACCTTGGGCACGGACTCGTCGTAGCGCGGCGTGCCGGAGATGAGTTCCGTGGGATGGGCTTGTGCTTCGGCGAGCAAGGCAGGCACGTCGGCTAGATCGTGCTGGCCGTCCGCATCCACCTGCAGGGCATGGCTGTAGCCTTGCGCGGCGGCATGCGTGAACCCCACCTGCATCGCCGCGCCCTTGCCGCAGTTGCGTGTGTGTGTGAGCACTTCGACGCCTGGTTGTTGCAGCGCAGCCAAGGCGACCTTGGTCTCGGTGTCGCTACCGTCGTCCACCAGGATCACCGGCAGTCCTGCGGCGCGCAAGGCTTCCACCGTGCGCGGCAGCGCCAGGTGATGGTTGTACACGGGGATGACGGCGCAAGGATTGAAGCTCACGGGCGCACCCCGAAGTCGAGCACGCCGCTGGAACAGACCGTCTCACTATCCCGGTATTCGTAGCGGACCTTGCGCTTCTCAGGATCGGGTTTCAGCAGCAAGGTGAGGCGTGCACCGGGCTGGATGGGCCGCTTGAACTTCACCTGCTCCAGCGCCGTCACTTCGGGGCCGTAACCGTGCAATTCATGCGCGTAGTGCGCGGCCCAGCCCAGTTGTATCACTCCGGGCAGGATCGCCATGGCCGGGAAGTGGCCCTCGAACCAAGGGTTCGATGCCGGCACCTCCAGGTCGAGTTCGCAGCGCCCTTCCGTCTCGCGGCGCGCGAGGATCTCAGGCAGGCCCTTCACGCTTCATCTCCACCGAACAGCGCCAGCAGCCGCGCCTGCTCGGTCTTGCCCATGGCGTTGTCCGGCAGCGTCTCGGGAAAGCGCCACTTGCGCGGCAACAACAATGCTTCGTAACTCTGGCGCAGCCAGGCGCGCAGGCTCTCGTTCATGGCGAGCTTGCCGGACGCATCGAGGGCGGCACGGCCATCCGGTTTCAACACCACCACCGCGCCGATGAGGGCGCGCTTGCCAGGCAACAACAGGAGGCGCGCATCCGCCACCCAAGTGTGCTGCAGCAGCCGCCCGCGCATCTCGCTCAGGGAGACGCGCTTGTCCTCGAACTTGAGCACGTCGTCGGCACGTCCCAGCAGCGCGAAGCGTCCATCTGTGCTCGTACGTGCCAGGTCGCCGGTGGGCATCCAGTCTTCTTCCCAGGTGCAGCCGGAGCGCACCCACAGGCGCGGACCCGCTTCCTCCTCTCTCAGGTCCACCTCGGTGCCGCCGATGGGCTGCCACCAGGGACGCGACTCCGCATCGGTCCAGGCGCGCCAGGCTACGCCGCCGGTCTCCGTGCTGCCATAGACCTCCACCGCGGCCCGGCCCCAGTCTCGTTTGAGGGCGCGGGCAGTGTCGTCCGGCAGCGGTGCGCCGGAGCTGAACAGGCCCGCCACACGGGAGGCGGACGGCAGTTCGTCCAGGCCCGCGCGGCTCAGGAACGCGGGACTGCTCACCAATATGAAGGGGGTCTTGATGGCAACAGCGCGCAGGTCCGCCGGCTGCTGGCAGAGGGCGGCGTGGATCGGCCTGCCCGCGTAGAGGGGCCAGAGCACACGGAACAGGAGGCCATAGAGATGATAGTGCGGCACGGTGCCGGCCACCGCCGCGGTGCCGAGGGCGGCGCCCCACTGGCGTTCCAGCGCCTCCACTTCGCGGCGCAACTGCGCATAGGTCTTCGGCACGCATTTCGGCGCGCCGGAGGAGCCGGAGGTGTAGAACTCGATCTTCGCATCGTCCTGGGGCTGGCAGTCATCGGCGAGCAGTTCGTTCTCCCGGGCCGCCAGGGTGGCGTAGCCGGCGAAATCCCCCGGCCGGTCCGTGAGCACCGCGTCCACTTCGATTCCGGCAGCCGCGAGGCTGCCGGCCTGGGGCGCCTGGGGTAACACCATGGTGCGGCGCCGGGAGGCGAGTGCCAGCAGCCCGGCCGCGAACCAGCCGGCGTCGTCGCAGACCAGCGCCCAGCGGCGTGCGGGATGTGCATCCACCGCCGCCGCGAGCATGCGCGCGCGCTGCGCCAGTGCGCCGCGGCTGACCTCACCGCCCGCCGCCAGCACCGCCGGACGCGTGTCGTCCGTACCCGAGAGCGGCATACCCATCGCGCCGTCGTTCAGGCGGGCCGTTGGGAGGCGATGAACTTCGCCAGGTTCTCGACGGAATGGAAGTGCTGACGCGTGTCGGCGGAGTTGGCATCCAGCTTCACGTGGTAGCGCTTCTGCACGGCGACGCCGAGCTCCAGCGCATCGATGGAGTCGAGCCCGAGGCCGCCGGCGAACAGCGGCGCCTGGGCGTCGATGTCCGCCGGAGTCACGTCCTCAAGATCGAGCGAGTCGATGATGAGCTGCTTCAGTTCTTCGATCAGTTCTTTCATGGTTGGCGAGCTGCTGCTTGAAGAAATCTTCCAGGCTGCACGTCAGGCGCCGGGCTGCGACGCCATGGGGCAGGTCGGCACGGTAGCCGAAGGCCGCCAGGTCCTGGGGCGGATGGATGCGCAGGCTGAGGCACCAGGCACGCTCCGGCACCTGCCACCAGCGGCTGCTTTTGAGGAAAGCCGGTGGTGTGCACTGGATGGTGACGGGCAGGATCTGGCAGCCGCTACGCACCGCCACCTGCGCCGCACCGCGACGGAAGTGTAGCGCCTCGCCGGGAACCGAGCGGGTGCCTTCCGGGAACAACACCAGGGTGCGCCCGCGGTGCAGTGAGTCCACGCAGGTCTCTACGAGTCGCGCGGAGTCATCGTTGCTCACGTAGCCAGCGGCCTTGGCGAAGCGCCGGTAGAAGGGGTTCTTGAGCATGGCGCTCTTCACCACGCAATCCGCATAGGGCATGAGCATCAGCAGTGCCACTACGTCCAGGTAGCTGGGATGGGTGGCGATCACCAGCTTGCCCTGGGACTGGACCAACCATTCACGGCCCTGCACCTCCACGCTGCCGATGCCCAGCATGCGGATGAAGGCGAGCAGCATGCGGAAGGTGGTGCTGACGAACAGGCGGATGCGATGCTGCCGCGCCGCGGCATCGCCGGGCCATAGCAGCATCATCGGCAGCAGGGTCACGCTGAAGAGCAGGCTGAAGGAACCGTACAGCAGGAAGCACAGGCCGGTAGCGAGCATGCGCCAGAGGCGGTCGAGCTTAAGCCACATGGGCCCGCTCCAGGCGCCAGGCTTGTTCGGCGCCCAAGGTGGCGTCGTCCTCGTCAAGCAGGAAGCGCATCAGCGCCGCCTCTGGTGCCTCATCGGAGGCTGTGTCGGCGCGAGTGAGGCGGCAGCGCAGGGGCGCGTCCTCTGCCGACGTGAGCAGCAGCGACACCGCGAAGGGATGATGGGCGTTGACGCCGGAGACGAAGGAATCATAGGGCGGCGGCAGGGTGTCGTCCGCGTAGCAGACCAGCACGTTCTCGGCCCCTTCGGCCACCAGGTTGGCGCCTTCCAGCAGGCTCATGGCGAGCGTGTCGGCCCCGGCGGCCATGGCGGTGGCGGCGCCCCGATCGCCGCGGGCGATGGAGAAGAGGCCGGCGGTGCTGTTGTGCACCGAGAGACTGAAGCTGGCGGGGGAGACGGTCTCCTGGCGTGCGAGCGCATCCAACAGTTCCAGCGTGCGTGACAGGGCGCCGTGGCGGGAGGCGAACACGGATTGCACGGATGTGAGGCCGGCGGCGCAGGGCCAGGCGGTGTGCAGGGCCATGCGTCCGCAGCGGTCCAGCCGGCGGCGCAGCAGGGGTGGCAGCTGGCTCACGTCCGGCAGCGCTTCAGGATCAGCTTCGCCCTCATCCTTAAGCCAGGCGCGCCAACCGGCCGGGTCTGATACTCCCGGAGCCCAGGCCTGCCAGCGAGAGACCCCAAAATATTCAGTGTTATCAGCCACTTATTAAGGCTCTTGGTATGTCGTGTTCCGCCGAGGCGGCGGCTGGCGGGCGGATTCTAGCGGTTTCCACCCACAGCCATCATAGCCGCTTGGCCCCTAGGCAGTTTGTGACAAAAGCCTCGGTTGGGGCCCAAACCAAGCCACCCCCGCCCCCAGCAGGGCCCCGGCGTAGAGGTCCAGGGCCACGTGCTGCTTGGTGGCGAGGGTGGAGTAGAGGATCCCCAGGCACCACAGCAGATTCAAGGCTTGGATCCAGGCGGGGGCACCGAGATGGAGGGCCAGGCGATACAGCCATACCGCCGTCAGTACCGCGAAAGCGACGTGCAGCGAGGGGCAGGCATTGCCGGCGGCATCGATGGATTTCAGGAACGCCACGGAAGGATGCGCGGCCCAGTCCACATCCGGAGCTGGCACGGCAGTAGGCCAGAGCAGGAATATGGCGAAGCCGGCGAGGCTGAGGAGCGTGATCTGCAAGAGATAGTTGCGCATCTCGCTCCAGTCCAGCAGCAGGCCCGGCACCAGCGAGATGTAGAACCAGAGGCTCACATAGAGGATGAGGCTCCAGGGAGCGAAAGGGATGAGCCGGTCCAGCCCTGTGAGCGGCATGAAGGTCACGGTGTACAGCGGATGCCGGAGCAGCGTGAAATAAGCCACCATCACCGCGGTCATGCCCACGCTGATGCCCAGGGTCTTCAACCACCAGCGCGTGGTGAAGCGGTGTCTCACTGCCGGCAGCCAGCCGGTGGAGGGGACGATGTCCATGAGCCGGATTGTAAGGTATCCACGCCGGTCCGCAGGCCCGGGCACGCTAGAATGGCCGCGGGCCTAAGGAGTCCGGCGTGATCATCAAACCCAGGATCTGGGGCTTCATCTGCACCACCGCGCACCCGCGCGGCTGCGAGCTGAACGTACGCGAGCAGATCGCTGTCGCTCGGGCTGCCGGCGTGCGTGGCGAGGGACCGAGACGGGTCCTCATCATCGGAGCTTCCACCGGCTACGGCTTGGCCGCCCGCATCACCGCCGCTTTCGGTTTCGGCGCCGCTACCTTGGGCGTGTTCTTCGAGAAGCCCGGCAAGCCCGCGAAGACCGGCACCGCCGGCTGGTACAACGCCGCCGCCTTCGATCGTGCCGCCAAGGAAGCCGGACTCACGAGCCTGTCCCTGAACGGGGACGCCTTCTCCGACGCGGCGAAAGAGCGGGTCATCGCCATGGTCCTCGAGGGCTTGGGCGGCCCGCTGGACCTGGTCATCTATTCGCTGGCCTCGCCGGCGCGAAAGCTACCCGGCAGCGGCGAGGTGATGCACACGGTCCTGAAACCCATCGGCGCACCCTACGCCGGCCGCACCATCGATACCGACAAGGATCGCCTGGCGGAGGTACAGATAGAGCCGGCGACCCCCCAGGAGATCGACGCCACCGTCGCCGTCATGGGCGGGGCGGACTGGGAGTTGTGGATAGACGCCTTATATAAGGCGGGCCTCATGGCCCCCGGCGCCCGCACCCTCGCTTTCAGCTACATCGGCCCTGAGGTCACCTGGCCCATCTACTGGCACGGCACCATCGGCCGGGCCAAACAGCACCTGGAGGAGACCGCCATCCGTTTGCGTGCCAAGCATAGTGGGTTGCAAGCGCGGGTCGCCATATTGAAGTCCATCGTCACCCAGGCGAGCGCGGCCATCCCGGTGATCCCGCTCTATGTCTCAATCGTGTTCCGGGTGATGAAGGAGCGCGGGCTGCACGAAGGGGCTATCCAGCAGATGCAGCGCTTGTTCCGGGAGGAGCTTTACCGGGATGACGGGCGCAAGCCCGCTACCGATGCAGAGGGCCGCCTGCGCCTGGATGACCGGGAGCTCGGCGAGGGCGTGCAACAGGCCTGCAAGACGCTGTGGCCGCAGGTGACGGATGCGAACCTGATGCAGCTCACGGATTACGCAGGCTACAAGCACGACTTCCTCAAGCAGTTCGGTTTCGACCGCCCCGACGTGGACTACGCTGCCGAGGTGGACGCCGAGACCGACTTCGATTGCGTACGCCTGTGAGATACCTGCCGCTGCTGTTGCTCGCGGCATGCGTCTGCGCCGCGCAGGCCGACGACATCGCACCACCCCCACCGCAGGAGACGCGGGTGGAGTTCGGCGTCGGCCTGGGTGGTGTGCATTTCCCGGATTACACCGGCGCCTCCGAGAAGCGCACGGTGATCCTGCCCTTCCCCTATTTCGTGGTGCACAGCCGCTTCCTGGACGTGGACCGCAACCGGGTACGCGGCAAGCTCTTCAAGGACGATAGCTGGTCCCTGGACCTGGATTTCGGCGGCAACGTGTCGGTGAGCTCGTCCGACACGCAGGAACGCCGTGACATGCCCGACCTCGATTGGCTCGGCGAGGTGGGACCGGCGCTGCGCTATCGCGTCTGGCGCGGCGAGCGCGGCAACGGCTTCGACTTGGTGTTACCGGCGCGGGTGGCGATGAGCGTGCGCGCTGCCACGTTCCACCACCGTGGCTATGTGAGCGACCCGCGGGCAGAGTGGCGCCGCAACTGGCCTCTGGAGAGCGGCGACCGCGTCACGCTGGATGCTAATCTCGCGGCGGTGTTCGTCGACCGCAGTTACGCGGAGTACTACTACGGCGTGGCGCCCCAGTACGCCACCGCCACACGGCCCGCCTACCAGGCTTCCGGCGGTTATGGCGGCTGGCACAGCCAACTCGGCGTGAGCTGGCATCGCGGGGCCATGGTCTACGGCGCCTTCATCGAGCACAGCAGCCTGCACGGCGCCGCATTCCAGAACAGCCCCCTGGTGAGCGAGGCGGATGGGTGGTCGTTCGGGGTGGCGGTGGCCTGGGTCTCCGACCCGGTAGACGACTGAAACTCAGGCCTTGCGCTGGTAACCCGCGTCCTTGAGGCGTTGCAGGTAGCGCTCCCAGTTGGCGGCCTGGTTTTTCCCCAGGTCGTGCAGCACCGGCCAGGAATAGAGACCGGTGTCGTGGCCGTCGTCGAAGCGCAGGCGCACCGCATAGTTCCCCACCGGTTCCACCGCCACCACCTTCACCTGCTCCTTGCCGATCTGCAGGATCTCGGTGCCGTGGCCGCGCACCTCGGCGGAGGGTGAGAACACCCGCAGGTACTCGAAGGGCAACTCGTAATGCTCGCCGCTGTCGAATGCGACCGCGACCACGCCCGCGCTCTTGCGCAACCGTATCTCGGTAGGACGGGGCAGATTGCTCATCGTTGCTTCTCAGGTTCTGGAGGGTTTCTTCTTGGCTCTTGGATGCGCCGCATCGTAGGTCTTGGCGAGATGCTGGAAGTCGAGGTGGGTGTAGATCTGGGTGGTGCTGATGTTGGCATGACCCAGCAGTTCCTGCACCGCCCGCAAGTCACCGCTGGACTCCAGCACGTGGCTGGCGAAGGAGTGGCGGAAGAGATGCGGGTAGACGCCCTGCTGCACGCCCTGCTTGATGCCCCACTGCTTCACCCGTGCCTGCACGCTGCGGGGCGAGAGGGGCCCGCCGCGCACGCTCACGAACAGCGTCACGTCATCCGGCTTCGCCAGTTCGCCACGCACCTTGAGCCACGCACCCACCGCCTTGAGGGCCTCGCGGCCCACGGGCACGATGCGGGTCTTGTTGCCCTTGCCGGTGACGGTCACCAGGGCCTGACCGAGATCCATGTCCGTCAGGCGGATGGAGATGAGTTCCGCTAACCGCAGACCGGAGGAATAGAGCAGCTCCATGATGGCCCGGTCCCGCACCGTTTCGGTATCGTCCCCGGGTATCTGCAGGAGCCGCGCCATCTGGTCGGCGTCGAGCGTGTCCGGTAGGCGCTTCGCCTGCTTCGGTGGGCGCACGCCCTCGGCGGGGTTCTTCTTAACCACGCCTTCCCCTTCCAGGAACTTGTAGAAGGAGCGGACGGAAGCGAGCAGGCGCTGCAGGCTCTTGGGCGCGAGCCCCTGGCGGTGGCGGGTGGAGACGAAGTTGCGGACGTGGTGAACGTCCAGGGCGGCCCAGTCCTTGAGGCCTTGCTTCTCGCACCAGGCTTGCAGCGTGGCGAGGTCCCTGGCGTAGTTCTCGGCGGTGTGCGGGGAAAGGTTGCGCTGGGCGAGATGCTCGATGAAACGGCGGATCCAGTCCTGGAGCGCGTCGCTCATTTGGGCATGAGGGGGTGCACGGCGGCGGTCACGAGTTCGCTTATGCGGGTGAGGAAGGCGGTGCCGAGCGTCGGGCTGAAGCGTTCCGCGTCGTGGCTGCCCACGGCCAGCATCCCCAGCTTGCCCTTGTCCCCCAGCGGCACCAACGCCGAGGAAGCGATGCGTTCCGCCTGCTCGCCGAACAGGAACTCGAGCTGGGGCGGGCGCAGTCGCCCGACGTGGGGCTTGCCGGACTTAAGCAGTTCGCGGAAATGCTCCAGGCCCGCATCATCCAGGGTCAGCCAGCGGGCCGGGCCCGCGTCGGCCTTCTGGGCTGAGGCGTGCAGTAGGAACAGGCGCACTTCGTCCGCGCCGAAGCGCTCGCGCAGCTCTTCCTGCAGGGCGTAGAGCCGGTCCGGCAGGTTGGCGCCTTCCAGGAGCGCGAGCGCGAGCCTGTGGATGCGTTCGATGAGCGTGTCGTTGGCGCGGGCCACCTCGATGAGATCCACCAGCTTGCGCTCCAGCTGGCGGTTCTGACCGCGCAGCACCTCTACCTGGCGCTCGATGAGCGACACGGCGGAACCGGAGGGGTGGGGTACCTTCAGCTTGCTCAGGAGTTCGGCGTGGGCCTCGAAGAAATCCGGGTGGCTGAGCAGGTAGTCCACTACGCTCTCGTCGGCGAGCGGCGCTTCGCCGCTCAAGCCCTGCTTGTGTTCGATGCTCATAGTTCGATCTGCCCTTCGTAGACGGTGACCGCGGGCCCCGTCATCCATACCGGTTGCCCTTCACCGTTCCAGCTTACCACCAGCCGCCCGCCGCGGAGCTGCACTTCCACTTCCTCGTCGAGCCAGCCCAGGAGCCGGCCCCACACCACCGCCGCGCAGGCGCCGGTGCCGCAGGCCAGGGTCTCGCCGGTGCCGCGCTCCCAGACCCGCAGGCGCATGGACTTGCGGCCCTGCCAGGAGGCGAAGCCCACGTTGGCGCGCTTGGGGAACCGGGGATGATGTTCTATCCGCGGGCCGAGTTCCGTCACCGGCGCGCTGTCCACGTCCGGCACGTCGAGGATGGCATGGGGGTTGCCCATGGAGACGGCGCCGATCTTCAGCGTGCGGCCGTCCACCTCCAGGTCGTATTCCATGGCGCGGGCGGCGGCGGTGAAAGGTATGTCGGATGGCTCCAGGCGCGGCACACCCATGTTAGCGCGCACCAGGCCGTCGCTGCCGAGTTCAGCCTGCACGGGACCTGCGATGGTGCCGAGCCGGACCTCCCCGTCCCGCACCACGCCGTGGTTCGCGAGGTAGCGGGCGACGCAACGCACGCCGTTGCCGCACTGCTCCACTTCGCCGCCGTCGGCGTTGAAGATGCGGTAGTTGGCATGGAACGCGCCGCCCTTGGGCGCCTCCAGCAGGAGCAATTGGTCGAAGCCGATGCCGGTGCGCCGGTCCGCGAGTTCGCGCACCCGCGTGTCGCTGAGCTTCACGCCTTGCTGGAGGGCATCCAGCACCATGAAGTCGTTGCCGAGGCCGTGCATCTTGGCGAAGTTGAGTTTCAAGTTTCCGCTCTTCAGTTCAGGTACAGGAGATAGTCTTTATAGATGCAGCGATCCATGACCACCAGCATGCCCGCGTCGCGGGCCCGTTGCGCCGCCTTCTCGTCCACCACGCCCTCCTGCAGCCACAGGGCCGGGAACTTGCGGGCGAGGCACTGTTCCACGATCTCCGGCACGTATTCCGGCGCCCGGAACACGTCCACCAGGTCGATGGGGCCGGGCACGCTCAGGAGGTCCGGATACGCCTTCTCGCCGAGCAGTTCCGCATGGCCTGGGTTCACCGGCACGATCCTGTAGCTGAAGTGCTGCAGGCCGCGGGACACGCCGTTGCTGGGGCGGTCAGCCTTGGGCGACAAGCCCACCACCGCGATGGTCTTGGCGGTCTCAAGCAGGCGCTTGATATCGGGGCCGGGCGGGTTCTGGAATGCCATGCGCTCATTATAAGCGCGCCCGCCATCAGCCGCTCTTGAGGCGCCGCGGCTTGGGCTTGGAAGGGGTGTAGCGTTTCACTTTCTGGCCGAGGGACACCGCCAGGCCGTCGCTGTAGGCGCGCAGGGCATCATCGGGCTCGCCCAGCTGGCGCAGGAGCTTGCCCAGTTCCTCGTAGGCCTCGGGCCGGCCGCCCAGCACGATGCTGGATTCGAAGTAACCGCGGGCCTTGCCCCAGAGCTTCGCCACCACGCACAGGCGCCCGGCGGTCAGCAGGAGCGCCGCGCTCTCGCCGCGTTCGGCGAGCCAGTCTTCGACCCGGCCCAGCTGGCGCTTGGGGTGCTCGCCCACGGCGAGGCCGTAGAGCGCGAGCAGCTCCTCGTCCCAGTCGGTCTTGATGGCGTCGCGCAGGATCTCTTCCGCCGCGGTCATCTCGCCGCAGCGGATCAGGGCGCGGGCGTAGGCACGCACCAGCTCCACGTCGCCGCGCAGGCGCCGCGGCACGGACTCCCACAGCTCGTTGGCGGAAGGTTCGCGGTTCTTCGTGGCGACCTGGTCCAGCAGCGACGCGACCGCGCGGATCTCCAGGCGGTCCACTTCCTTCTTGGAGAGCACGCGGTTGTCACGCAGCTTCGCCACCAGGAGGCGCAACGATGCCCAGTCACCCAGCTTGCGGTAGAGGTTGGCGAGGAGCTTCAGCGCGAAGGCATGGTCCGGGTCCAGTTCCTGGAGGCGGCGCAGGGTGGCGAGCGCCTGTTCCAGCTGCTTGTGGGCGATCTGCAGCTCGGCCTGGGTCAGCAGCACCGCCACCAGCGCCTCGGGGTTCTGCTCGTAGGCCATGCGCAGATAGGTGTCGCGGCGCTCGTGCTCGCCCTGCAGCTGCGCGGCGCGGGCCGCGGCGATGTAGGTCACGAGCGGCATCTCGCTGTCCACCGCGTGGCGCATCAGGTTCTGCTCGCTCTCGGCCCAGCGGCCTTCGGCGAAGTCGATGAGTCCCTGCTTGGTGGCGCGGCGCGCGCGCAGCTCGCGCTTGCGGGCCAGGGCCTCACGCAGCCGGCGCGGGAAGGTCCACAGGTTCACCGTCAGGCTGGTGAGCACGTAGAGGCTGAAGAAAGCCGCGAGTACCAGCACCACCAGGGTGCCGAGCGACATCTCCACGCTGGTGTGGCCGTAGGCCAGCAGCACGTAGCCATTGTTCACGTGCAGGAGACCCGCCACCACCACCGCGGCGAGCAGGGTCAGCAGCAGGTAGAAGACGTATTTCACGGGGCGGCGCCCGCCGGCAGCTCCAGGCGGCGCAAGAGCGTCAGCGAGGCGGAGATGTCCGGCAGCTTGGGCGCGATGGACTGGCGCTGCATGCCTGCGAGCTGCTGCACGGCGGCTTTCACGCCGTTGTCACGGGTGTCGAAGTAATCCTGCAACCAGCCCTGGGCGGCGTGCGCGCCGGCCTGGAAGGCGCCGTCTTCCCGCTCCAAGAGCGCGCTGCGGGTGGATTCCAGCTTCAGTTCCAGGTTGCGCCGCAGCATGAACTCCTGGTCGGGAGCCAGCAGCGGTTCCACCGTCGCATTGTGCCGGCGCACGGTGAAGAGCGTGGCGCCCACACGGGTGGCGGCGAGCTTGAGGCGTTCCCAGAAACCGGCGTTGGCGGGCGGCACGGCGATGGAGTCGCCCGGCTGGTAATGCTCCGGTACGGCGCTCTTCAGGGGCAGCGACTCCACGCTGCCGGCGAGCGCCGTCAGCGTCACCGCCATGCCTTCCAGGTCCGCCTGGGGCAGGGCGCGCAGCGCTGTCTCTTCGCGGGCGATCTCCTGGCGCACCGCGATGAGGCGCGGATCCACCAGCAGCTTCAGGCGCGCATCGGCCTGGTCGAGCGCCTTCAGGGCGAGTCCGGGGTCGGCGCGCAGCTGCACTTCCTCGTTCGCGGCCACCAGCAGCGAGGCGGCTTCGGCCTTGATCCAGGCGTCGCGGCCTTCCTCGGAATGCTTGCGCAGGTCGCTGAAGGAGCTGTCCAGCTCGTCGATGCGCGAGCCCATGGCCTTGAGGGAGCTATCGGTGTCGGCGGCGTCCGCCGCCAATGCATCCTTGAGCGCGGCGTTCTGCCGCAGGTCGTCGAACTGTTGCTGCAGCCTGGCCTGTGTGTCTTCCGCCTGGCGCAGCCGGTACCAGCTCACGCCCGCCAGCAGCAGTCCCGCCACCGCCAGCAGCAACGCGAGGGACGTGAGTCCGGAACGGCCGGCCTCAGGCGCTGCGCTCATTCTCCCTCCGGTTCTTGCGCAGCTCGCGGCCGTGGGTCTTCCACCAGTTGACGGTGGCGTTCACGAGCGCCGTGTCGGTGGCCTCGCCCGCGATCACCGGGCGGCGGCGCACGCCCAGGGCAGTCGCGAGTTTCACCATGCGGGCGCTCGGCACCAGGAGCTGGGCCGATTTGAAGTAGGGAGTGAGCCCCGGGCTCAGCATGCGCTCAAGGTTCAAGAGCGCGTCGCGGCTGGTCACGGCGATGAGGTCGAGCTTGCCTTTGCGGAACCACTGGGTGAGTTCCGCCTGGTCGATGCGCGGCACGTTGCGGCGGTATACCTCGGCGTACTCCACGTAGGCGCCGCGTTCCTCCAGCGTCTCCGCCAGGAGTTCCCTGCCACCGAGACCCCGGACGATGAGTATGCGTTTGCCCGAGACCTTGTTGAGGGTCTTCAGTCGCAGCAGCGCCTCGCTGTTGGCGCCATCCCGCGGCAGGATGTCGGGCTTGCGGCCGCGCGCAGTGAGCGCGCGCGCGGTGCCCGGGCCGATGGCGGCCACCTTGAGCTTGGCCGGCAGCGCGGTCAGGTCCACGAAGTCGGCGGCGTATTCCACCGCGTTGGGGCTGATGAAGATGGCGTAGTGGTAGCTGTCCAGCGGCTCGAGGCTGCGCTCGAGTTCCGGCGAACGCGCCACCGGCGCGATCTCGATGGTGGGGAAGTGCAGCACCTCGGCGCCCTTGGCCTCGAAGCGAGCCTGGAGCGTCTCACCCTGGCCCACCGGCCGGGTGATGAGGATGCCGGCGTCCTTAAGCGGACGCGCGGCCACGATCAGACCTTTCTCTCGACATCCCTCAATACCTCTCCCGCGCCCTGGGCGAGCAATGCTTGCGCGAGCTTGATACCCAATGATTCCGCTTCCGTGGCCGGGCCTTTCACCGCCGCTTCCAGGAGACGCTTGCCGTCGGGCGAACCCACGCGCCCCGTGATGGAAAGCATACCGCCTTCGAGCGCCGCGTGGCCGGCCAGGGGCAGGTTGCAGCTGCCGGTGAGGCCCCGGGACAGGGCGCGTTCCGCCAGCGCCTGGGTCCAGCTCGGCCCGTGGTTGAGCCGTGCCAGCAGCGCGCGGGTGGCGGCGTCATCCGCGCGGCATTCCAGGCCGATGATGCCCTGGGTGATGGCCGGGAGCGCCAAGGAGGGGTCCAGCACCGCGGTGATGTGGCCGCCCAGGCCGAGCCGCTTCAGGCCCGCCACCGCCAGTACGATGGCGTCGTACTGGCCTTCCTGGAGTTTGCGCAGGCGCGTGTCCACGTTGCCGCGCAGGGGTTCGATCTTGAGGTCCGGGCGCCGATGCAGCAGCTGGGCCTGGCGCCTGAGGCTGGAACTCCCGACCCGCGCGCCTTGGGGCAGGGCCTCGAAGCTGGCGTGTTTCACCGAGAGGAAGGCGTCACGCGGATCCTCCCGCTCCAGCACCGCGGCGATGATGAACTCCGGCGGCATCTCCACCGGCACGTCCTTCATGGAGTGCACCGCGAGTTCGGCGCGGCCCTCGGCCAGCGCCACTTCCAGCTCCTTGATGAAGAGGCCCTTGCCGCCGGCGCTCGCCAACGAGATGCCCAGGTTGCGGTCGCCCTCGGTGGTCATGGGCACCAGTTCCACCGTGCGGCCCGGCTCCAGCGCGCGCAGGCGCGCAGCCACGTGCTCCGCCTGCCAGAGGGCGAGGGCGCTCTTGCGGGTCGCGATGCGCAGAGGCGTCGGGTTCATGGGTTCACGGGGGTGCGTGGGGCGGATATTTTATCAGGATGGGCGCGGGATTTAGTGTCCCGTGCGAAGTCTCTCGCGCACCTCTGCGACCAATCTGCGGCTGACTTCCACCGGCTTCGCCCAGCCATTCAGGTGCACGTGGAAGTGGCCGGTATCGTCCTTCTCCAGGTGGCCGACCCGGGCGATGGCCACCAGGGCATTGCGGTGCACGCGGATGAAGCGGCCGGCGAACTCCTGCTCGAGATCCTTGAGGGATTCGTCTATCAGCAGTTCGCCGCCGGTGTGGCAGACGGTCACATACTTCTGGTCGGCGATGAAGCAGGCGATGTTATCCAGCGATACCACGTGCAGCTTGTCCCGCACCCGCGCCGCGATGTGGCGGCGGGCGGACACGGGCGGCTCGGCGGCGATGCGCGTCAGCTGCACCCGGTTGAGTTGGCCGGCTGCTGTGAGGGCGGCGGCGAGTTTCTCGGCACGCACCGGCTTCAGCAGGTAGGCGATGGCGTGGGTCTCGAAGGCTTCCACGGCGAACTCGTTGTAGGCGGTAGTGAACACCACCGCCGGCGGGTTCTCCAGGGTAGCGAGGTGGCGGGCGGTCTCCAGCCCCTCCATCACCGGCATGCGGATGTCCAGCAGCACCACGTCCGCCGGCGCTCTCTCCCAGAGGTCCAGGGCCTCGCGCCCGTTGCCGGCCTCGCCGGTCACCTCGACGCCGGGGATGGCGGCAAGCAGGCTCTTCAGGCGCTCGCGGGCCGGCAGCTCGTCATCCACGACCATCACTTTCACGATGGAGCCCCTTCATAGGGGAAATGCAGGCGCACGTAGTATTCCGAGCCTTCACGCCCATGGCTGAGCTGGGCGCGCCCGGGCCAGGCGAGCCCCAGCCGCTCGCGTACGTTCTCCAGCGCCATCTGCCGTCCGCTACGGGCCGCCGTGCCGTCCAGCGGCAGCGGGTTCCTGATCTCCAGGTCGATGTCGCCGCCGTTGAGTCGTCCGGTCAGGCTCACGGTGCCGCCCTCGGCGCGCGGCTCGATGCCGTGGTAGATGGCGTTCTCTATGAGCGGCTGCAGCGTGAGACGCGGCAGGCGCGCATCCTCGGGCACGCCCTCCAGGCGCCAATCCAGCTTGAGGCGTTCGCCCAGGCGCAGCGTCTCGATGTCCGCGTACTGGCGCGTGATCGCCAGTTCTTCCGCGAGCGGGATGCGCGCTGAGGAATCCGCGAGACTGGCACGGAACAGGTCCGAGAGGTCCTCCACCGCCCGCTCCGCCAGCTCGGGCCGGCCGCGGATGAGCGCCGCGATGGTGTTCATGCTGTTGAACAGGAAGTGCGGGCGGATGCGCGCCTGCAGCACTTCGAAGCGGGTGCTGGCCTCGCGCCGCACGTTGCTCTTCCACTGCTGTAGCACGTAGAAGTAGCGAAGCACCAGGCCGCTCACGATGGCGCAGATGAAGAGGTTCCTGAGCACGAAGCCTGCGTGGCTCGCCGGCAGCAGCTCCTGGCCGATGCCCGTGTTCTGGGTGAGCTGGTAGGCGATCTCGCTCATGACGAGGGTCACGCCGAGCAGGAGGCCGTAGCTCGCCAGCACCGCGTCACGCATGCGCATGCGCATGAGACGGGGGCGCGCCGCACAGAGCAGCCCGCTGGAGGTGAGCGCGACCCACTGGAGGAACAGCGATATGCGCGCGAGATCCAGCCACAGCGGCACGCCCTCGTCCGGCGTGTGCTTGGCGATGGTCAGCACGAAGGCGGTGAGTTCGGCGATCACCACCACCACGAGCACCACGCTGCCGTTGCAGAGCTGCGGCAGGAAGAAGTCGTCGGACGGGTTTTGGGGCACAGCGGTCGCGGCCATGCAAAAAGTGTCGGCGCTTCCGCGCCGGACTGCAAGGGAATAATGAGATCCGGGGACGGATCAGGCGGGGCGTGATGTCCGGCGACGCGCCAGGAGCGCACCTAGCAGCAGCAGGCTGAAGGCATCCAGCGCGCCGCTGCCGCCATTGCTGGACTGGGGGTCGTGGGCGCCGGCGATGTGGTGCACGGTGCTCTTGGGCGGCTTGCCGCCACCGCTCTGCACCGCGGTGGCCGTGGGGGTGACCACCACCACGCCCGCGGGCAGGTTGGTGCTCACCAGTTGCCGCTTGCCTCCCACGGTCATGACCACGGTGTCGTAGGAACCGTAATCCGGGAACAGCTGGTGTTGGGATCCGAAGCCTCCGGCGCCATGGTTGGCGAAAAGGCTGATGCTGCCGTCGCTGTAGTTATCGGTCACGATGTCGGGGCGCCCGTCACCGTCCAGGTCCTCGGCGGTGATCCAACCCGGCTGGTTGCCGGTGGCATAGAAGGTCGGAGGCCCGAAACTGCCGTCGCCCAGCCCTAAGAGCACGCCGGCTGTGTCATCGTCCCGGTTCGCCACCAGCACGTCCGGCCGGCCGTCGCCATCCACGTCGGTGATGCTGACCGCCACGGGGCCGGCGCCTACCGCCTGGGTGAGCGGCGCGGCGAAGACGCCGCTGCCATCGTTGAGCAGCACCAGCACGCTGTCTCCAGCGGTGTCGGTGACCACCAGATCCGGGAAGCCATCGCCGTTCATGTCCGCCACCATCACGCTGGTGGGTTGGATGCCGGCGGGGTAGGTCACGGGCGCGGCGAAGGTCCCGTCACCCTCGTTCAAGAGCACACTGATGGTGCCGGCCATCCCGTTGGCGGTGACGATATCCGGGAAGCCGTCACCGTTCACGTCAGCCGCGGTCAGCGACACCGCTCCGGGGCCGGCATCCGCACGCAACGGATAGGCCACGTCGGCGGCGAAAGTGCCGTCCATCTTGTTCAGCAGTACGCGCACGCCGGAGGCGCCGTCCGACTGGTCGCTGATGATCACGTCCAGCCAGCCGTCGCCGTTCACATCGGCGAGGGCGAGAGAGGACATGTCGCCGATGTCCGGATAATCCTGGCTGGTGACCGTGAAGTCACCCTGGCCGTCCGTGAGGAGCAGGTTCACCTGGCTGCTGTCCGGCGAGAGCGTGACCACGTCCTGGAGCCCGTCGTCGTTCATATCGCCGGAAGCGATGGTCACGCCGATGCCCACCGCCGCGGCCGGCGCGGAGTGCAGCAGGAGCGCGCCGGCGAGCAGCGCGAGAGCGAGACCTGGGAAGCGAGGCATGATCGGGCACCCGTCTTGATGGTAGCTAAGGTTATGGCACGCCCACCCCTGGGTTGCCGTGACCTTGTTCTCAATGCGACAGGATATTAGACGGACGGTATGACAGCGGCAAGCGCCGGGGTCCTCTGCATAACGAGGGATAGGGGGTTTACCTTAACTTGAGCGCGCGCAAGGCTGGATCGGCGCTACTTCTTGAACAAGGCGTGCTTGAGCCTGAAGAGAGAAGAGATGTCCTCATCACCGTGGCCGCCCTCCATGAGGCGGCGGTAATGCACACGGGTCATCTCCACCACCGGCAGCTGTACGCCCTGGGCGGCGGCCATCTCTTGCACGATCTTCAGATCCTTGTCGTGCAACGCGACCTTGAAGCCCAGCGGGAAGTCCATGCGCATCATGTTCGGACCACGGTTGGTCAGGAACCAGGACTGGGCCGCGCCGCTGCCCACCACCTCGATCACCTTGTCGAGGGCCAGGCCCTGGGCCTGGGCGAAGGCCAGTGCCTCGCTCACCGCCTGGGCGACACCCGCCACCACGATCTGGTTCACGGCCTTGGTGGCCTGGCCCGCGCCCGCGGGGCCCATGAGCGCCGCGCGCTTGCCCATGGCCTGCAGCACCGGCTGCGCGCGGGCGAAAGCCGCCTCGCTGCCGCCGCACATGATGGCCAGCGTCGCGTGCTTTGCGCCTTCTGTGCCGCCGGAGACGGGGCAGTCGAGGAAATCCACGCCCACTCCGGCGAGCTTCGCCGCCGCCTCGCGCGCCGTGCCGGCGCCGACCGTGGAGCAATCCAGCACCAGGGCGCCGCGTTTCAGGGCCGGTGCTAGCGCCGTCACCACCTCCAGCACGTCCGCATCCGCACTGACGCAGAGCACCACCGCGTCGCAGACACCCGCGACCTCGGCGATGGTGGCCGCGGGCGCCCGACCGGTCTCGGCGGCGAAGGCGTCGGCCCGGGCAGGGCTGCGGTTGTAGACGGCGGCGAGCAGGCCCGCCTTGTGCAGGTTCAGCGCCATGGAGTAACCCATCGCGCCGAGACCGATGAATCCGACCTTCATGGTCATTTCTCTAGATACGTATAGCCTTTGAGTCCTTCTTCCAATTCTTTCAGGAATTGGGTGCGTTTGACCGGATCCACGTTGGTGGCCGCGTCGATCTTCTGGCGGTAGCGGCCGGTCAGGTCCTCCGGCGTGAAGTGCACGTAGCGCAGCACTTCCTCCACCGTGTCGCCCTGCTCGGGCTTCACCAGCCGGTAACCGTTCTCCTCGTCGAGTTCCACGTTCACCGAGTCGGTGTCGCCGAACAGGTTGTGCATGTCGCCCAGGATCTCCTGGTAGGCGCCGACCATGAAGAACCCGAGGTAGTAGGGTTCGCCCGGCTTGATGCCGTGCACCGCCATGGTGGTCTCGATCTCTTCCTCGTCCACGTACTGCTCGATGCGGCCGTCGGAATCGCAGGTGAGGTCCTGCAGCACGGCGCGCCGGTTCGGCGTCTCGTCGAGACGGTGGATGGGCATGATGGGGAAGATCTGGTCGATGGCCCACACGTCGGGCATGGACTGGAACACCGACATGTTGCAGAAGTACTTGTCCGCGAGCTTCTCGTTGATCTCGTAGATCGCCTCGGTCTGCGCGCGGCTGGTCGGCTTCAGGTTGTCGCGCACCTTGCGGCAAGTGGCGTGGTAGATCTGCTCGGCATGGGCGCGCTGCTCCAGCGTGAGCACGCCGTGGGTGTACATGCCCTGGGCCTCGCTGTTCAGGTGAAGCGCGTCCTGGTAGACCTCGAGCAAGGCGCGGCCTTCTTCGTTCGCATAATCCTCCCACAGGTCCGTGAGGATCTGCGGGTCGTCCGGTCCCGGCTGCAACGGCAGCTTCTCCGGGATGGACTCGAAGTCGACCACCTCGGTGATCATCATCGCGTGGTGCGCGGTCATGGCGCGGCCCGACTCGGTGATGATGTTCGGGTGAGGCAGGTCGTATTCCTCGCAGATCTCCCACAGCGCGCGCACGATGGCGTTGGCGTACTGCTGCACCGTGTAGTTGGTGGAGCAGGAGCTGCGCGAACGGGTGCCTTCGTAGTCCACGCCCAGGCCGCCGCCCACGTCCATGACGCGGATGCCGACGCCTAGCTCGGCGAGTTCCGCGAAGCAGCGGCCTGCCTCCTGCATGCCGCGCTGCACGTCGCGGATGTTGGCGATCTGCGAGCCTAGGTGGAAGTGCAGCAGCTGGAGCGAACCCAGCATCTGCATCTGCTTCAGGCGTTCCACCGCCTCGAGGATCTGGCCGGTGGACAGGCCAAACTTGGATTTCTCGCCGCCGGTGTGCTCCCATTTGCCGCGGCCGACGCTGGCGAGGCGCACGCGGATGCCGATGGTCGGCTTCACGCCGATGTCATTGGCTTCCTTGAGCAGGTGGTCGAGCTCCGAGAGCTTCTCCACCACCACGTACACGCGGTGGCCGAGCGCCTGGCCGATGAGCGCGAGGCGCAGGTACTCGCGGTCCTTGTAGCCGTTGCAGACGATGGTGGAACCCGGCGGCGCGAAGGCCAGCACCGCCATCAACTCCGGCTTGCTGCCCGCTTCCAGGCCGACGCGATCGGCGCCGTGCTTGAGGATGTCTTCCACCACCACGTGCTGCTGGTTCACCTTGATGGGGTAGACCGGCGTGTACTGGCCCTTGTACTCGTGGTATTGACGGGCCTGCTCGAACGCCTCGTAAACGCGCGAGACGCGGTCGCGCAGGATGTCGCCGAAGCGGAACAGCACCGGCAGATTGAGTCCCCACTTGCCCACTTCGCTCGCCAACCGGTAGAGGTCGACGCAGCCGTCCTCACGTCTGCGGGTGGGGTAGACCACCACGTGGCCTTCGGCGTTGATGTCGAAGTAACCGTCGCCCCAGCGGAGCACGTTGTACAGTTCGCGGGCGACTTCGACGGGGTTCTGGCTCATGTCTCTCCGGGGCTCTGTCTTGGGGGCGGGAAATCGCGCAAGAGTACGGCAAGGCGGCGCTCGTGGAAAGACGCCGGGAGGGGGTTTTTCAGCGGCTTCCGGCCGCCCGGCAGGCGCCAGCCGGCAGGCCGTATAATCGCGGCATATCCGGGGAGTCTCGCGGCATGATGAAGCTCGACGGCGGCTGGTTCACCGAGATCGCGGCGCAGGAGGGCGTGGCCCTCTCCCTGCAGGGCCGCCGGCTGCAGGTGGAGCAGACCCCCTACCAGACCGTCGAGATCTACGAGACCGACAGCTTCGGCACCATGATGGTCATCGACGGCTGCGTCATGGTCACCGACCGCGACAGTTTCATCTACCACGAGATGCTGGCCCACCCGGTGCTGTTCGCCCATCCGGCGCCCCGGCGCGTGCTCATCATAGGTGGCGGCGCCTGCGGCACCCTGCGCGAGGTGCTGAAGCACAAGGGCGTGGAGTCGGTGGTGCAAGTGGAACTGGACGAGCGGGTGACGCGGCTCGCGGAGCTGCACTTCCCCGAACTCTGCGAGGCCAACGTGGACCCGCGCGCGAAGCTCACCTTCGGCGACGGCATCCCTTGGTTGCAGGGCGCCGCGGACCAGAGCCTCGACATCATCATCATCGACAGCACCGACCCGGTGGGGCCGGCAGAAGGACTGTTCTCGGAGGACTTCTACAAGCAGTGCCTGCGTGCGCTCAGGCCGGAGGGGCTGGTGGTGCAGCAGAGCGAGTCGCCGTTCTTCTACCCGGAGACCATCGTCGAGATGCACCGGGCCCTGCGCAACGCCGGCTTCGCCGACAGCCGCACCCTGAACTTCCCCCAGCCCACCTACCCGTCAGGCTGGTGGTCGGCGACGCTCGCGAAGAAGGATGGGCGTCTGAACAGCTTCCGCCGCCGCGATGCGGAGGACAAGTCGTTCGAGACCCGCTATTACTCGGCCGCGGTGCATGAGACGGCGTTCGTGTTGCCGCCGTTCCTCAAGGAAGCCTTGGCTTCTCTGCGTTAGTATCCGAAGACTCATAAGCGTCGCGAGCGAAGACGGGGCTAGGCGCGCGAGGCGAACAGGAGGGAGCGTACTCTTGGTGTACGTGACCGACTGCGAGTCCGAAGCGCAACGACGCCCCGACGAGCGCAGCAGCTTATGAGCCGCAGTCGGACTTTATCTCCGACTCTATCTCCTGCTCCTGCTGCGCGCGCGCGGCGTCATCCAGGTAGTTCATGTTGCCCTGGGCGTCCACGGTGGCGGCGCGGCCGCTGTTCTGCAGCGTGATGAGCCGCGAGCGCAGGTCGTCGCAGCGCTCCTTCTTCTCCGCCTCCGCCTTGGGATCCGGCTTGTTCTTGTCGGCGGCAGCCTGGTCCTTCTTGGCCTTGTCGTCCTGCTGTTTCTGCAGGTCCTGATAGTTGCGCAGGCTGGTCGGGTCCGGCGGCGGCGGGTTCACGTCCACCGTCTGAGCCTGCACGTTCGTGCTGGGCGGAGGGGTCTGGGAGAAGTGCACGTGGCCGTCCTTATCCACCCACTTGTAGACTTGGTCGGCGGCGGCGAGCGCGGAGAAGAGCGCAAGACCGCAAGCGAGCGCGATGCGTGCGTTCATGCGCCACCTCCGCAAGCCTGGGTGACGTAGCTGCGGGCCTCATCGAGTGCCTGTTTCTTCGCATCCGCGCTCAGCGGCTGCTTGTTGCCCTTGTCGTCCAGCTGATAGAGGCTGTCGGCGTGCAGGTATTTGAACAGCCGGTCGCGGCCCGCCTTGCAGGCGGGCGAATCGCCCGGCTGCGGCTGCAGCAACGTGGCGTCGTCCGCGGCAGCCCCCGCGGGCGCCTGGCCGGCCGCGGCCGGGGGCAGAGGCTTGGTGCTGGCGTTGGGCAGCGTGCCGTTGTTCTGGATGTTCAGCTGCTGCGCCTTGTCGCTGTGGGGTTCGGTGCTGTAGTGCACCTTGCCCTGCTCGTCCACCCACTTATATATAGGCGTGTCGGCACGGACGGCACCGAGGCCGAGCAGCGATAGAGCGAGGGATGCGGCTACGAGGGTCTTCAGCTTCATGGCGGATCCTCCGGCGGGCCTAGAGCGCTTCGGCACCGGTCTCGGCGGTGCGGATGCGGATGGCCTGTTCCAGTTCATAGACGAATATCTTGCCGTCGCCGATCTTGCCGGTCTTGGCGGCGTTCATGATGGCCTCGATGACCCGATCCAGCAGTTCATCGGCGATGGCGAGTTCGATCTTCACCTTGGGCAGGAAATCCACCACGTACTCGGCGCCGCGGTAGAGTTCGGTGTGGCCCTTCTGGCGGCCGAAACCCTTAACCTCCGTGACGGTGATGCCCTGCACGCCGATGTCCGACAGCGCCTCGCGCACGTCGTCGAGTTTGAAAGGCTTAATGACGGCCGCGACCATCTTCATATATATGCATTTCCCGGTGATTAGGGGCCCTAACGCGCTTCCCTGGGGCCCGCTGACAGTCTAACACCCCGTCCGGTGCGGTCCCCGATACCTATATACTGATAACATAAAGTCGCTTACGCACACGAGGGCGGCCGATGGCACTGGACCCCAAGATCCTGGATGACTTGGCCCGCAAGCTGGCGGACTCGGTCCCGCCCGGCCTCAAGGACCTCAAGTCCGACCTGGAACACAATTTCCGCGCCATGCTGCAGACCGCGCTCGGCAAGCTCGACCTCGTGACCCGCGAGGAGTTCGACGTGCAGGCGGGCGTGCTGTCGCGCACCCGCACCAAACTGGAGGAGCTGTCGCAGCGCTTGGCGGAACTCGAGACCGCCCTCGCCGCGCAGGAACAGGAAAAGAGCGGCAGATAGCAGGGAGCTGCGGTGCTAGCCAAGATATACAGCCGCGCGCAAGCCGGCGTAGACGCACCTCTCGTCACGGTAGAAGTCCATCAATCCAATGGGCTGCCCGCGCTCAACATCGTGGGCCTGCCGGAAGCCGCGGTGAGGGAAAGCAAGGATCGGGTCAGAAGCGCGCTCATCAACTCCCGCTTCGACTTCCCCGCCCGCAAGCTCACCGTCAACCTCGCCCCCGCTGATCTGCCCAAGGAAGGCGGACGTTTCGACCTGCCGATCGCTCTCGGCATCCTCGCCGCTTCCGGCCAGCTGGACGCCGCCGCCCTGAAAGACATCGAGTTCCTGGGCGAGCTTTCCTTGAGCGGCGAGCTGCGCCCCGTGCGCGGAGCCCTTCCGGCGGCACTCAAGGCCCGCAAGGCGGGGCGTGCCCTACTGGTGCCCTTGGAGAACGCGGACGAGGCAGCCCTGGTCTCGGGTGTCACCATACTCGGTGCGCGACATCTCTTGGATGTATGCGCCCATCTCACGGGCCGGCAGCGCATCGAAGCTCACGTCTCTGCCTTGAGTTCCTTCCATCCCCGCTATGAAGACCTGGTGGACGTGCGCGGCCAGCATCAGGCCAAGCGTGCGCTGGAGATAGCTGCCGCCGGCGGGCATTCGCTGCTGTTCGTCGGACCGCCCGGCACGGGCAAGAGCATGCTGGCGAGCCGCTTGCCCGGGATACTCCCGCCCATGACCGAAGACGAAGCCCTGGAGACCGCGGCCGTCGCCTCCATCAGCGACACGGGTTTCCACGCGGAACACTGGCGCAAGCGGCCTTACCGGAACCCGCATCACACGGCGTCCGCCGTGGCCTTGGTGGGTGGCGGATCTTTCCCTCGTCCTGGCGAGATCTCGCTCGCCCATCACGGCGTGCTGTTCCTGGACGAACTGCCGGAGTTCGACCGCAAGGTATTGGAAGTGCTGCGGGAACCCCTGGAGAGCGGCAGCATCGTGGTGTCCCGCGCCGCGCGCCAGGCGGAGTTCCCGGCGGCGTTCCAGCTCATCGCCGCCATGAACCCCTGCCCCTGCGGTTATCTCGGCGATCCCTCCGGCCGCTGCCGCTGCACGCCGGACCAGGTGCAACGATATCGGTCGAAGGTATCAGGCCCGCTCCTGGACCGTATCGATCTGCACGTGGAAGCGCCGCGGGTCGCGCGCGAGGCGCTCAGGCCCGATACGCCGCCGGACGGCGAGACCAGCGCTGAAGTGATGCTGCGCGTCACCAGCGCCCGGGAACGGCAACTCACGCGCGCCGGGAAACCCAACGCGCGCCTCGCCACACGGGAGGTCAACAAGCACTGCAAGCCCGACCAGGCAGGGCAGCAATTGCTCGAGCGGGCCATGGAACAGCTCGGTCTCTCGGCTCGTGCCTACCACCGCATCCTGAAGGTGGCCCGTACCATCGCCGACATCGCCGGTGCAGAAGACGTCAGCAGCACACACGTGGCTGAAGCTGTCGGGTATAGGGTACTGGACCGGCACAAGACGCTCGGCTGATACAGGGAATTTATGCCCGTCGGCGCGGTCCAAGCCGGCGGGGAGTAGTCTTTCCGGACCCAATTCCAAGAACGATCCATAGAACCACCTCAGGAGTGTTCCCATGAAATCTGCACAGATCCTCGGCACGCTGGTGCTGGGCCTGATGGCGAGCCTGCCGGCCCTGGCGGACGATGCCAAGCCTGCCGCGCCTGCCGCGGCCACCACGGACCAGCAATCCGCCACACAGGGCTCGGTCACGGTGGGCGGCAAGAGCATCGCCTACACCGCCAATGCCGGCACCCTGGTACTGAAGAACGACAAGGGCGAGCCCACCGCGAGCATGTCCTACGTGGCCTACCTCGCCAACGGCGCTTCCGCCACCAGCCGCCCCGTCATGTTCATCTACAACGGCGGCCCCGGCTCCTCCACCATCTGGCTGCACATGGCCTCCTTCGGCCCGAAGCGCGCGCTGCTCGGCGATGCCAAGCACACCGCACCCGCGGCCTATCAGCTGGTTAACAACGAATACAGCCTGCTGGACGCCACTGACCTCGTGTTCGTGGACGCGGTGGGCACCGGCTTCGGCCGCGTGCTGGACAAGGACGCGGGCGGCAAGGGCGAGGCCAAGGACTTCTACGGCGTGGACCAGGACGGCCGTGCCTTCACCCAGTTCATCGAGCGCTTCCTGACCAAGTACAGCCGCTGGAACAGCCCGAAGTATCTCTTCGGCGAGAGCTACGGCACGCCGCGCTCGGCAGTGGTGGCGAACGACCTCGTCAACGATTCTGTGGACCTGAACGGCGTGATCCTGCTGTCGGCCATCCTCAACTTCGACCTCAACGCCGACTTCCCGCAGATCAACCCGGGCGTGGACCTGCCCTACGCCGTGAACCTGCCGACCCTGGCGGCGAGCGCCTGGTACCACAAGAAAGCCGGCACCAGCTTCAGCGATCTCCCCACCTACCTGCATGAGGTGGAGCAGTTCGCGATGGGTGATTACCTGTCGGCCCTGAACCAGGGTTCCGAACTTTCCGCCGACAAGAAGCGCGAGATCGCCCAGAAGATGTCCGGCTACATCGGCCTGCCGGTGGATTACCTGATGAAGGCCAACCTGCGCGTCGCCGGGCCGCATTTCGAGCAGCAGCTGCTGCAGGACAGCGACGAGACCACCGGACGTTTCGACACCCGCTATGCCGGTCCGGCCCTGGATCCGCTGGGTGAGTTCGCCTCCTACGATCCGCAGTCCGCGGCCATCGGCTCGCCCATCGTCTCGCTCTTCAACGACTACGAGCGCAACCAGCTCAAGTTCGGCCAGGATCTGGTCTACGTGCCGGTGAGCGGCGACGTGGGCAACAACTGGGACTTCAAGCACGCCCAGCCCGGCGCGCCGCCGCTGCCCTTCGGCGTGAACGTGATGCCGGACCTGGCCGCCGCCATGACCCAGAACCCGGACATGAAGGTGATGCTGAACGCGGGTTACTACGACCTGGCGACGCCCTACTACTCGGCGGTGTACGTGATGCACCACCTGCCGATGGCGCAGGCGTTGCAGAAGAACATCTCCTACGGCTTCTATCCGGCCGGTCACATGGTGTACGTGAACCTGGACAGCCTGAAGATGCTGCACGACAACGTGGCCAAGTTCATCGGTTCCAGCCACAAGTGACCATGTCTTGATGTGATCTGGCCGCGTATCCCTTGCGGGATGCGCGGCCAGTCTTTTTCACTTCCGCCAAATCTAGTCAGCGATGGGGCGGCGAAGCGCCCTTCACCACAGGCGCACCCTGTCTTCCGGCGCGATATACATCTTGTCGCCCGGCTTGACGTCGAAGATCGTGTACCAATCATCTATGTTGCGCAGCGAAGCGTTGATGCGCATGAAGGGCGGTGCGTTGGCGCCGGTGGCGACCAGGTTACGGATGAACGCTTCAGGGAACCGCACGCGCCACATCTGCGCACGCCCCAGGTAGACCCGCTGGTCCCCGGTGAAACCGTCCAGCACCGGGGGCGTCTTGCCATGGAGCGAGAGACGGTAGGCGTCCAGTACCAGCTGCATGGCGCCCAGGTCCATGACCGCCTCGTTCAGCACCAGTTGTCCCTGCACATGCAGGCCCGGCAATGCTTCGACAGCTGAATACTGCGCGCTGAGCTTGGCGCACTCCTTGTCGAAGTAGGCGTTCTCCGCCGGTGTCCACCAGTCGTGGAGTTTGCCATCGGCATCGAAGTGCCGCCCCGTCATGCTGAAGGCACCGTACATCGATTCCGCCAGCAATGCACCGACGGCTCCATAGTTGACCGCATCATCGGCCCTAAGGTCGAAGAAGGGCGGTTGTAGCAATGCCGCGGGGATCTCCACCGTGTCGGTGGTGTCGAGGAAGTTGTAGTTCGGGTACTCGGGTACCGAGAACCATAGATCCCGGTCGAAGGGCTTGTGCAGGCGGGTCACCAGCGTCCGCCAGTTGTAGGCCTTGGCCCGGACCACGTCGCCGTAGAGATCGCTGTCGCTGAGATCCAGTCCCCGGTAGTCGTCGAAGTGATCCGGATAACCCACCTTGATGCGCATCCGGGCCAGTTTCGCCCGGGCCTTGGCCCGCGTCGCCGTGCTCATCCAGGCCAGATGCTGCAGGCGCGTGTCCAGAGCGGTACGCATGTACTCGGCCATCTGTTCGACGTGTGCTTTCGCTTCAGGCGATGAGTAGTGATCCACATAGAACTTGCCGAGGATGTCGGGGATGAACAGCTCCAGGGCCGACTCGGCCTGCACATCGCGCGGCAGGCGCGGGAAAGAGGCGCCCAGGAAGACGCGGGTACGGAACTCGAAGTTCGCATCGGCGAAGGGGGTGCTCAGGTAGGGAGCATTCTCGTCCACGGCGGCGAAGGCCTGGCGGGCCCGCAGCACCGCGATCGGGGTGGACGCGTAGACCGCCGCGATCTTGGGGATGGCGTCCTTGGCATCCACCACCACCTCATCGACGCCGGTGAGGCCGGCCGCCTTGAAGAAGGCGGTCCAGTCGAAGCCCGGCGCGGACTTGCGCAGCTCAGTCACCCGCATCGGATTGTAGGTCTTCACGGCATCGAGTTGCTGCTCATGGGACCAGCTCACTCCCGCCACACGCGTCTCGAAAGCGACCACGTCGGCGGCGCGTGCCTTCGCGTCCGGCCACGCTGCGAGCGTCAGCATCTTCTCGACGTAATCCTGATAGGTCTTCTTGAAGTCGGCGAGCTTGGGATCGAGGTAGTACTCCGGTCCGGGCATGAGAAGCCCGCCTTGGCCCAGGTAGACCGTGTAGCGGTCGGTATGCACACGGTCCTGCGCTATATCCAGGTTGAACAGGGCGCGCTGGGTCAGTACCTGCTTGAAGAGCGAACGTTGGATGCCAGGGCCCGCGTCGTAGCCCATCACAGCGGCCATGGCCGAGAGGTCGCTGGCCGCCCGGATGGTCTCCAGTTCAGGCTTGAGCGCCCCGACGCCCGCAACGTCGATGCGGCCGGTGTCCAAGAAAGCGCGGTAGAAGGCACTGGCTTTCTCTTCCGCACTGCCTGGTTCCAGGTCCGTGCGCGCTGATATCTCGGTGAGCACCGCCGCCACGCGCCGGGGTGCCAGGCGACGCAAGTCGCGCCAGTAGGCACGCAATTGATTGTCGTCGAGCTGGCGCTTGATCCAGCCGCCGTTCTGCGAGAGGTAGAAGTCATCACCGGCCTTGATCGTCGGGTCGCGATCGCTGAGTTCCACGCCCCAGGTGCCGAGGGGATGGGTCTCGAGGTCGGCGGCAGCAGCAGGAGCGTCCGCTGCTACCGCGACCACCATCATGGCCATGGCGGCGGCACAAAGGGCCGATATGAGAAACGCCTTCACCCCACGCATTGGAAACTCCTTATGAGACGGCTGATGCATGCCTCATCGATAGCAGGCACGCAGGAGGCGTCCCTATGCGCGGAGTGTGTGCCGGTGCCTGGACTCGTGAAAGAGCCAACATATGCTGCTTGGACCAGACCAAAGCCGATCCAGACCAGGCGCTGCGAGAGGCTTGGTCGGGCCGATGCGCCGCATCTTGGACCTTACCCTGCGGCGTACGTGCCGGTAGCCTGCGCGCGTCGGCCCTGGTCTTGGGGCCGCAGGAGCAGACCATGACCACCATCACCACGTTGCGTGCTACGGCCGCAGACAGCGCGCGGCTTGCGCCGCTCTTCGACAGCTACCGGGGTTTCTATGGATGGCGCCCGGACCCGGAAGGCGCGGAGCGCTTCCTGCGACAGCGCCTGGAGGATCAGGATTCGCTGGTGCTATACGCGATCGCCGACGGAGCGGGACCCGTGCTGGGCTTCGTGCAGCTCTATCCCAGTTTTTCATCCCTGAGCATGCGGCCGACGTTCATCCTGAATGACCTCTACGTCTGTCCCGAGGCGCGCCGCCGAGGCATCGCCCGCACCCTGTTACAGGACGTGCATACCACCGCGCGTGAGTTGGGCGCAGTGTCTCTCCAGTTGGAGACAGCGAGGTCTAATGCGGGTGCGCGTTACCTATATGAGAGCGAAGGCTACCGGCTCGAGCAGGACTTCGTGCAATACATCCGGAAAGTCTGAGCCTCTCGTCTTCAGCGTAGCGGACGCAGCACTTCACGTAGGCCACGCACCCCAGCCTGCAGCTCACGGGGCCGGAGTGCCGCGAACCCCAGCAGGATGGCGGGCGGCAGCTTGGCCTGCAGGCAGTAGCGCGAGAGAGGTGGTGCCTCGATGCCCTGGCGCCGCGCGGCTCGGGACACGTCGGCATCATCAGAACCGCGCTGCAACAACCAGCCCAGCGCATGCATGCCCGTATCCGCTGCGTCCACACGCAACAACCCCTGGAGTTCCCGTGCGGCTGCTTCCAATAGGATCTCCTGGCGCTCCCGATAGAGTTCGCGCATGCGCCGCACGTGTCGCGTGAAATGGCCGCCTTCGATGAACTCGGTGAGCGTCGCCTGTTCCAGCGTGGGCGCGAGATGATCGATCGCGCGCCGCGCATCCAGGAAACGCCCTACCAGTTCCGGCGGCGGGATCAGGTAGCCCAGCCGCAGCGCGGGATACAGCGTCTTGCTGAAGGTGCCGATGTAGATGACGCGTCCCGCGGTATCCAGCCCCTGCAGGGAAGCGATGGGGAACCCCGTGTAGCGGAACTCGCTGTCGAAATCGTCCTCCACCACCCAGGCACCCGCACGCTGCGCCCAGTCGAGCAAGGCCAGGCGCCGCGTCAAAGACAAGGTGCGTCCGAGCGGGAAATGATGCGAAGGCGCCATGCAGGCCATGCGGGCATCCGGCGCCGCGCGGATCCCCGCCTCCACCACCAGGCCATCCGCATCTACCGGCACGGGCACCGGCGTCGCGCCAGCCAGTTCCACCAGGTTGCGGTTGGCGAGGTAACCCGGATCCTCCACCCAAGCCTTATCGCCCGGGTGCAGCAGCACGCGTGCGGCGAGGTCCATGGCCTGCTGTGCCCCGCGCACCAGGATCACTTGTTCGGTGTCGGCGGAGACACCGCGTGAGACGCCCACGTATCCGGCGATGGCGCGGCGTAGCGGCAGGTACCCGGCGGGGTCGCCGTAGCCCAGCAGGGTCCGCGCGGAACTGCGCGCTGCCTGCGTGTGCAGCCGCGTCCAGAGCCGCAGCGGAAACTCATCCAATGCGGGCTCGCCGATGCGGAACGGCACCGGGGCGGGCTGGAGCGGTGCGTGCTCCATCTCATCCTGTGTCAGCGGGGCGGGCTTGCGTGGACTCTTCGTTGGTTTCGCCGGCAGGCGTCTTGCGGGCAGTGGAAGCACGGCGACGAAGGTGCCGGCGGAACCCCGGCCTGCCACGTATCCTTCCGCCTCCAGGTGTTCATAGGCGAGCACCACCGTGGTGCGCGCCACCCGGAGTTCGTCGGCCAGGGCACGCGAGGGCGGCAAACGGCTGCCAGGCACGAGCTGTCCCGTGAGGATGGACTGGCGCAGGGCCTGGTAGATCTGGCGGAACACCGGCGTCCCGGACGCGCGCTGTACGACGATGAGTGGCAGCGGGGCGCTGCGCCCGGCGGTGATTTTGGTCTTCGAAATCGCGGTCATCAGGGTCATCCCCCTATACCAACATCGGCTGATTATGCGCCTCCGGTGGCGCGCTTGTTGGTGGCAGCCTGAAGCCGGATACTCGCGCCATCCTGGGTGAAGTGGTCGCTGCACGATGGTTCCGGATTGGTGGGTCTACATCATCGAGTGCGAGAGCGGTGCCTGGTACACGGGGGTGACCAACGATATCGAGCGCCGCTTCCGGCAGCATGCGGCAGGCAAGGGTGCGAAATACTTCCGCATGGATAAGCCGAAGCGCGTCGCTGCGGCCCGCGTCTGCGTCTCCAAGAGTGAAGCCTTGAAACTGGAAGCCGCGCTCAAACAGCTCGAGCGCGAAGCCAAGCGCCGTTGGATACAGGAGAACCCTTGGTTGGCTTAGCGGGTTGGGCGCAACATCCAGGTGCACAGCCATACCAGCGTGCCCTGTACGATAAAAATGCCGTAGAACCTGCCGAAGAGCAGCACGCCGTATAGACCCTCGACTATATAGAACGCACCGATGGCCCAGGCTACCCAGAGCGGCGCCGGGCGACCGCGCAGGAGTAACCACCACAGCCACAGCAGCATGAGTCCGAAAGCGACCATGCTGGCGCTGACCCAATACCAGACGTATTCGATCACACCGACAATCTCCGGGGGCGTGCCCGCGAGAGCCGGGTGAAAATGCTTCTCCCATTGGGGGCCGTGACCGAAGGCTCCCAAGGCGATGCTGAGAGCGGTGAACAGGAACAGGATAGAGGATAGCTTGCGTGTCATGGACTCTCTCCCGATTACACCGAGACACACATCTCCGGATGCTACAAGACCGCACTCACGAAACTGCGCCATCTAAATATACCGCACGCTACTGCATCTTGAGGAACCAATGCCCATGCGCTCTGTCCCATCCCTAATCCACAGGGCTTGGAGGAGCATCTCGATGCGCAAGATATGGCTACTGTCATCGTGTTTGTGCGCCCTTGTGTCCGCTACAGCGTCCGGCGCGGACACTGCACGCCATGCGGAAGGTTCACGACTGGTGTCGAGCGCATTCCCATGCATGACGGTGGACCTGCCCGCGTCTTTCCGATATCTCGGCAGCCACGATTTCGAGATCAAGCCGGTGGCGGGCGGCACCCGGCATCTCTTCGCCGAGATCCAAGGGCATCGGATCATCCGTCTCGTGGTACTCCAGTTCGAGTCGATACTACCCGGCAGCACGGAGACCTATCGCTACCGCATCGATGGCCCCGAGATCGGCGGCATCCGCTGGCGCGAGAGCCAATTCGCTTTCAGCGATGCAGATGAGATACGTCAGGCGCCCGACCATGAGGTGGCTCTCACGGCAGCTTATCTCCGCGGCCACGGCTATACGTTCCCGGACAGCTGGATGGTGGAACGCCTCGCCACCGTGCCCGATCCCACCAGACTGCACGAGTCGATCATCTTCTACATGGAAGACCTGGCGGCGACAGGGCAGCCCTTGTCTGCTTTCTTTCATGGCGACGACGAGACCTCGGCGTGGGGACCGATAGCATCGCCGCTGCAGAAGCGCGGCCTGGCGGCGCTGCACATCCGCGACAGCTGCACAGGCGGATAGGACAAAGCTGTCGCGGACGCAAGCCCGCCCGCGGAAAATATTCCGCAGCGATGCCAGGATTGCACCGCTACAATGGCGCCATGGCGCGCATCTCCTCCCTCGACCGTCTGAACCCCGCTCAGCGCGCCGCCGTCACCTATCTCGAAGGACCCCTGCTGGTGCTGGCGGGCGCCGGCAGCGGCAAGACCCGGGTCATCACCCGCAAGATCGCCCACATGGTGGGCGATTGCGGTATCAAGCCGGATGCCATCGCGGCGGTCACCTTCACCAACAAGGCGGCGCGGGAGATGAAGGCGCGGGTCGGCGAACTCCTCTCGGACGAGCGTGCCCAGGGGCTCACGGTCTCCACCTTCCATACGCTCGGCATGCGCATCCTGCGGGAGGAGCATGCCCGCATCGGCTACCGGCGCAGCTTCACCCTGTTCGACGCGGAAGACAGCATGTCGCTCCTGCGGGAACTGCTGAAGGTGGACCGCAACGACAAGGCAGAAGTGCTGGAGCGGGCCCAGTGGCAGATCTCCGCCTGGAAGAGCGGTCTCCTAACCCCTGAAGAGGCGGTGAAGAAGGCCGAGGACGACCACAGCCGTCGCCACGCGCGGCTCTACCTCGATTACCAGCGCAACCTCCAGGCCTACAACGCCATGGACTTCGACGACCTTATCTCGAAGCCGGTGCATCTCCTGGAAGGCGACGCGGAAGCCCGCGAGAAATGGCAGAACCGGCTGCGGTTCCTGCTGGTGGACGAATACCAGGACACCAACGCCGCCCAGTACCGCCTGTTGAAGCTCCTGGCCGGGGCCCGCGCTGCCTTCACGGCGGTGGGGGACGACGACCAGTCCATCTATTCCTGGCGTGGGGCCGAGCCCAAGAACCTGTCTTTGCTCAAAGAAGATTTCCCAACCTTGAAGGTCGTGAAGCTGGAGCAGAACTACCGCTCCACCCGCCGCATCTTGCGGGTCGCGAACAAGCTCATCACCAACAACCCGCATCTCTTCGAGAAGCAACTGTGGAGCGATCTCGGCGAGGGCGAGCCCATCCGGGTGGTGGCCTGCCCGGATGCCCACGGCGAGGCGGAGCGCATCGCCACCGAGATCACCGCCCATAAGCTCAAGTACAAGAGCAGGAACGGCGACTTCGCCATCCTCTATAGGAGTAACCACCAGTCGCGGCTGTTCGAGAAGGCCCTGCGTGAACAGAAGCTCAACTACGACATCTCCGGCGGGACCTCCTTCTTCGACCGGGGCGAGGTGCGGGACCTGGTGGCCTACCTGCGCCTCTTGGTGAACCCGGAGGACGACTCCGCCTTCCTGCGCATCGTGAACCTGCCGCGGCGCGAGCTGGGACCTGTGACGCTCGAGAAACTCGGCGCCTACGCCGGCCAGAAGCACATGAGCCTCTTCGCCGCCTGCTTCGAAGCGGGCCTGCGCGGCGAAGTGCAGGAGCGGGCTGCCGACAAGTTGCATGAGTTCGCCACCTGGGTCTCCAAGACCGCCGAGGCAGCGGAGAGCGAGCCCGCCGCAGGCCTGGTGCGCCAGATGCTGGAGGACATCGGCTATGAGGGCTGGCTCAAGGACAGCGCCAAGGACATCCCCACCGCCGACCGCAAATGGGAGAACGTGCAGGAGTTCGTGCAGTGGCTGGAACGGCCCATCGCCGGCGAAGCGGGCACGCTGGCGGACACCCTGGGCAAGCTCGCACTCATGGACATGCTGGACCGCAATGCCGACGAGAAGGACGGGGACGCGGTGCAGCTCATGACGCTGCATGCGGCTAAGGGCCTGGAGTTCCCCCACGTGTTCCTGGTGGGCATGGAGGAGGAGATCCTGCCGCACCGCAACAGCCTGGAGGGGGACAGCCTTGAGGAGGAACGCCGTCTCTGCTACGTGGGCATCACCCGTGCGCGCCAGACGCTGACGCTCACCTACGCCGACAAACGCAAGAAATACGGTGACGTGATCAGCTGCGAGCCGAGCCGCTTCCTGAAGGAACTGCCCCAGGAGGACCTGCTGTCCGACGACAGCGCCCCGCCGCCCACCGCAGAGGAGCGGGTGGCGCGTGGCAAGGCTTATCTCGATTCCCTGCGGGGACTGTTATCTGAATCCTGACAGGCGCCAGCCATCCTAGGGGCAGGCCTTAAGAGTGGTCTGCTGAGGGATCCGTCGCCGAGTCAGCGGGTGCTTGCGATGAAGCCGCATCGCCGGCGTTTTTGAGCAGGATCGCCCTCAGGGAATGCATCCGCGAGAAGGTCGAACCTGTCTGAGGCGGCTCCGCAGTCACAGGCGCATTTGAATCCCAAGCCCAGTCCACCGACAGGACTGGGATACGTTTGTCCAGTGCTGCCAGGTGCTGGGGATTCGGCACCGAGAAAGCATGATCGCCACGGGCGAACACCGCTTCCTCCGCGTGTACGGCCAGCAGGCGGGTGCCGTCGGGGAGACTATCGCCCACCGCGAGTATCGATGTTCCGCCGGATCCCGAGACCAATATCCTGCTATCCGTCTCCGTGTCGGAGAAGAGTATTCCGGTCAGCGCGTAGCCGCCTAGACCTCTGGCGCTCGGCACGGCCGAAGCGAGGGAAGGCGTCGGCATGCCGAAGAGATGTCTAGACGCTATCCCGCCGGCCAACTGCTCCGGCGACGGCTTGTCAGGCGTAACCGGCGCCTGTTGTGCAGGATTGAAGGTGGCCGCTGCACGGACCGGCAGGAGCACAGTCAATTCAGTCGACAGGATGCAGCAAAGCGTTGCGAGCACAGTCGTTCGCAAGCTCATGATCGCCTTGAACCAGGCGTATAGGGTTGATTTGCGCAACATCAGCGACGCCATTGAGGGATGTAGCCTTGTCCGCGCGAGTATAGCCCAGACCACGTGTGGCGATACCGGTCCTCACAGTTGTGCCGTCGTTGCGGAAGTCATTTCTGGGATTCCAGTCACATCACTGTTGCAGCGCGCTAAGACCGGTTAAGTGGCGCGCGCTCCTCAAGGCTTTTGCATCCTTATATGGTAATAGGGTCACTTCATGGAATGATTCTAAACCTCAGTTCCACTGGCACTTTAGAGAGAATACCGCTGCAATGATAGATAACTTCTTGGTGCGACAAGGATAATTCTCAAAAAGCCGATCGCATCGCATGATTTTTGCGTCCGATGCACTTGACGAATGCATTTGCGATGGCCAATCATTCGCGCACCTAACGTCACCACGGCTCACTGGAAGACGCGAACAGGCGATGTGGGTAATGCGGCAGAGATGCTGCAATGGGGATCCAAAGCAGACAGTTCATATCCGGCGACACGCGCCGGACCGCGCGGCTGACCAGCCGCCAGTCCGTTGCGTGGGAGACCGGGCACGTACACTCATTCTTTAGTCCAAGGAGCAGCACAGATGAAAATTCGGAACATGGCTGGCATCGTCCTGGTGTTCGCACTGGCAGGCGTCTCGAACACCGCTTCGGCGACTCCATACGGAGCCACAGGCACCGTCTATAGCATCGGCGCGTTCAGCAATATTGCTGGCGGCTGGTCAGACACCATCACCATAACCGTTGATAGCACCCTGGGGCCGATCTGCGGCACGTCTGGTCAGGTGCAGCTGCGGATCCAGCGCAACGCCGATGGCACGAACCCTGCGGCCGACCGGGTGTTCTCGATAGCTCTCACCGCATTCACCCTGGGCAAGGAAGTCTATGTGCAGGTAGACGATCAGTACCTGCTGAACAGCCAGTGTGAGATCAAGGTGCTCCGAATCGGCGGTACCTGATCTGTCGATTCGCGACCGCACGCAGTCCCGCGGAACCGAAGGTTCCGCGGTACGGGCAGGTCGTCGGGGCATGCACATCCAACGGCGTGGAGCCGTCTGGCGCGGACGCCATGGGGTTCGAGGGTCTGATTGAGGCCGCGGGACAAGCGGATTTAGAGCGAAAAGGGGTCAGTCATGTCATCTTGCAAACATCTTCATTCCGCCTTTGCTTTCGTCATGCTGTGCGTGGCCGGGCTGATCAGCCCGCAGTCGGCGTTCGCGAACGACTACAGCAGCCAGGACGTGAAGATGATCGCCGCCGATTTCGACGGTGACGGCAAGGCCGACCTACTGGTCCAGTCCATCGCGTATGACGGCACCGTCCAGATCGTGCTTACCGACGGCAACGGTCAGCCATCGATCCTCAAGCAGAGTTGGTCACGCGGCTATCTCGGCATAGCCTGGGACGTCTCCGAGGACAACATCTACGCCGCCGACTTCAATGGCGACGGTAGGGCTGATCTCCTGGTCCAGAGCCGCAGCCAGGATATGGCCTACCTGCTACTGCAGAACGCGAGTGGCACCTTCACGACGGTTAATGCCACCTTCACGTCCAATACCTACGGCTATTCCTGGTACGAAGACGATCATCATCTGGTGATAGGTGACTTCAACGGCGATGGCAAGGCCGACGTTTTCATGCAGCCTGCGCACATAGGCAACAAGGCCGCGGAATTCGTATCCACTGGCACGGGTTTCACCCTGATCAAGAGCTGGCTCGGCGCGACCCACCTGCTGGGGTTCGCATGGACTTCCGACGATGCGCTCATCTATGCCGGCGACTTCAACGGTGACGGTCGCGATGACCTGCTGGTCGTCCCGCGTCCCAACATCTCCATGCTATTCCTGCCTCTCGACGCTCCCATCGGGCGTTCGAGCGGCGACCCGTATGGCATCGTGCTCGCGGATGCCGGTTCCAGCCCGGCCGGTCAGCTTGATGCGGTCGGCCAGACATGGAACCAGATCGGTACCGGCGGGGCCGATTGGTCGCCCGAGACGCACAATGTGATCGTGGGCGATTTCGACGGCGACGGGAAAGCGGATGTGCTGCTGCAGTCCATCAGCGCGGGAGGGAGTACTTGGCTCGTGACCAAGTCCAGCACCAAATTGCTGGGAACCATCGTAGGTACCTGGCAGGATGGCAATTCCGGTATCAACTGGTCCGCGGGCAACACCACGATCGTCGCGGGATACTTCAATGGACCATTGGCGGATCCCGCCACGGGACGGCAGATTTCCACCTCCGGCCTCTATCTCCAGTCCACAAGCTTTGACACACCCAACGCCATCGCCACGTTCTACAACGATGCCGTCTATATGGTGGCGGACCACACACTGGATACACTCGTGCCGCCGGATGACGGCAGTGCCGAGCCGGTCCCCACCCAAGGCGAGCCGGGTTCGATCCCAGGCGAGTTCAGCGTCGATGTGAGTGGCGGAGCCAACTATCAGATGACCCTCCAGCTGCCGCCGGGCATCAATGGCTTGCAGCCTGACATGCATCTCGCCTATTCGAGTCATAGCGGCAACGGCTTCATGGGTATTGGCTGGTCGTTGGGCGGCCTCTCGGCCATCTCGCGGTGCCCCCGCACACTCGCTCAGGACGGAGTGGTGGGTGGCGTGACCATGGCTGCTACCGACCGCTTCTGCATCGATGGTAGACGGCTGATGTCGGTGGGCGGTTCGACCTATCGTACTGAGATGGATACCTTCCAGAAGGTGACCTCGCACGGCACGGCGGGGTCCGGACCGGATTGGTTCGACAGCCTCGATGCTTCGCACCAGCATCGCTATTTCGGCGATACCGACGATACTTCGGTGACGGCGTCGGACGGCAGCAAGATCTCCTGGCCCATGAGCAAGGTGATGGATGAGTCTAATAACACCATCACTTACCACTACGATAACAGCGATCCCGGCGAACCCCTCATCAGCGAGATCGACTACGGCAACAACGCCGGCACCACCGTCGGTTCGGTGATCTTTACCTACGAAGCCCGTCCCGATGCGCGGTCCGGTTACATCGGCAAGTATGGGACCAGCGCGCGCCAGCAGAACTCCACTCAGCGCTTGGTGAAGATCTCGACCTACGAGTACGGCAACTTGGTGATGACGTATGGGTTCACCTACCAGCAAGGCAGATCCACGAACCGTAGCCAGCTCACGAGCGTCCAGCAGTGCGGCGCGGACGGTCTGTGCCTGAAGCCCACAAAGTTCACTTGGAGCCAGGGCATCGCCGGCTTCAATTCAAGTTCCATCAACACCCGCTTCCCCGCAGGCGTGAACAATCTGCAGTTCGGGGACTTGGACGGCGATGGCATTCCCGACTATCTGTATACCGACACGAGTTCTTCGGATGATGGCCACTGGCACATCAGGTTCGGGGACAATCCCAACGCCCCGACGACCACGTCGGTCTATCTGAACACCGATGCGCCGCACGCCCTGATGGCGGACTTCAACGGCGACGGCAAGAGCGATCTGCTGGTGCCCACCAGTGGCGGCAACCCTGTCAACAATTACTGGGAACTCTACACCTCAACCGGCGTGGGCCTGGGTTCGCCGGCCATGATGACCATGCTCAATCCGGACTGCCAGGGTCTGACCGGTTCTGCGCACCAGACCTGCATCGTCAACGAGGGCAGCACACTCGCTTGGCCCGTGGCGGGCGCGTCCAAGAGCCCGGCCTTGGTGAGCCTGGATGGGAACGGCCACCTGGATCTCATCTACCGCAATGCGAATTCCAGCGGTAAGCAGGTAATCTGGATCATCTACTACGACCCATCCCTTGCCGCCTATACACAGATCCAGACCAACATCCAGGTCAGTGATACGCAGCGTTTCCTGCCCATCAACTTCACTGGTGGCGGCAAGCCCGACATCTACATCACCAGCCAGGGTTGCACCAACGTCGATCCGTGCTGGGCCAACTCAGGCGTATTCACCTGGAACGGCCAGACTCTGGCGCCGGTCACCTCGGGCGATATCAAGGCTGATTACCCCGTTTTCATCGATGCCAACGGTGACGGCCTGACGGACATCCTGCGTGTCGTGATGACCGCCACCAATAACTACGAGTGGGAGCTGGACATCAACCACGGCGCCAACTGGCGCTATTCCTGGTCCGGTTTCTCGGCCGCGAACCACGAGGAAAACTACACCCAGCCGCTGGACTACGACCGCGACGGCCTGGACGATGCCATCATCCCCCACGGCAACACTTGGTGGGTGCTCCGTTCCGATGGGACGAACATGAACCCCATCAACACACATTTCGATGCCTCCACGACCTTCAACAACGGTCGTGTGATGGACATCGACAGCGATGGCTTCGAAGACCTCATGTTCGTCTCGGGTTCGTACTGGTACGACTATGCTGGCAACTCCGATGAGATGCCCGATCTCGTGACCCAGGTACAGAATGGTCAGGGCGCGCAGACGGTGATCGGCTATGCTGCGTTGGACGACGTCTACGCCGCCGTCTATGGCAGCGATTCCAATCTGCCCCCGATAGATCTGGACACGATGCAGCCGTCCCTGGGCCCGAACTATGTCGTCAAACAGTTCGGCGCCTCGGATGGCACACTCAGCACAATCAGCGACCAGGGCATGGTCTATACGAGCTACGCCTATTGGGGTTCCCGCACCAGCACGGTCGGGCGTGGTTCCTTGGGCTTCGCTGTGGTCCAGGCCTATAACAGTAATACTGGGATCATCACCGAAACGTATAGCTCCCAGACCTGGCCTTACATCGGCATGGTCACGAAGTCGGTGGAAGCACTCAAGGCCACTCAGCCCAAGCTGGTCGGCAGGGCGGGTCTCGCCGCCAATTTTGCGAACAAGTGCGTCGTTGATCCTGCGAATGACGACATGGATTGCCCGACTAATCCACCGGTGCCGCCGGCCCTGCTGAGTCCCTCGAGCTACACACGCAAAACTACTAGCAGTCTGGACAATCTGGTACCGGCGCTAGATGCCAGCGGCGCCACCACGGGCGTCACTGTGTTTCCCTTCGTCAAGACGAGCGACGAGCTGCTCTATTCGCTCGATACGCATCAACTTTATAAAGAGGTAGCGACGTTAAACAACTATACGCCTTGGGGGGAAATACAGGACGTCAAGGTCACCACCGACAACGGCAACGGCGGCGATACGCACGTCATCGAGACCGTGAGCCATTACGATTCCGATTCCATATCCAACTGGTGTCTCAGCATGCTTAGCGAGGTCGATACGAACCTATCCGGTGCGGATGGGGCAGGCGCGCTGAAGCATCTTTATACCTATACTACTGACGGAAGCTGTCTGCTGAAGACGGATGTCTCGAACGCGCAAGACCCGGCCGTCCAAGTCACCAAGACCTACCAATACGACGCCTTCGGCAACCGCAGTGACGTGTTGATAGAGGGGCAGGGTTTCACTTCGCGCGAGACCAAGACCACCTACGACAATGACGGCCTGTACCCGGTCAGCACGCAGACCCCCTTGGCTTTGATGCTGGGCAAGTATGCAACCACGAGCTGGGACAAGCGCTTCGGCCAGAAGGCTACCGATACGGGCATCGATGGGCTGATTAACACGACGCTATACGACAGTCTGGGCAGATCCATTGAACAGGATTCTGCGAGACCCGGCGTGAAGGTGACGTTCGACTATGACTGGTGTTCCGCGCAGTGCCACACACCAGTATCCGTGATGGTCACAACCAGGACGGACCATATCGGATCGGACACCAGCGTGAGCACCACCGAACTCGACGTGCTGGGCAGAGCAGTATATGCCAGCCAACAGGGCCTGAATGGAAGCACAATCGGCCAGTACACGGCCTATGACCCACTGGCCCGGCCTTATCTGTCGAGCAATCCGACCTTCATCCACAACGGGGTGCCCAGCAGTCCGGTGTGCTGGACCTATCGGACCTATGACGCCCTGAGCCGGCCGACCGCCGTCTACAGCCCCGCACAGCAAGCCGACTGCAGCAACTCCTGGACACTGGGGACCTCCGGCACGGCCTACATCGGGTTCCGGGACCCCACGACCGACCCCTCGGTCTTCGCCACCGGCAACTTCATCACGATGACCACGACGTACACCGACCGTCAAACGGGCATCGTGGTGACGCAGCATGTGGGGAGTGATGGCAGCACCGTAGGTACGGGCCTGACACCTACCTCCAGCACCATCCAACGGCTCAGCGTGATGGGCAAGGTGATATCGGCTACGGATGCCAAGAACCAGACCACGACATACGGCTACGATGCCTACGGCAATAATGCGCGCGTGACCGATCCGTACTCGAATTCCGTCGTACGCACGTACGACACTGCGGGTCATCTCAAGAGGCTGTCTGATCCCGACATGGGTAGCTGGGTCTATACCGTGGATGCTCTCGGCGATGTCATCACCCAGACCGATGCTAATGGCGTCGTGCTCACCAGCAGCTATGATGCGGCTGGCCGGCGCATGAGCCAGAGTGGGCAACCCGCTCCGGTCGATACCGGAAACCAGCCCTTCCCGCAGGCATGGACCGGCACCACCACCTGGACCTACGACACGGCACCAGGCAACGGTATAGGGCGGGTTGCGTCCGTGACGGGCCCCGACTATGCCGTGGTGGCCGGCGTGGCCAGCGGGTCCCTCAAGACCTATAAGTACGACAGCTATGGTGCCCCCATCTCGGTCACCACCAGCGTCGACGGTAAGGATTACGTGGTGGACACCACCTACAACAGCGGAGGCCTGCCTGACGTCATCACCTATCCCGATGCCAGCTTCAGCCAGACCCCGCTACGCCTGGCGGTCCGGTATGGCTATGACGGCCATGGTCATCTCCTGTCCCTGACTGATACGGCCTCCGGCACGGTCTACTGGAAGGCGACGTTGGACACGCCTACGGGGCAAATCAGTGGTGAGCAGCTCGGCAACGGCGTGGTCAGCGCGCGCCTGTATGACGCGGCCACCGGACGCATCTTGGGCATCAGCTCGGGCCCTGGCCAGGATGGTTCCTTGCAGGATCTGCAGTACGGCTGGGACAGCGTCGGCAACCTCATCGAACGTGATGATGAGCTTGCCCAGATGCACGAGTGCTTCAGCTACGACAGCCTGTATCGCTTGAAAGGGACCGCCACCGTCCCCGGCTCAGATCCAAACCTGGGAGGCTGTGGTACCAATCCCATCGTAGCCTACGGGTATGACGATATCGGCGACCTCAAGACCAAGGGTGCCCTCAACCTGACCTATTACCCCTCGGGTGATGGGCTCCCGACGCCGCACGCCGTACAGAATACCGACACCGACCAGTTCACCTACGATGCGGACGGCAACCTCACGTCACGTTGCCCCATCGGGACCACGCCACCTTGCGCCGGAGGCGAAGCGGTGACCTGGTATGCGTCCAATAAACCGTATCAGATCACCAAGGGGGCCTATTCCTCCACCTTCTGGTACGACGGCCTGCAGAACATCTACAAGGAGACCGACGTCACCAGCAGCGGCACCCTGCAGGTCCTGCACGTCGACGATGTCTTCGAGCAGGAGCGCAACCTCACCACTGGCGTCACGCGTGACCGCATGTACGTCTCGGTCAATGGGGTCAATGTAGCCATCTATGCTCATGCGACCAACGCGTCTGACCGGGTGGATTACCCCCTGCATGACAACCTGGGTTCCGTGGATGTGCTTACGGATTCCAGTGCCGTTCCGTCGCAGAAGACCAGTTACGATGCCTGGGGTTGGTCGCGCGACCCGGCCAGTTGGACAGCCTCGGCGACATTCGCCGGCACCTTCCCTTACCAGGAAGGCGAGGGCTATACCGGGCACGAGAACCTGGATGACCTCGGTTTAGTGCACATGGGCGGCCGTGTGTATGACCCCGCGCTAGGTCGCTTCATGAGTCCCGATCCTAACGTGCAGTTCCCGGTGGGCACCCAGGGCTTCAACCGCTATAGCTATGTGGGCAATAACCCGGCGAGCCTGAGGGATCCCTCCGGTTATTTCGAAGTGGTCAGTGGTTCCAGCGTGCTGGAACAGATCCTGGATCCCAACCTGGCGTTCGCGGCCCACCCGCTTGACCCGGCCCACGACGCGAAGATGTTCCTGTTCCGCGAGATGAACCATGACCAGTTCACCATCGTAAATACCATCGGCTCGGCCTTCTGCCTGACTTGGTACGCCGCCTGCTATGCAGGTGGTACCTATGACTATGATCGGGCCCACGGCGCCAGCGGCAAACGGGCTCTCATGGACGCGGCGATCGCCTATATCTCGAATAGTGGGACCGCTGGGGATTCGCCGACGTGGACCGGCATCCTCAAGAACGCGGCCGAGAACTCCGTTAAGGGTTACATGGATCAGGTGATTAGGGACGAGATGCACCGGTTTGCCAACCGCAACGGCATGAGCCTGCTGCAGATGGACGCCTATCTTGAAGTTCTCTCTTTCGCCGGCGAGGCCTGGGCCGATCACGAAGGGGTTGGTGGAGAGGGTGGCAGCAGGCTCAGGAAGGTAGAGATCGATGGTCATACGGAGGTCGATATCGCCGGGTATGGTAGCCAGGGAGTGAGCATCCCCGGCATAGGCACGAACGTCGTCGATACCTTGCTGGAGTACCAGGGGGTACCGAGTTCGACCGGCATCTACTACATGATGCATTACCGGGGCGTGCCTATCCACGCCGCCCACAGTCTCGGCGCATTGACCGCGAACAACCTGGTTTTCATGGGCCAGGCGCCGAGCGCGAACCTCTATGCGCTCCCATTCGGTGCCGCAGCTGCGGCTCATACCACCGTGATGATATCTTCGCGTGACATCATAGCGGGCGGTATCTTCGGATCTATCCTGAACCCGGAGGCCGTGGCGGCACCATTCAGTCCATATTTTGGGGGGCACGGAGGTCAGGAGATCTACAAGCTGAATACGACTTTTTGGTCGCATCCCTGACTAAATGAGAAGATCGTTTGATATGGAAACTCCCCTCAGAAGGTGTGTCGCGTGCGGGGCGCGATGCCGATAGAGATATCAGGCAAATAAAAACCCTCCGCGAGGAGGGTTTTTATTTCGTGGGAGCCTGCGCTTACTTGCTTTGCCCCACCATGTACTCGAGGGCCTTCACCACGTCGTCATCGGAGAGCGACGGGTTGCCGCCGTGGGCCGGCATCTGGTTGAAGCCCTTCAGCGCATGCTGCTTCAGGGTGTCCATGCCCTTGGCGATGCGCGGTGCCCAGGCTGACTTATCCCCGATCTTGGGGGCGCCGAGCAGGCCGCTCTGGTGGCAGCCGGAGCAGGTGCCCTGCCAGATCTCCTTGCCGGACTTCGGCGCGCCGCCACCGCCGCCTGCGGCAGGAGCCGTCTGGGCCATCTGGCTCTTGGTGTCGCCGGCGATCTGCACGTCCGATATCGGCGCCAGGCGCTTGTCGATGATCTGCTCTTCGGTGGAGGTGCCCTTCTCGTAGGCGCCCGGGCTGCGGTCGGCGATGCCGTTGGCCAGCCAGTACATGCCGATGGCGAAGGCCACCAGGATGCCGAGCACCAGCAAGAAGGTGTCGTAGAAATGCTGGTCGTGCTTGCTCTCGAGGGACTTATCGTCGGTCTTGGGTTTCTTGGCGGCCATGGCGATATTCCGTATAGGGGGTACGCGAAGGCGGGGATTATATAAGGTTCGGCCTGGGTGGTGGCGGTCCGGTTGGACGCTTCCAGGGGGCTCGGGTATCCTTGCGGCCCTTCTAATTAAGCGCCCGTAGCTCAGCTGGATAGAGCGTGTGCCTCCGGCGCACAAGGTCAGGGGTTCGAATCCCTTCGGGCGCGCCAACAAAAAAGCCCCCTGCGAAGAGCAGGGGGCTTTTTCATTGGCGTTTCCAGACAGGGGATTCGAACCCAAGGGTTCGCCGAGGGCTACGCATTCCATGCTCCGCCCTCGGTCCACGGCGCACATCCCTGTGCGCCAGCTCGGTGCTGCGCATCGAGCCCCTTCGGGCGCGCCAACCCCCCTAGAGATGGCCTGTCCCACCCCAGTCCAAAAGGCTTTTCGACCCTTGACTTCTATACTGTGTGTCATACACTATACGTCACATACTATAGTCCACACGGTATAACCCGATGGATAGCGAAGTCTTCGAGAACCTATGCCTGGAGCTGCGCCGGGGGTCCCTGATCCTGGCGGTGCTGGCCGAACTGCGGAGCGAGCAGTACGGCTACACGCTCCGGAAGGCCCTCTCGGGTCACGGTATGGCCATAGACGAGGGCACCCTCTATCCCCTGCTCCGGCGCCTGGAGACCCAGGGCCTGCTCACGAGCCAGTGGCGGGAAGAGGACAAGCGCAAGAAACGCTTCTACCAGCTGTCCGCGGACGGCACCCGAATCCTGGAGCAGTTGGCGGCCGAGTGGCGCGCCATCAACGGCTCCCTCGACCGCATCCTGTAAGGAGCCTCCCATGGAACTCGTCGACCGTTACCTCAACTTCATCCGCATGCTGCTGCCCCGGGGCAAGCGGCAGGACATCATCGAAGAGCTGTCCGCGGACCTGCACGCACAGATCGCCGATCAGGAGGCGGAGCTGGGCCGGCCGCTGCACCAGGCGGAGCTGGAGGCGGTGCTGAAGCAATGCGGTCACCCATTGGTCGTGGCAGCCCGGTATCAATCGGAGCAGGCGCTCATCGGCCAGCCGTTCTATTCGCTGTACGTCTTCGCGCTCAAGCTGGTGCAGTGGGTGCTGTTCCCCTTGTTCTTGGTGGTGGGCGCGGTGGTTGCGCTGTTCCGCACGCATCCGGTGGTGGCGCTCATCACTTCGATGGGTGACGCCATCATGAGCTGCATCTACGTCGTAGGCGTGCTGACGGTGATGTTCATCGTGCTGGAGAAGCTGCAGACCAAGCTCACGTTCCTGGAAGACTGGAAGCCCGCTGAACTGCCCAAGCTGCCCGTGGTGCCCGATCCTGTCACCATCCCGCGCTCTGCATCCTTCGGCGGCTTCGCCGGGCTCCTGCTCTTCGTGCTGTGGTGGGCAGGTGTGATCCGCTTCCCCGAGCTGCCGCACGTGCATTTCATGCAGGTCATGCCGGATGGTTTCTTCTGGCCGATATTGCTCCTGGCCGCGGCGGAGATGGCGCTGCATCTCATGAACCTGTTCCTGCCCTGGTGGACGAAGAAGCGCGCCGCTTTCCGCCTGTTGCTGGATGCGTGCTCCCTGGTGCTGCTGGCGGCAATCGCCATGACCTGGCCCTGGTTCGCCATCCACGTGGATGCCGGCATGCCGGCTTCCGTCGGGCCCTCGGCCCACGACCTGGCCGTGCTGGAGCAGGTGGTGAACATGTCCCTGCTGATCTCCCTCGGCATCATGGCCTTGAGTTACGTGCTGCGGTTGATGCAGGATCTCCGCCGCGCCCGCGGCCTGGCCCCCTACACCAACTGGCTCGTGGCCATGTTCGGCAACTGAAGCCGACCATGCGACCCGCCGCCTGGCGTTATCTGATGCCCTTGCTGGTATTGCCCATGGTGTTGATGGTGGCGCTGTGGCTCACGCTGGCGCAGGGCCGGGCGGATGGGCCCGCGCTGGCGCAGGACGAAGCCGGGCTCAACCAATCGCGCTGAGTTGCTGCTGCAGTTCGTCGGGGCTGAGATATTCCAGCGGCAGGCTCAGCATCAGGTCGATACGCCGCTCCAGCTCGGTGAAGGTGCGGGCGAAGGCGGCCAGGCGCTCTGTCTCGCTGCCCTGCACCGCGGCGGGGTCCGGCAGGCCCCAGTGCACTTTCACCGGCGCCCCAGGCCATAAGGGGCAGCTCTCGGCCGCGGCCTGGTCGCAGACTGTGATAACCACGTCCATGTGCGGCGAGCCTTCGGCCGCGAACTCATCCCAGCTCTTGCTGCGCAGCCCTGAGGTCTCCACCTCGCAGGTGCGAAGCACCGAGAGGGCGAGGGGATGCACCTCGCCCTTGGGCTGGCTGCCGGCGCTGTGGGCGCGGATGCGCCCCGCGGCCCGGGTGTTCAGCAGCGCTTCGCCCAGGATGCTGCGGGCGGAATTGCCTGTGCAGAGGAACAGCAGGTCCATGGCCTAATTATGCTCACTTTCTGGCCTGGGGCCACGTCCGTATCTGGCCATCACCGGAGTCCCCATAGGCGGTAGACTCAGCATCCTCGCCGGGCACTTCAGGCCCGCTCTCCTGTCCTAGAGTTGCATCGTCCAGGAGTCTTGCATGAAGCTGCGCCTCGCCTGCCTCTCCTTCCTCCTGCTCAGCCTCGGCGCCCAGGCGGCGACGGTGAACCCGGCCCTTTACGGCGGCCTGCACTGGCGGCTCATCGGCCCCTTCCGCGGCGGCCGGGTGCTTGCGGTGTCGGGCGTGCGCGGTGACCCCAAGCATTTCTACTTCGGTTCCGTGGACGGCGGGGTATGGGAGAGCCTGGACACGGGCCGTACCTGGCAGCCCATCTTCGATGCCATGCATGTGGGCTCCATCGGTGCGCTGGCGCTCGCGCCTTCGGACCAGAAGGTCATCTACGTGGGCAGCGGCGAGGCGGACATGCGTTCCGACATCGCCTACGGCAACGGCATGTACAAGTCCGTGGATGCCGGCAGGACCTGGAACCACATCGGTCTCGAGGACTCGCATCAGATCGGCAAGGTGTTGGTGGACCCGGCGAACCCGGACGTGGTGTTCGTGGCGGTCTTAGGCCACGCTTACGGCCCCAACGAGATGCGCGGCGTGTTCCGCAGCCAGGACGGCGGCAAGACCTGGAAGAAAGTGCTCTATAAGGACGCCGCTACCGGCGCCATCGACCTCGCCTTCGGCGCCGACGGCAAGACGATCTATGCGTCCCTCTGGCAGACGCGCCGGCCGCCCTGGAACGTGTATCCGCCCTCGAACGGCACCGGTTCGGGCCTCTACAAGTCCACCGACGGCGGCGACAGCTGGACCGAGATCACTTCCCATGGCATCCAGGCGGAAGGCCTGGGCCATGTCGGCCTCGCCTCGGCTCCGTCCAACCCGAACATCGTCTATGCACTGGCGGACGCGAAGCACGGCGGCCTCTACCGCAGCGACGACGCGGGTGCGCACTTCGCGCTGGTCACGCCGGACAAGCGGCTGTGGGGCCGCGGCTGGTATTTCGGCGGCGTGAGCGTGGACCCGAAAGACCCGCAGGTGGTCTACGTCTCCAACACCGCCATGTACAAGTCCACGGACGGCGGCAAGACCTTCCTGCCCTTCCTCGGGGATCCGACCGGCGACGACTTCCACACCCTCTGGATAGACCCGGATGACGGCAAGCACATGATCTCGGGCGTGGACCAGGGCACCATCATCAGCCAGAACGGCGGCGACACCTGGACCACCTGGTACAACCAGCCCACCGGCCAGTTCTACCACGTCACCACCGACAAGCGCTTCCCATACTGGGTGTACGGCGCACAGCAGGATTCCGGTGCCGCCGCAGTGCCGAGCCGCACCAGCGACCCCACCGACGGCATCAACATGCGGCAGTTCCACGAGGTCACGGCGGGCGGCGAGAGCGGCAACATCGCGCCGGACCCGGACGATCCGGACATCGTCTATGGCGGCAACGTCGACAGGCTCGATCAGAAGAGCGAGCAGACCGCGAACGTGGACCCGACCCTCGCGTATCCTGAGATCTACCGCGGCGAGTGGACCCTGCCGCTCACCTTCTCGCCCAAGGATTCGAAGGCGCTCTACTACGGCAACCAGTACCTCTTCCGCACCCGCGACGGCGGCAAGCACTGGGCGCGCCTGAGCCCCGACCTCACGCGCCGTACCCTCACCATCCCGCCGAGCCTGGACGCGGTCTCCGCCGCCAACACAGCGACGGTGGGGCCGCGCCGCGGTGTCATCTACGCCATCGCGCCCTCGCACTTCTCGGCTTCCGACATCTGGGTGGGCACGGATGACGGCCTCATCTGGCGCAGCAGGAACGACGGCAAGCACTGGGAGGACGTGACGCCCCAAGTACTCACGCCCTGGTCCAAGGTGGGCATCATCGAGGCCGGGCATTTCTCGGCGGACACCGCCTACGCCGCCATCGACCGGCATCGCATCGACGACTACAAGCCCTACATCTACCGCACACATGACGGCGGCAAGAGCTGGGAGTTGATAGCGGACGGCATCCCGGACGGCAGCTTCGTCAATGCCGTGCGCGAGGACCCGTTGAAGAAAGGCCTGCTCTACGCCGGCACCGAACTCGGCATGTACGTGTCCTTCGACGGCGGCGACCACTGGCAGCCCTTGCAGCTCAACCTGCCCGTCACCTCCATCCGCGACATGGACCTGCATCACGACCAGTGGAGCGACGATCTCGTCATCGCCACCCATGGCCGCGCTTTCTGGATACTGGACAGCGTGGCCTCGCTGCGGCAGCTGGATGCCATCGCCGCGGACGCGTCGGCGGCGCTGTTCAGACCGGACGACGCGGTGCGCATGCACCTCGCGCCCTTCACCGGCACGCCCATGCACAAGGATGAACCCAAGGCGCTTAACCCGCCGATGGGCGCGGCACTGGACTATTGGTTGAAGGCCGACGCCCAGAGCGTCAGCTTCGATCTCATGGACGGCAAGGGTCAGGTGGTGCGGCACTTCTCGAGCGCCGATCCCCACCCGGAGCCGGATCTCTCCAAGATCGATGGCAACGCCGAGTGGTACGTCACGCCGGCACCGCCCGCGGCCGTCGCAGGCATGCACCGCTTCATCTGGGACCTGCGCTACGCGGCACCGGATGCACTGGGTGGAGGTGGCGGCGTGTGGGTGCTGCCAGGCAGCTACACCGTGAAGCTCACGGTGGACGGCAAGTCCTACACCCAGCCTCTCAAGGTGGTGAACGATCCGCGCGTGAAAGCCACGGCCGCGGATCTCGCCAAGCAGCAGGCACTGGCCTTCCAGGTCCAGGCGGAACGGAACCGGCTCTACTCCGCGACGGATGAAGTGAGCACCACGCTGCAGAAGCTGGAGGAACTCTCCGCCAAGGCGCCGGCCGAACTCGCCTCCAAGCTCAAGGCCTTCGAGGACGAACTCTCGGCCCAGACGGAGCTGCGGGCGGTGCCCGCGGGCTTCGGCCAGCCCGGCGGTTCACCCGCCAAGGTGGGCAGTCTCGCCTATGTGAGCGGAGCCATGGATGCCCTGCAGCCGGCGGTGGAGGCGGCCGATGGCGCGCCCTCGCAGGATGCGCTCAAGGGTTTCGGACTGCAGCAGGCCAAGGCGGAGAAAGCCATAGGTGCCTGGCAGAAGCTGAAGGCCGAGCGCGAGCCGGGCCTGGATGCGGAACTGAAGGCGGCGGGCCTGGAGACGCTCGGCGGCAAATGAAGCGAGTGGCTTGCGCTATCATCGGCGCGTGGACGAGAGCGCAACGCCCCTGACGCCCGAGACCGGACGCCGCATCGCCCTCTGGCAGATGGCGTTCTATGGCGTGCTGATGGTGGGGTCGGCGGTGACCAATGCCTATACGGTGGTCGACGACCATGCCCGCGCCGGCGATGCGTTGGAACTATGGCGTCCCATGGTATGGGAGAGCACCAGCCATATCCTGACGTGGTGCCTCATCCCTCTCATGGCCTGGTGGTTGCGGCTCTTCCCGATAGCCCGGCTCACGTGGTGGCGCAGCCTGCCTGCGCATCTCCTGGCCACGCTGCCCTTCTCCCTGCTGCACGTCGAAGGCATGGTGTTGTTGCGGGAACTGGCCTATCGCGCAGCGGGCGAGCGTTATGACTTCGGTCCCTTCTGGGCGAACTGGCCCTATGAATTGCGCAAGGACGTGGTGACTTACGGCCTGATCCTGGCCGGTCTTCAGGCGTTCCACTTGTATGGCTTGTGGCTTGATGGCCGCGCTGCCACAGCACCCTCCAGTGCGCCTGCGGAAGTGCCGCCCGCCGGACCGTTGGAAAGGCTGGTGGTGCGCAAGCTCAACCGCGAGTTCATCCTCAACACCGTGGACATCGATCGCATCGAGGCGGACGGCAACTACGTGAACGTGCACGCGCAGGGTAGCGCCTATCCCTTGCGCGAATCGCTCGCGGCCCTGGAACGGCGCCTGGACCGGAAGCGCTTCGCCCGGGTGCACCGTGGCCACATCGTCAACATCGACCGCATCCGCGAGATCCAGCCCTGGGACCACGGCGACTACCGCATCGTACTCAAGGACGGCAGCTTCGTGAACTTCTCGCGCCGCTATCGCAGCCGGCTCAACCACTTGTTTCAGTGAGGCAGTGCCACCTTCAGGATCAGCGGCGCTTGCAGCTGGTCATCGGGCGGCAGCTTCCCCTTCTCGTCGAAACGGCTCCACTGGGCGTTCGCCACTAAGTAGGCTGCGTCATCCGCCAGCGTGAACAAGGTCGGTTCGGGCGCCTGCGGGTCCGCGGCCGAGAGCACCTGCACGCCCCACACCTTCAGTCCCGAATCGTCCAGCCGGAAGCACACCAGCCGTTGCGGCTCGGCCGCGTTCTGGGTGGCGATGAGGTCGCGGCCATGGAAAGCGAGACCATCCACGTAGTAGGTGTAGATGCCGTGCGCGGCGGTCAGAGGCGTAAGACTGCGGTCCTTGAAGCTGTAAGCATAGAGACCGCCGGTGTAGTCAGAGAGGTACAGCCGCTTCCCGTCCGGCGACACCGCCATGCCTTGGGCCGAAGTGAGCGCACCCCGCGGCGTGAGCAGGCGCAGTGCCTTGGCGCCCGGGTCCAGCACGTACACTCCGCCGGAGCCGTCCGCGACGTAGACACTGCCGTCCGGTCCCAAGGCCACGTCGTTGAATTCGTGGTCGCCCTCATCCGGCGGCGCATAGCTCGCCAGCAACTTGCCGGTCTTGAGGTCGAAGCGGAGCAGCGCGGTCTTGCCCTTCATGCCCTCATCGAAATCCCGCGTCTCCGGCAGCGCGCTGCTGGAAGCCCAGAGCGAACCGCTCTTGGCATCCACCTCTATGCCGAGCACGCTCCAGAGGCCCGCTTCCGGCCCGGCGAACTGCATGGCTTTGCCGGCATGGACGCGCACGATCTTGCGCAAGTGCACGCTTCCCACGAAGAAGTCGCCGCTCTTCGGGTCGTGGGCGATGCCCTCGGGGATGAAGTCGGGCTCGTCCAGCCGGAATGCAGGCGCTGCATGGCCCACGGCTTGGGTGAGGGCGGCGAAGCGCGTGGCGAGCGCATCCCAACCGGGTGCGGACTTCAGGGCCGCGAAGGCCGGTTCCTGGTCTGTGTCGATCCGGACCCCCATCTCTGCCAGCGCATCGAGCGCCGCGATGCTCCCCTGTGCATCGCCGCGGTGGGCGCGGGCTACTGCCAGCTCGTAGGTGTAGCGCGGGTAACCGGGCTTGAGCGCCAGTAGCTTGCCGGAGACCACCTCGGCGGCGGCATAGTCCTTGGCCTTGAGCGCCGTATCCAGCTGGCTCCGCAAGGCGCCCAGGTCGTCCGCCGCCGCCCCGGCGGCCATGAGCAAGGTGAAGACCAGCAAGAGCGTGCGCATCCCGATCCTCCCAGGTGATGTTAAGTGGACACCTGGGCCAGCCGGGGGTTCCCCGCGATGGGGCTGTCATCATCGGGCTGCCGCTCGTCACGGGCCAGCGCCGCTCAGCCCATCCGGCATGGCAAATGGAGCATTCGGCGCTAGAGTGAGGGCGTCTCTCACCGGAGCCCGCACATGCGCAGGATGTTGACGAGCCTACTCGCCGCCATGACCATGTCTGCCGCCTTCGCGGCACCGGACGCAGGCTGGCCTGCCTACGGTGCCGATGCGGGCGGCACCCGCTATTCGCCGCTCACCGAGATCAACCCCGCCAACGTGGGAGAACTCCGGGTCGCCTGGCAGTTCCGCACCGGCGAACTCGGCCAGGGGGTGAAGGACTGGGGACGCTCGGCATTCGAGGCCACACCCATCCTCTACGACGGCGTGCTCTACCTCACCACCTCCAGCACCGACGTGATGGCGGTGGACGCGGCCACGGGCACCCTGCGCTGGAAGCATGACAGCCAGAGCCGCAAGGACCTGCACTATTCCGACGGCGTCTCACGCGGCGTGTCCCTGTGGGTGGACGATGCGAGCGCGGGCGGCGCCGTATGCCACGCACGCATCTACGCGCCGACCCTGGACGGCCGCCTCCTGGCGCTGGATGCCGCCGACGGCAAGCCCTGCCAGGGTTTCGGTGAACACGGTGCGGTGAACCTGCTTCAGGACGTGCGCTCCCAGTTCGAGGAAGGCGATGAATGGCGCGACTACCTCGTGACATCGCCGCCGGCCGTCATCGACGGCAAGGTGGTGGTGGGTTCCTCCATCGGCGACAACCGTGCGGTGGTGGAGGAACTAGGCATCGTGCGCGCCTTCGATGCCAGGAGCGGCAAACTCATATGGAGCTGGGATCCCATCCCGCGCGATGCCTCGAATCCGGTATACAAGGAATGGGATCCGACCAAGCTGAAGGACGCCAGTGCCGCCAACGCCTGGGCGCCGCTCGCGGCGGACCCGGCGCGGCATCTCGTGTTCGTACCCACCGGTTCCGCGAGCCCGGACTTCTTCGGCGGCGAGCGCCCCGGCGACAACCGCTGGGCCAACTCGGTGGTGGCCCTCGATGCCGCCACCGGCAAGCTGGTCTGGGGCCAGCAGCTGGTGCACCACGACCTCTGGGATTACGACGTGGCTTCGCAACCCACGCTGGTGGATCTCGTCCACGAGGGCAAGCATGTGGACGCGGTGATACAGGCCACCAAGACCGGTTTCCTCTACACCTTCGACCGGGCCACCGGCGCGCCGCTCTTCCCCATCACCGAGAGACCGGTGCCCCAGGCTGCGGTGCCAGGCGAGAAGCCCTCGCCCACCCAGCCCTTCCCTTCGGCGCCGCCGCCCCTCGTGCGGCAGGATCCGGTGAAGCCGGACGAGGCCTGGGGCGTGGCGTTCTTCGATACACGTGCCTGCAAGAAACGCATCGAGAGCTACCGTTCCGAAGGCATCTTCCAGCCGCCGTCCACGCAGGATTCCCTGATGCGGCCCGGCAATGCGGGCGGCTCCAACTGGGGCGGCATCGCCTTCGATCCCCAGCGGCAGATCGCCGTAGCCGACACCATGAACCTGGCCTTCGTGGTGGCCTTGGTGCCCCGCGACCAGATGCAGGGCGAGATCGACGGCGGGCAGTACGAACACTGGGAGTTCGCGCGCCAGCGCGGCACGCCCTACGGCATGCGCCGCACCGCTTTCAAGTCCGGTCTCGGCATCCCCTGCGTCAAGCCGCCCTGGGGCACCCTCACCGGCGTGGACATGCAGCACGGCACCATCAAGTGGCAGATCCCCCTGGGCGACACGCCGGGCATACACATGAACGTGGGGATGCCGGTCATCGGCGGCCCCATCGTCACCGCTTCGGGCCTGGTGTTCATCGCAGCGAGCCTGGACGATCGCTTCCGCGCCTTCGATACCGAGACGGGCAAGATGTTGTGGGAAGTGAAACTGCCGGCGGGCGGCCAGGCCACGCCCATGACCTACTCCGCGGGCGGACGGCAGTATCTCGTGATCGCCGCCGGCGGCTATAAGGGCGATTCGACCCGTGGCGATTATCTCGTGGCCTATGCGTTGCCAAGGTAGAAGATGAAGCGATTCGCATTCCTGTTGGCGGTGGTGCTGCCCTTGGCAGTCCACGCGGACGACGGCACCGAGCTAGGGACGGTGACGGTCACGGACAGCCGCGCGCCGGTGCCGCTCGGCATGCTGGCGGACAACACCACACGCGTGGACGCGCAGAGCCTGACGCTGCTGTCCGAGACGCATCCGGCCCAGATATTCAGCCTCATCCCGGGAGCCTGGGTGACGGCGGGCGGCGGCCAGGAGAGCCTGATGGGCCTGCGCTCTCCGCTCTTCACCGGGCAAGGCGCCTGCGGCGCATTCCTGCTGCTGGAAGACGGCATACCCATCCAGCCGGCGGGGTTCTGCAACGTCAACGCGCTGTTCGAACTCAACACCGAGCAGGCGGCGGCGGTGGAGGTGATCCGCGGTCCGGGCTCCGTGCTCTACGGCGGCGACGCGCTGCACGGCATCGTCAACGTGCTGACCCGCGCGCCGGACAGCCTGCCTGCCGACAGCGTAAGCGTGGAACTCGGCAGCCACCGCTATACCCGCGTCGAGACCAGCGTCGGCGACTGGGACGGTACCGCAGGCTGGCGCATGAGCGCCAACGCCGCCCACGACGGCGGGTTCCGTGCGGACTCCGGCTTCGACCAGCAGAAACTGGACCTGCGCTACGACAAGAGCGAAGGCCCGGCGACCGCCGAGACCTTGCTGGCGTTCACCAATCTGAACCAGGACACCGCCGGATACATATTCGGCCAGAATGCCTACCAGGATGAGTCCTTGAGCGATGGGAACCTCACTCCCGGCGCCTACCGGGACGCCCGCAGCTGGCTGCTGGCGCAGCGCTGGGAGTTCCTGTTCGGCGATAACCGCGAGATGGACTTCACGCCCTATGTGCGCCGCAACACCCAGGCCTTCGTGCAGCATTTCCTGCCCGGCGAACCGGTGGAGGACGATGCGCAGGACAGCGTGGGATGGCAATTCGCCTGGCGTGACCGGCCCGGCATCGATACCCAGGCGATCTACGGCCTCGACGGCGAGTACGTGCACGGCACCTTGCTCGAATTCCAGCCGGATCCCCTCGCCAGCAACCCGAGCCGCCAACAGGGCCTGCACTACGACTATGCGGCGGACAGCCGCACCCTCGCCGCCTACGCAGACTTCAACCATGCCTTCACGCCGCGTTGGATCCTGGACGGTGGTCTACGCGTGGAAGGCGTGCGCTACAGTTACGTCAACTTCCTGCCGGCGGGCGACACCCAGGCGGATGGCACGCCCTGCGCCGGCGGTCCCTGCCTCTTCAACCGGCCCGCGGACCGCAGCGACCAGTTCATCAACCTCATGCCCAAGGCAGGCTTGAGCTGGCTCATCACCACGGCACAGACCGCTTACGTGAAGGTCGGGCGCGGAGCCCGGGCGCCGGAGGCGCCGGAACTCTATTCCCTGCAGTCGCAGCAGACCACGACGGACCTCCACTCCGAGACCCTGGACGACTATGAGTTGGGTTGGCGCGGCAGGTCAGGCGCCTTGGCCTGGGACACGGACGTCTACAGCATGCTCAAGGATCACTTCATCTTCCGCGACGCCAACGGTTTCAACGTCAGCGATGGCCGCACCCGCCACCGGGGCATCGAGTTCTCCGCCTCCTTCGCGTTCAGCCCCCAGTGGACGCTGCTGCTGGACGGCAGCTACGCCATCCACAGCTATGCATTCTCAGCCGTGCTGGCACAAGGCAACAGCATCACCTACGGGGACGACATGAAGTACGCGCCGCGCACGCTCGGCGCCGCGCGGCTGCGCTGGGAACCCGCGGCGGAGACCACGTTGGAAGCTGAATACCAGCACGTGGGCGGCTACTGGCTGGACGAGTCCAACACTCACCGCTACGGCGGCCATGACCTCGTGAACGTATATGCGCGCCGGGGCATCGGCGGCGGCTGGGCGCTGTCCTTCCGCATCATAAACGCAGCGGATACGGCCTATGCGGAACGGGCCGACTACAGCTTCGGGAACTACCGGTATTTCCCCGGCGACAGGCGTACGTATTTTGCTGGGATAGAGAAGGCCTGGTAGAAATGAGAAGGGGCCTTGCGGCCCCTTCTTGCATCACATGATCTGAAGACTTACTTGTGCTTGCCGCCGCTGGCCGGGGCCTGTTCCCGGGCCACCAGGAACTGCACGCACTTCATGATGTCGGCCGGGGCCATCTGGTAGCCGGCGCCGGTCTTCCACTTGCCGTTGATGATGATGGTGGGCACGCCCTGTACCTGGTAGCGCTCGCCCAGCTGCTGGGCCTGGGCCAGGCGCGACTGCACGCCGAATGAGTTCCAGGTGGAATCGAAGTCGGCCGGTTTCACGCCGAACTTCCCGAAGAAGCTGCGGATCGCGTCCTTGTCGCTGCGCAGCTCACCCTGGTTGTCCAGGTGGATGGCGTTGAAGAAAGGCTCGCGGATCTTCTCGCCGACGCCGAGGATGTCGGCGGTGATGGTGGCCTGGGCGTCCACGTAGAACTCGGAATCCTTCATGGCGGCGGGGACGCGCTTGAACACCACGCTGGCGGGCTTGTTCTTCTCCCACACCTCGACGTAGGGCTCGAGGGCGAAGCAGTGCGGGCAGCCGTACCAGTAGAACTCGATGACCTCCACCTGGCCGGGCTTCACATCCGTGGCCTGGGCCGGGTTCACGGCTTCGTAGTTCACGCCTTCCGTGAAGCTGGTCATGTCGGCCGAGGCCGCAGCGGAGAGCAGCATCAGGACGGGTATCAGCAGCCAGCGCATCTTCATTGGGATACCTCTGTGTATACGTTTACTTGGCGGCGGCCGGCATGGCTGCCTGCTCTTGGACGACGAGCTGGTTCACCACCAGCATGATCTGGGAATAGGGCACGCCGAAGTCGCCGCCGGTGATCCATTTGCCGTTCACCACCAGGGTCGGCACGCCGAACAGCATCAGGCCGTAGCGCTCCGCCAGCACGTTGGCCTGGGCGATCTTGGCATCCACGGTGGGAGAGCTCCAGATGCTCTCGAACTTCCTTGGGTCCACGCCGAACTGCTTCACATAGAAGCGCTCGAAATCCGCCTCGCTCTGCATCACGTCGTGGTTCTGGTGGATCTCGTCGAAGGTCGCCTTGTGGGACTTCTCGAGTATGCCGAGCGCCTCGGCGGTGTAGTAGGCGCGGGCCGCCGGTTCCCACTCCGGCTGCAGGATCGCCGGCACGCGTTTCAGCACCACGTTGGCGGGCTTGCTGCGCTCCCAGGCCTCGAGGTAGGGCTCGAGGGCGTTGCAGTGCGGGCAGCCGTACCAGAAGAAGTCCAACACCTCGACCTGGCCGGGGTTGGTGGAGACGGGCTGGGTGGGCAGCACCGCCTGATAGTTCACGCCGAGCTTATAGGCCGCGTCCGCGGACGCGGTGGCGCTCGAAGCCAGCAGCAGCAGGGATGCCAGGAAGCTGAAGAGTCTCATGCCGACCTCGTGGGACTGGGGGGTAGTAACGCGCGAGGCCGTGGCCCGGTGCACCGTCAGGGCTGGGGCTTGGCGGCGTGCAGGCCCTCGATGTAGCTCCCCACCGCCTGCATCTCGGCCGGGCTCAGGCGCGAGGCGATGGTCTCCATCATCTTATTCGGGTCGGTGGTGCGGGTGCCGGCGGCGTAGTTCTGCAGCTGCGTCACCACGTAGGCGGAATGCTGGCCGCTCAGGGACGGCACCTTCATGGAGAAGTTGCCGGAACCATCGGGGCTGTGGCAGGCCGCGCAGGCCGGCACGTTCTCGGCCTTGTTGCCGTTGCGGTAGAGCTGCTCACCCTGCTTCACCTGGCCGGCCTCCGCCTCGCCCACCTGGAGGGTCTGGCTGGAGAAGTAGGCGGCGAGGTCCTGGATGTCCTGATCGGAGAGGCCCTTGGCCTGACCCGACATGATGGCGTTCTCGCGCTTGCCGGACTTGAAGTTGTTGAGCTGCGCCTGGATGTAGCTCGCGTTCTGGCCGGCGAGCTTGGGGAACTGGGCGCCGGTGCTGTTGCCGTCCGCGCCGTGGCAGGCGCCGCAGACCGCGGCCTTGCCCTTGCCGGCGGCGGCATCGCCATCGGCCTGGACTTGCAGGGCGGCGCCGGCGGCAGCCAGGACCAGGGCGATCGTCAGGAACTTCTTCATGGGCACAGCTCCTTGGGGCTGTCGGGGCATGGGGTCCTGCGGGTCGAGGCCCGGAAAATACCGGCTGCAAGCGTCCCGCGGGTGAGCCCTGGATTTTACACTAGGGGCCGACACCCCCTCCACCCAAGGCCCCCATGCGCCTCGATTTCCGCAACATGCGCTTCCTCACCAGCGGCGCCGCTTTGAGCGGCCTGCCCGCGGACACGGGGCGGGAGGTGGCCTTCGCCGGGCGTTCCAACGCCGGCAAATCCAGCGCCCTGAACGCCATCACCGGGGTCTCGGGCCTGGCGCGGGTCAGCAAGACCCCCGGCCGGACCCGGCTCCTGAACCTCTTCGGCATGGACGGCGACCTGCGTTTCATGGACCTGCCGGGCTATGGCTACGCCAAGGTGCCGGAGGCGGAACGTCTGAAGTGGGGCCAGTTGGTGGAGAGTTATCTCAGCGCCCGGCAGAGCCTTGCCGGCCTCATCCTGGTGATGGACATCCGCCATCCCCTCATGGACTTCGATCGCCAGCTACTGGGGTTCGCCGGTCCGCTGGAACTGCCGGTGCACGTCTTGCTCTCGAAGGCCGACAAGCTCGGTCGCGGCGCCGCCATGAAGACCTTGGCCGAGACCCAGAAAGGCCTCAGGGGTTGGGGCACGGCCCAGCTCTTCTCCGCCCATTCTGGCCAGGGCGTGGAAGAGGCGCAGAAGCTCCTGGCCGAATGGCTGACGGGACCGGACGAAAGAGAAAAATAACCCCGGCGCCAAAAGGGGGAAAACGCCGGGGTTATAAGAGCTACACCCGGCTTGGGGAGACCGGCTGTAGGGTTCCGCCCATGGGAGACGGGCGGGGTGAACACCATTGCGGTGTTCATAGAGTAAGACCCGCGAGACGGCTTTTTCGTTCCATCTAAACAACAAAAATTTTGTATCCCCTTGTAACAGCTGAGGGGTACCATCTGATTATGAGTTAATTATCCGGTTGATTAATTAATGCACACAGGATATCCACAAGCCAGAATGGCCGGAATTTGAGCATTTTCGTTGAGGCTAGGTGTCACAGAAGCGTGACGAGCGAAGGTAGAGAGCGAGCCGGACTGCAACGAAGCTATGCCGAGCGCAGTAGCTTCTGTGATGCCTAGTGAGCTTCCTGCCAGTTGGAGCCTGTCCCCACATCCACTACGAGCGGCACTTTGAGCTTGGCCGCCGCTTCCATGATGCGCGGCACTTCCTTCTGGATGAGCGGCAGTGCGCCCTGCTCCACCTCGAACACCAGCTCGTCGTGCACCTGCATGACCATGCGGGCCTTGGCGCCGCTCTCCTTGAGCCAGCGCTGCACCTCGATCATGGCGCGCTTGATGATGTCGGCGGCGGTGCCCTGCATGGGCGCGTTCACCGCGGCGCGCTCGGCGTACTGGCGCACCTGCTGGTTCTTGGACTTGATGTCCGGGAGATAGAGGCGCCGGCCGAACACCGTCTCCACGTAGCCCTGCTCACGCGCCTGCAGCCGCGTCTCATCCATGAACTGCTTCACGCCCGGATAACGCTTGAAGTAGAGGTCCACGTAGTCCTGCGCCTCGCCGCGGCCGATGCCGAGCTGCTTGGCGAGGCCGAAGGCCGACATGCCGTAGATGAGCCCGAAGTTGATGGCCTTGGCGGCGCGGCGGCGTTCGTCACTCACGGCATCAGGTTTCAGGTCGAACACTTCCGCCGCGGTGGCTCGGTGGATGTCCATGCCCTCGGCGAAGGCCTTGAGCAGGCCGGCGTCGCCCGAGAGGTGCGCCATGATGCGCAGCTCGATCTGGGAGTAGTCGGCGGCCAGCAATATCTGGCCCTTGGGCGCGATGAAGGCCTGGCGGATGCGCCGGCCCTCCTCGGTGCGCACCGGGATGTTCTGCAGGTTGGGATCCGTGGAAGAAAGCCGGCCCGTGGCTGCCACCGCCTGATGATAGGAGGTGTGCACGCGTCCGGTCTTGGGGTTCACCTGTTCCGGCAGCCGGTCGGTGTAGGTGGATTTCAGCTTGTTGAGGCCGCGGTACTCCAGGATCACCCGCGGCAGCTCGTACTCATCCGCCAACTCCTCCAGCACGTCTTCCGCGGTGGAAGGCTGGCCGCTGGCGGTCTTGCGCACCACCGGGATCTCCATCTTCTCGAACAGGATGGCCTGCAGCTGCTTGGGCGAATCCAGGTTGAAGGGTCCGCCCGCCAGGGTCTGCGCCTTCTCCTGCAGCGTGGCGAGCTTCTTCGTGATCTCGTCGCTCTGCACTTTCAACATGGCTATGTCTATCAATACGCCCGAGTGCTCCATCTCCAGCAGCACCGGCACCAGCGGCATCTCGATCTCGTCGAACACCTTCTTGAGCGCGGGGACCGCGCGCAGCCGCGGCCAGATGGCCTGGTGCAGGCGCAGGGTCACGTCCGCGTCCTCCGCCGCGTACTTGGCCGCGTCCTCGATGCGTACCTCATCGAAGCCGATCTGCTTCGCGCCCTTGCCCGCCACGTCCTCGTAATGGATGGTCTTGTAGTCGAGGTACTTCTCAGCCAGCGAATCCATGTCGTGGCGGCTCGCCACGCTGTCCAGCACGTAGGACTCCAGCATGGAGTCGTAGCGCATGCCGGCGAGGGCGATGCCGTGGTTGGCGAGCACATGGGCGTCGTACTTGATGTGGTGCCCGAGTTTCTGCTTCTTCGGGTCTTCCAGGATGGGTTTGAGGCGCTTCAGCACCGCGTCCCGGTCGAGCTGCGGGGGCGCATCGGGGTAGCGGTGCGCCAGGGGCACGTAGGCCGCTTCGCCGGACTTCACCGCGAAGGACACGCCCACGATCTCGGCCTTCATGTAGTCGAGGCTGGTGGTCTCGGTGTCGAAGGCGATGAGTTCGGCGGCTTCCAGCTTCGCCACCCAGGCGTCCAGATCTTTCTGCTCCAGCACCGCCGTGTATTCACCGGCTCGCTGCGGCGCGGGAGCGGGCTTCACCGCCGGCACCGCCACGTCGGCCTTGCGGTGTGGCTCCTCGCCGCCCTCGTCCAGGGCCTTCAGCCAGCTCTTGAAGCCGAAGCGGGTGTACAGCTCCCGCAGCCGCTCCTGGTCCGGCGCGCGCATGGCGAGATCCGTGGGGCCAAGCGGCAACTCCACGTCGCAGTGGATGGTGGCGAGCTTGCGCGAGAGGAAGGCCGCATCCTTGTGCTGCGCCAGTTTCGGCGCGAGCTGCTTGGCACCGCGCATCGGCACCGCGGCCACCTCATCGAGGCGCGCATACAGCGCTTCGAGGGTGCCGAAGTGGGCGAGCAGCGGAGCGGCGGTCTTGGGGCCGACGCCCGGCACGCCGGGGATGTTGTCGGAGCTGTCGCCCACCAGCGCCAGGTAGTCGATGATCTGCTCGGGCCAGACATCGAACTTCTCCTTCACGCCGTCCCGGTCGAGCGTGGTGTCGGTCATGGTGTTGATGAGCGTGATGTCGTCGCCGTCGCCCACGAGCTGCGCCATGTCCTTGTCGCCGGTCGAGATGAGCACCTTCAGGCCCTGCTCGACGCCGCGCTTGGCCAGCGTGCCGATCACATCGTCCGCTTCGACGCCTTTGACCTTCAGCATGGGGAAGCCGAGCGCTTCCACCAGTTCGTTGAGCGGTTCCACCTGCGCACGCAGGTCGTCCGGCATGGGCGGGCGGTTGGCCTTGTATTCCTCGAACAGGTCGTCGCGGAAGGTCTTGCCGCTGGCGTCGAACACCACCGCCACGTGCTCGGGTGCGTGGTCCACCAGCATGCGTTTAAGCATGTTGGCCACGCCGTATATGGCGCCCGTCGGTTCGCCGGAAGGGGAGGTGAAGGGCGGCAGCGCGTAGAAGGCGCGGTAGAGGTAAGACGAGCCGTCCACCAGCACCAATGGGAACTTGCCCTTGCTCACGGCTCGCCACCTGTGGCGTCGGAAGGCGCAGGTGTGAGCCCGGATTTTGGCAGTTCGCTGCTGCGCAGTGCCTTGGGGTTCAGCAGGGCGCAGGGCACCGGCGCCTCGTTCTGGAAACCGCCCGCATCTATCACTGCCTGGGTGACTGGCAGGCCGGTCACGGCCTCGGGGGCGACCTGGGTCGAAGCGCCCGGCGGGCGGCTCAGGAGTTCGGCCAGTTCCGCGTCGTGGAGGCAGCGGGGCAGACGTGGGTCCAGGGAACGCATGACCGGCGCCGGTTGCTGCACGGGGAAGGTGACCGGGGGCATGCGCAGGAACAGCTTGCCGACCTGGCCGCAGCTCGCCAGGGACGCGAGCACCAGGCTCAGCATGAGCAGGCGACGGAGGCGGGGAGAGGGGAGCCGCAGCATCCGGCCAGTATAAACGCTGGGCCCAGCGGGGCCCATGCCGGATGCTAGAGTGATGTCAGACGATACGGAGGTGAGGGCATGCATCTCGCATTGTGGGGTTTCTGCCTGGTGGTGGTGCTCGTGGGCCTGCTCGGGCTGGTGCTGTTCTTCGGCGGCTTCAAGCGGCTCATCCACGGCCGTGTCGCCAGCGGCGGCGGACGCATCCTGCTCGGCCTCGTGTTCCTGTTCGCCTTTGCCTTCATCGCGGCGGTGGCCTTGGACTTGCGCACCTATCTGCGCCTCACCTACGAACAGCCGGTGGCGACCTTGAGCTTCGTCGCCCTCGGCCCCCAGTCCTTCCGCGCCACCCTCACGGACAGCGCGGGCGACATCCGCACCGTGGAACTGCGCGGGGATGACTGGCAACTGGATGCGCGGGTGCTGAAGTGGAAGGGTTTCGCCACGGTCATAGGCCTGGACCCGGGCTATCGGCTGGAGCGGCTGGAAGGCCGCTACCGCAATGCCGGCCAGGAGAGCCACGACTACCACAGCGTGGTGGAGCTATCGACCGACAGCGGGCTCGACTTCTGGGGCCTCGCCCAGCGCAACGCCGGCTGGCTGCCCTGGGTGGATGCGGGCTATGGCAGCGCCACTTACCTGCCCATGGCCGACGGAGCCCAATACACCGTCTCCCTCAGCCAGACGGGACTCCTGGCCCGGCCCAGCAATCCGGCGGCCCAGGAGGCCCTGAGCCATTGGTGAAGGTTTCTCGGATCTTTAGCGCATCGAGGCCTTATCCAATACGGCCATGGTTATGCGCGAGACGCAGACCAGGCGTTCCTTCTCGTCCACGATCCTGATCTCCCACACCTGCGTGCTGCCGCCGATGTGCAGCGGCCGCGCAGTGCCTTTCACCGTGCCTCCGCGCATGGCGCGGATATGGTTGGCGTTGATCTCGAGGCCCACGCAGAGCTGCTTGTCCCGGTCCACCACCAGGTTCGCGCCGGTGCTGCCGAGGGTCTCCGCCAGTGCTACCGAAGCGCCGCCGTGCAGGATGCCGGCGGGCTGCTTGGTGCGCTCATCCACCGGCATGGTGGCGGAGAGGGAGTCCTCACCCACTTCCACATAGCGGATCCCCAGGTGGCTCACCAGGGTCTCCTGCTGGTAGGCATTGAGGTCCTCGATGCTGAAAGGCTTGAACCAGATGGCCATGGCGGCTCCAAGGAAAAAGAGCTGTTCCTACAGCCTACCCCATGGGTCTCCCGGGTCTGGGAAGCTACGACATACCCCTTGACCTTAGCCGTATTGCTGTTGTATATATGTATAACACCTAGGCGAGGGGTCGCCTCAAGTGACCAGGACGGCCGCAGGCGACCCCGCCAACCCGACCAACGTCATCACAGAGGAACGATCCCATGAAATCCCTATCCATCACGCTGGGCGTGGCCTTGGCCCTATCCGGCACAGCCTTCGCCGCCACCGCCCCGGCCGTCCCAGCAGCCGCGCCGAAGGCTCCGCCGGCCTGGGTGGCCGAGAGCAACCAGAACGCCCAGATCCTGCTGAAGACCATGGCCGACTTCGCCCCCGAGCAGGCGGGCCAGTTCGGCGTGGACGGCCTCGACGGCGAGGCCACCAACCTCACCCTCGACAGCGTGCAGCGGCTCGATGCCGCCGTGGACGTGGACATCACGCAGCTCAACGCCAAGCTCGCCACCGCCACCGACCCCCACGTGAAGCAGGACATCCAGATCCTCATCGACGCGGCCGCCGGCGTGAAGCGCGACAACGACCTCTCCAGCAAATACCTGCTTACCTTCGTGGATGCGCCGCAGCTCGTGTTCGGCGGCACCCGCGCGCTCATCGACCCGCAGGTCCCGCTGGAGCGCCAGCAGAAGGTGGTGCAGCGCCTGGAGGCTTATGCCGGCATGAAGCCGGGCCGCCCCTCCATCTTCGACCAGGCCAAGGCGCTGTTCGAAGCCGACCTGAAACGGGATCCCAAGCTGCTCGGCCCCTACCAGGCCGAGATCGCCCAGGACCTGGAAGACCAGCCCCAGTACATCGCAGGCATGAAGGAATTGCTCAGTTCCAGCAAGGTCACCGGCTGGGAAGCGGCCTGGGCCAAGCTCGAGCCGGAGATGAACGACTACATCGCCTGGGAGAAGAGCGTGGTGGTGCCGCATGCACGCGCCACCAGCAGGCTGCCCGAGGCCATCTACGCCAACAACCTGAAGGACCTCGGCGTGTACGAGGACCCGCGCGCCCTGATCCAGGAGGCGCTGTTCTCCTTCTCGGAGATCCAGCACCAGCTGGACGGCATGGCGATCCTGGTGGCGAAGCAGAAGGGCTACAAGAGCTCGGACTACCGCGACGTGATCCGCGAACTCAAGAAGCAGCAGCTCTCGCCCACCAACATCCTGCCGTTCTACAAGAAGCGTTTGGGCGAGATCGAGGCCATCATCCGCAAGGAGCACATCGTCACGCTGCCCGCGCGCTCCATGGTGATCCGCCTGGGTTCCGCCGCCGAGACCGCCCAGCAGCCGGCGCCGCACATGAACACGCCGCGACTGATTGGTAATACCGGTGAATATGGGGAATTCGTGCTGCCCAACAACGCCGGCCAGAAGGGCGGCATGGACGACGACACCTTCGATGCCGCGGCCTGGACCCTGACCGCCCACGAGGGACGTCCCGGCCACGAGCTGCAGTTCGCCAGCATGATCGAGAACGGCAGCTCCATCGCCCGCGGCGTGTTCGCGTTCAACAGCGCCAACGTCGAGGGCTGGGCCCTGTACGCCGAGGCCGAGATGCAGCCCTACGAGCCGATGGAAGGGCAGATGATCGCCCTGCGTGACCGCCTGCTGCGTTCCGCCCGCGCCTTCCTGGACCCGATGGTGAACCTGGGGATGATCAGCCCGGACGACGCCAAGGCCTTCCTGGAGCGGGAAGTGGTGCTGTCACCGGCCTTCGCCAAGGAGGAAGCGGACCGCTTCGCCTTCCGCGCTCCGGGTCAGGCCACCAGCTACTACTACGGCTACCACAACTTCCTCACCATGCGGGCCCAGGCCCAGGTGGCCCTGGGAGCGAAGTTCGACCGCCAGAAGTTCAACGACTTCATCCTGAGCCAGGGCCTCTTGCCGCCTGATCTCATGACGAAGGCGGTCACGGAAGAGTTCATCCCGAGCCAGAAGTAACAGAGTTGATTTGAGCTGAGACGAGGCCCCGTCACGAGAGTGGCGGGGCCTTTTTATTGACTGGGCAAAACCGAGATATTTGCGCCGACACCAGCGGACAAATAGCTCGGTTTTATTAGCTGCGCAGATACGAAGCGCCATTTACGTCGAGGATGCATCCGCTGGCGAACATCATGCCGTCAGCGGCCAATCTCAAAATCGCTTCCGCCACTTCCTCCGGCGTCGCCACGCGGTTGAAGGGGCTCTGTTTGCGGATGCCGTCGCCCACCGGGCCCTCAAGCAGTTCCGCCGCCATGTCCGTGCTCACGAAGCCCGGCGCCACCACGCCCACGAAGATGTTGTCAGCTGCGAGCGCCTGCGCCAGGGATTGCGAGAGCTGGTTCAGGCCCGCCTTGCTGGCACCGTAGGCCGGCGCGTCCGGCTCGCCCCGGAAGGCGCCGCGGGAGGAGACGTTGATGATGCGTCCGCCGCCCTGCTTCTGCATGACCTTGGCCGCGAGGAAACAGAGGTTCGCCGCCGCCGTGAGGTTGGTGGAGAGGGTGCGCTGCCAGGTGGCCTGCCACTCGGCATAGGAGAGCCCTTGCAGCGGCCGCAATTCATAGATGCCGGCATTGTTCACCAGCACATCGATGCGACCGTAATGAGCCAAAACGCCGGTGACCAGGTGTTCGCAGGCGGCAGGATCGCTCAATTCCGCGACGAACGTCTTGTGGCCGGAGCCCGGCAGGGCAGTGGTGAGTTCCGTGATGCCTGCTTTGCGCTGGTGCAGCGCCACGCGCGCGCCGGCTTTGGCGAAAGCCTCCGCCGTGGCACGGCCGATGCCGCGGGCGGCGCCGGTGACGAGGACGATGCGATCCTGGAAATCCATGGATGACCCCGGGAGCGATGAGCGGAAACACGATAGTAATGCAGCTTTGGTAGAATCGCCCCATGCTTCCCACCGTCGAGATACAGACCGGCCCGGTGCCGACGGCCAGCGTCATCTGGCTGCATGGCCTGGGTGCGGACGGCCATGACTTCGAGCCCATCGTGCCCGAACTCCGGCTGCCGCCCGCCCTGGCCGTGCGTTTCATCTTCCCCCACGCGCCGGTGCGCCCCGTCACGCTGAACAACGGCTATCCCATGCGGGCCTGGTTCGACATCGTGAAGATCGGGCTGAACCAGCCACGGGACGTGGCCGGCATGCAGGCCTCACGCGCGGCGGTGGAGGAACTCATCGTGCGGGAGAACGGCCGCGGCGTTCCCACCTCGCGCATCGTGCTGGCGGGCTTCTCCCAGGGCGGCGCGGTGGCGCTCTACGCCGGCTTGCAGCATGCGGACAAGCTGGCCGGCATCATGGCGCTCTCCACCTGGCTGCCGGTGGATGAGGGCATCGACCTCAAGCCCAGCGCCGCCAACCTCGCCACGTCCATCTTCTGGGGCCACGGCACCCAGGATCCCATCGTGCCCCTGCAGCTCGGCGAGCAGACCCGCAACGGGCTCACCAGGCTCGGTTGCGTCATCACCTGGCACAGCTATCCCATGCCGCACTCCGTGATCCCGCAGGAGATAGTCCACATCTCCGCCTGGCTTCAGTCCATCCTGACCTGATCTAGTGTTCCAGCGTGTAGATGATGTCAGCGCTGTTGGCGGCGCCCGTCTGTGCCTGCAGGATCCACTTGGCGCTCAGGTTGTAGATGACGCGCAGGAAATAGAACGGATCGTCGATGCCGTGGGTGTAGCTCACGTAGAGGCGGGGCGAGAGGTACTTGCCGAGGATCACCGAGCGGCTGTAGTTGGTGCCGTTCTGCACGTTCTGGATGCTCAGGTCCGCGGCGGCGGCACCACCGCCGATGGGTACGGTGAAGTTGAGCGACTGGTCCTGGTTCGCGCTGGCGTTGGTGTTGCTGGTGAGGCTGCTGGCGGTGACCACGCCCGGAGTGGAGAGGGTCGAACCGCTGCCCTCGAAACCGGGTGTGCCGAACAACAGGTAGTTGGTCATCTGCGCCTGGGGCAGCGGCGGATCCGAGAACAGGGTCACCAGGGGCTGGCGCAGGGTGCCGCGCACGACCACGCCCACTTTCTGCTCCACACTGCCGAGCTGCACCAGGTCCGGGTGCGCGTTGGCACGCAGCGCGCGGATGTCCAGCGCGGGATCGGAGATGGGGCCGCCCGTGAACATGAGGCGCCCGTATTCGATGTTGAGCCGTTGCGCGTAGGCGGCGTACTGGCCGCCCTGGATGTTGAGTTCGCCGTTGCCGGTGGTGGCATGGCCCGGTTCGTCGGTGGCGGTCACGTCGCCGCCGATCCGGCCCGAGAGACCGAAGCCGTCGAAGCTCACCTTGTCGCCCATGACTATGTGCAGCTTCGAGTGCAGGTGCCATTTCTCCTCCGGCAGTCCGCCTTCCTCACCCACGATCACCTGGTCCGGCGAGACCTGGACGCTGCCGGCGAGGTTGCGGGGCCGGAGCACGGCGTAAGGCACCGTCACCGTCCCGTCTATGCGCATCTTGCGGTCGTCCAGCGTGAAGCCGATGTCCGGCGAGAGGTCCACCTGCGCTTCCGGCAGGTCCACGCTGCGGAAGTCCTTGCCCTGGATGCGGCCCTGCACGTGCCAGATGCTCTCCTGCCGGTCCGCATCGGCGCTGAGGCTGAGGTCACCGCCGCCCGAGTGGGCGGTGCCGTCCAGCTTCAGGTGGGTGCCGTCTCCGTCGAGCTTCAGGCGCAAGCCGGTCATGTGCAGGCCGACGCGGGGCACGGTCACCTCGCCGTCCACGAAGGCCGCTTCGCCGGAGAAGCGCGGGTCAGCTGCGGTGCCGGCCAGCGCCACATCCAGGCTCAGTCGGCCTTTCGCCTGGCTGACCTGCGGCACCAGCGCCGGCACCAGCTCGAAGTCGTGCATGTCGCCGTGGATGCGGCCGCTCAGGGTCTGCTGCGTCGCCCCGGTCAGGCGCACGTCCGCGGTCAGGTTGCCGCCGTCCGTGAGTTTCCAGCCCACGTGGCCGGTGGTGAGTTTCGGGTTCACGTGCAGATGCGCTTCGCCGCCGCTGTAGTCCAATAGCACCAGCGACTTGCCGCCGGCGTTGCTGGTGACGCGCCCGGGCGAGAGGCTGGCATCCAGGTCCAGCCGGTGGCTGTCCGCGTCGCCCGCGGCCATGAGGGTGGCATCCAGCGTGCCGGCATAGTCGAGACCCTGGGGCAGCACCGTCTGCAAGGCAGCGAGGGGCATGGCCTTGATGGAGCCGTGGGCCTGCCAGCCCTTGGGTTCCGCGGCCAGGCTCGCGCAGACCTCCGCCTGATCCTGCCTCAGGCAGGCGAGGGGCAGCCTGAGCAGGTGCGGAGCGACCGTGAGCGACCAGGGTGAAGCGGCATGCCAGGTGCCCTCGCCCTTGGGCGTGAGGTCCACATGGGCGAGCGTCGCCTGCCAATGCGCGTCGGAGTAGTCGCCGGTGCCGGCGAGATGCAGTGCGCCGCGGTCCGAATCCACATCCACCTGCAGCTCGTGATGCGCGACGCGTCCGCTCGCCTTGGCGTCCAGCGTGGAGGCATGCACGCCGGGCAAGCTCAGGCCCGCGCCATGCAGCGTCGCTTCGCCGCCATTGTCGCCGCTCGCGTGGGCGTTCAGCTGCAGGCTGTCCGCCTGCCAGCGATGCCAGGCGAAGTGGCTGAGGTCGAGGCTCATGGCGAGCAGGGTGTAGTGCGTGCCGCCATCGAGCGTGCCCTGGCTGTGGAGTTCGCCGGAAGCGTCGGGCCAGGCTTGGGCCAGGCTCGACGCATCCAGCTTCCAGTGCAGCTTCTGCCCGGCGCCGTCGCCGTCGAGATGCAGCGTGTCGTCGCCGAGCTTCGCGTCCAGCGCGAGGCTCTGCCAGTCCTTGCCTGCGAAGGCGGCGCTGCCGTTAGCCTGCAGCGGACTGCCCCGGAGCGTGCCCTTGAGCGAGGTGAGTTGGACCTCGCTGCGGCCTTTTTCGCCGAGTTCGCCATGGCCGTCCATCACCGCATCCAGTGTGCCGGGCCATTCGCTGGAGAGCTGGCCCGTGTCCGCGCCGTGCAGCACCGCGGTCGCCTGCCAGCGCCGGTCGGCGCGGGTGTAGTGGCCAGAGAGCGCGAGCGCGCCGCCCAGCCAGTGTCCCGTGAGCTGGTCCACCTGCGCCCTATCCATGTCGCCGTGTGCCGCGAGTTGCCAGCGGCCTTGGGGCAACAAGGGCTTCATCCACGCTTCCGGCGGCACGATGCCGGTGTGCAGTCCGCGTGCTTCCGCATCCAGGCTCCAGCCATGCTTGCCGTCCCGCGCGAGCTTGAGGTCCGCATGCAGGTCCGCCTTGCCGGCGAGCGCGCCGTCCAGTGTCGCGTGCCAGGCCAGACGGTCCGCATCCAGCTTGAACTGGCCCTGTGGTGAGAGGAACTCGGCGCGGCCGGGAGGCCAGCTGAGGTCCTGCCAGCTGCCGGTGAGGGTGGTGCGCGCATCGGGCGCGAAGCCGAGCGTGCCCTTCGCTTCGAGCTTGCCGCCGCCGGCGAGGGCGACGGACAGGGCGCGTACGTCCAGCGCCTTGCGTCCGAGGGAGACATCCATGCGCGCGTTGGCGCTGCCGAAGGGTGTGCCGCGGACGGTCACGTCGCCCTTGAACGCGGTGGCGTCCAGGTCGCCGTGGAACGCCAGCCGCGCATCACCGCCGTAGGCGGGGGAGCCGGGGTGCACGGCGGCGAGCGCGAAGCGCGTCACGCTGAGATCGCCCAGCCACTTCGGCGCGGTGAAGGCATCCTTGAGCGTGCCCTTGATGTCCGCGCCGTAGGGCGCCGCGAGCGTCTGGTGCACCACCAGGGAGAGCGCGTCGCCCTTAAGTTCAGTGTGGCCCTTGAGGGGAGCCCAGCCGGGCAACGTGTAGTTCCAATCCAGCGCCGCGTCGGCGGCATAGGCCTGGTTGGGCGCGAGCCTCGCGTCGCCCTGCACGCCGAGCACCGGGCCTTGTGCGTCCAGTCCGTGCACCTGGATGCCGTCATTGTCTATGCGCGCGCTGAACTCCACCTGGTCCAGCCTGATGGGCGGCAGGGTGGGGGAGAGGGATACGCTGGCATCGTGCACCTGCACGTCGCCGAGGGCGATGGCCACCGGGAAGTGCGGGAGCTTGGGCATCTGCAGCGGGAACGTGACCGGCTTAGACTCGCCATCGGAACGCACTTCCACCCGCACGCCGTCCGCCTGGACTGAACTCAAGCTGACGCGCCGGATGAACAGCGCCACCGGACGCCACTGCAGCCTCAGGGTATCGACGTGCACGTGCAGGGAACCCGAGTCCCATTCCACGTCCTTGAGCAGCATCACCCGGTCCAGCGCGCCCTCGCTGGAGCCGATCTTCAGGGCGCCGCCGGTATGCTGCAGTGCTTGGGACAGCGCCCACCTCAGCGCACCCTCGCTGCGCAACCACAGCGTGACACTGGTGATCGCCAGCAGCAGCGTCACCGCCAGGATCAGCAGGATGCGCAGGGCATGCCTCACAGGTCCGGCCCGATGCTGATGTGCACGCGTACCCGGTCCAGGTCCGGGCGCTTCACCGGGTGGGCCAGGTCCAGGCGCACCATGCCGATGGGCGTGCGCCAGCGCAGGCCAGCGCCGACGCCCTTCTCCAGCGAGGTGCTGAAGCTGTCGGTCGCATCGCCTGCGTCGATGAAACCCGCCATGCCGAAGATGGGCCCGAACATCTGGTCGATCTCGATGCTGCCCACCAGCAGGTCCTTGCCGCCCACGTTGTTGCCGTCCGCATCGCGCGGACCCAGGGAGTTGTAGGAGAAGCCGCGCACGCTCTGGTCGCCGCCCGCGAAGAAGCGTTGCGACACCGGCAGCTCGCTCGGGCTCTTCACCGCGGTGCCGGCGGCCTCGCCGCGCAGCAGGAGATGGGTGGTGTCACCGAGCGGCACCAGCAGCTTCGCGATCAGGTGCATCTGGGCGAAGCTCGTGTCCGAGAACAGCGCGTTGTTGGCGCCGCGCAGGTCGGCCGAGATGCGGTAGCCGCGGGTCGGCAGGATCAGGTCATCGGAGTCCACCCGCGATACCGTCACGCCGGGCAGCAGCAGCGTGCTGTTCAGGGGCGGCGAACCCTGCACGTCGCTGCGGTCGTGCTCCAGCTGCAGGTACTGGTTCAGGGACCAGACCCCCGCGGTGCTGAAGCGCGCCACGCCGAGGATGTTCACGTAGTCGATGACGCTGCCCAGCACCTGGCGGCTGTTGCCGTAGCTGTACACCAGCTTCTCGGTGGCGGGGTCGCTGAGCGGGACGGTGTAGTTGATCAGGAAGCTCTCTACGATGTGGGAGAACTGCGCCTGTACCCCGAGCGTGTGGCCCTCGCTGTTCAGGCGCCGGTTGGTCCAGCCGAGCGTCACCCGCGGACCGGTGTCGGTGCCGTAGCCAGCGCCCAGCGTGTACTTGTTGCGCAGGCTCGGCGTCAGGGTCACGCGGATGGGTATGCACTTGTCGTCCTTCGCTTCCTGGCGCAGCGCTTCCACGTTCACCGAGTTGAAGTAGCCGGCATCATTGAGGGCGTACTGCATCTTGAGCAGCGCGTCGTTGTCGTAGGGGTCGCCGGGCTTGAACTTCACGTAGCGCGCCAGGAACTCCGGGTCGAGGAAATCCTGCACGAAGCTGACGTCGCCGAAGTAGTATCGTTTGCCGGTGTTGAAGCGCAGCGTGATGTCCGCCCAGTGCTCCTGCGGGTTCACCGCCAGCTCGGTCTTGGTGAAGCGCGCGTCGATGTAGCCGCGTTGCGCCGCCAGTTCCTGCAGGCCGCGCTTGCTGTCCTCGTAGGCCTTCTGGTTGAGCTGATCCCCGGAATGGTAGGAGAGGGTCTGGAAGAAGCCGTCGTAGACCGCGTCGTTGCGGCCTTCGCCCGTGAGCACCACGTCCACGTGGCGGATGCGCACCGGCGGCGGCAGCGTGATGCTGTAGCGCGCGACCCAGCCGTCGCCCTCCGGCGTGAGCTTGGAGAGCACCTGCGCGTCGTAGTAACCGAAGGGCTGCAAGGCCTGGCGGATCTGGTCCGGCGCCCGCGCATCCAGCTGCCCCACCAGGCTGTCGCTTAGATCCGGCGCATCCTGGTAGGTCGCGATGCTGAGGTAGGCCATCACGTTCTTCAGCATCACGCCGCCGATACCGTCCACCAACACCGTCACATGGGGCGCCGCCGCCGCGGCCTGCGCGAAGCACAGGCAGAGAGACAGCAGCAGCGCGCGGCGCATCAGCCGCCTGGCCCCAGGTCCAGGGCGGGCAGGGGATCGGCGGGCGAGAGCGCGAACACCCGCGCATAGAAGGCGAGTTCCGCCGCCAGCACCTGCGAGAGTGTCCCGGCGCGGCGGAAACCGTGGCCTTCCTCGGGGAAGCTGAGGCAGGCCACGGGGACGCGGTTGCCCTTGAGCGCCAGCACCATGCGCGCGGTCTGGTCCGGCGGCACCACCGTGTCCTTGAGCCCCTGGAAGAAGATCACCGGCACCCGGATGCGTTCCGCCGAATGCAGCGGCGAGCGCTCGCGGTAGACCGCGCGCGCCGCCGGCCAGGGGCCGAGCAGCGTGTCGCCGTAGCGCGCCTCGAACTTGTGGGTGTCGGTCATGGCGGTCTCGAGTTCACTGATGCCGTACTGCACGGCGCAGGCCTGGAACGCGTCGTGGAAGGTGACCGTGGCCAGCGCGGTGAAGCCGCCGGCGCTGGAACCGCTCACGGCGGCGCGCCGCCCGTCGGCGAGGCCGCTCCCGGTGAGATGCCTGAGCGCGTGCACGCAGTCCTCCACGTCCTTAACGCCCCACTGTCCCGCGAGGCTCCTGCGGTAAGCCCGGCCGTAACCGGTGCTGCCGCGGTAGTTGAGGTCCAGCACCGCGAAGCCGCGGCTGGTCCAGAATTGCACTCGCGGCTCCAGCACCGCGCCGTTCATGGAGGTAGGCCCGCCGTGGCAGCGCAGTATCAGGGGCGGCGCTTCCTCCGCGGACATCCGGCACTCCGCATTCGCGGGCGGGTAGTACCAGGCATGCGCCACCTCGCCGCCGGAGGTGGGGAACCGCAGCGCCTGGGCGCGGCTGATGTAGGCCGCATCCAGGCTGAAACCGGTGTCGCGCAGCGGGCGGAGGTCCTCCGGGGTGCCCGCCAGCACCGCCATGGCCGCATCGGGCGAGCCGGCGATGCAGGCGACACGCCCGTCCGCCGCGTCCAGGTGCTCGATGTGGGTATAACGCAGCTGCACGGTCCTGCGCCGACCGTCCTGGATGCGCACCAGGTTCGAGCGCCCGCGTTCCACCCGCACCGCCGCGAGTTCTCCGGCCGAGAGGAAGCCGTAGGCGGACATGCCGAAGTTCCACTGGGCATAGCCGTAGTCTGCCTCGTCGGGGCAGACCGCTTCGGTGCGCTCTTCCGCATATCTATATATGTTCCACCAGCCGCTCCGGTCCGAGACCCAGTGCAGCTTTCCGTCCGGTGACCAGCGGGGCTGGAACACGGATTCCTCAGGGCCGCCGGCCACGCAGTGCGGCTTATGTAAGGCGCCTTCAGGAGTGAACTCCGCCAGCCATAACTCGCAGCCGTCCCAGGGCATCTGCGGATCGTCCCAGGCGAGCCAGGCGAGGCGAGCGCCGTCGGGGGACAAGACGGGTGAACTGAAGAAGTCGCGGCCCTGCATCAGCGGCGTCAGCGTGCCGTCGGCGAGAGACACCGCCACCAGCGAATCCTGCGGCCGTTTATCGCTCACGTCCTCGCAGACGCAGATGAGCCGCGCGCGAGAGGCATCCCAGGCCATGTCCGCATAGCGGCGCGGGCCCGGCGCGGTGACGCGCCTCGGCGTAGCGCCGTCCGCTTCGTATATGCACTGGTCCGCGTCGTTGCAGAAGAAGAGACCGCCGTCCGTGGGCGCATGGGCGCCGCCGCCGTATTCATGGGCGCGACTCCGCACGCTGAAGGGCCGCGGCGTCAGTTCTTCCTTGCGGCCTTCCCTCTCGCGCATCCACACCACGCGACCGCCCTCTTCGGGCCGGCCTTCCAGCCAGTGCACCGCGCCCGCGTGGAGACGCGGCTGCATCAGCCTGCGTTGCGCGCCGGCTGCCTGTTCCACCGAGAGAGGCGAAGGCCAGCTCCCGCAGGGCGCCGTGCGCCTCATGCACCCGCCGTCATGAAATGGCGGGTCTCCAGCGCCTCGCCGGCGGCGTCGAAGCGCCGCTCCGCGAAGCGGATGCTGCCGTCCCGGTGCAGGAGCAGCAGCGTCGAGCAGCGGGTGCCGTAGTAGGGATCCACCACGAAGGCGGCGGAGGCGCGCCGCTCCAGTTCCAGGGCTATACCGGTGTCGGGCAGCGTGCTGTCCGGGGCGGTCGCCCGGTCCGCCAGCAACCGGAACAGGGACTCGCTGGTGACAGCGCCGGTCTCGGTTAGCAGCTTCAGGCGTGACTTCGAAGTCACCACCTTGGGCCAGGCAGTGTCGAGCAGATGGTTGCTCAGGCCGTGCACTCCCGCCGACACGGGTGCTGGCGCGGTACTGCGATTGGAGTGGTACCAGAGCGAATCCCGGTCGCCGCAGAGCAGGCCGAAGGGTCCATAGTCCGCGCCGCGGCCGGCGACCTCCTCCATATAGATGGATGCCGGCATGTCGCCGCGCAGGAATGCCGCCGTCAGTTCGCCGCGGGAGCGGGGTGCCTTGCGCGTGGCGAGGCCATCCCGGTAGTTGGTCACCGCCGCATAGCGCCCGGCGGTGGTAAGCCCAAGCCAGGTGCCGCCTGCCTCCAGATCGCGCCCGGCGAGCACCTCAGGCGCATCGGACCAGAAGGTCGCCCCCGCGGCGGCGCGCGCGTGCCGCTCATCGCGGTTGCCGGCGAGGATCAGGTGATAGTCGGGATGCGTGTGCCAGGCGAAGGTGAGAAGACACATGCCTGCATTATATAGACGGTTGCGGCTAGGCTCTTTTCCTTGCGCCCAGAGAGAGCAGCCCCAGGGCCGCGAACACCAGCAGCATGCCCAGGCTCTCCGCCGGGGCCGGCACCTCTCCCAACTGCAGCCAGCCCGCCAGCACGCCGACGATGGGCGCCGCCAGGGAGGCGAGCCCGCTCACGGTGGCGGGCAGCCGCCCCACCGCGAACAGCCACAGCGCCCAGGCCAGGGCATTGGCCGGCACCACGTTGTAGAAGAGCGCCCAGGCGTAGGCGGCGGTCCAATGGGTCTCGGGCGCGGGCACCCAGCAGGCGATGGCGATGAGCGGCAGCGCGCCCAGCAGCATCTGCCAGCCGGTGAGTGACAGGAGTTCCCAGGTGCCGGACACCGGCGTCTTCTTGGCGACGATCACCGAGAGCCCCCAGGCCATGCCCGCGCCCAGCGCCAGGATGCTGCTCATGAGGTCCGGCGCGTGGCGCCAGGGGGAGAAGATGAGGAGCAGGCCGCCGAGCGCGAGCGCCACCGACAGCCACTGCAGGCCCTTCAGGCGCTCGCCGAGCGTGAAGGGTGCGAGCAGGATCACCCAGAAAGGCATGGTGTAGGCCAGCACCGCGCTCTTGCCCGCGTTGCCCGAGACCAGGGCCCAGCACACGAGCCCGATGAAGAGCGTGGTCTGGAACAGGCCCAGCAACAGCGCGCGGCCGGGACGTCTCGGCGCGAGCGGCTTGCGCGCGATGAGCAGCACCAGCAGCAGGCACAGGCCGCCGAGGGTGGTGCGCATGGCGGCGAACACGAAGGGGCCAGCATAGTGCAGCGCCACCTTCATCACCACCCAGTTGTAACCCCAGATGAAGGTCAGCACCGCCAGCGCCGCGAACGCGGCGCGGTCGACGCCGCCCGCCGGCTTCGCCGCGGCGTTCACCGTCCCGCCTTGTTGGGATCCACGTGCTTCAGTGCCGTGAAGGAGCGGCCCGCTTCCTCCTCGTACCAGCCTTTTATCAACCTGTAAGATATCGATCGGCTCGGCGGCATCATCAGGCTGTCGTCCACCGAGCGGGCGATGTCGTCGCGCGAGAACCAGGCGGCGTGCTCAAGCTCGCCGTCGTTGCAGTGGATGGCTGTGCTCGCCGCCTCGGCGCGGAAGCCGAGCATCAGCGAACCGGGATAGGGCCAGGGCTGGGAGGACACGTAGCGCGGCGCGCGCACCTCGATGTCAGTCTCCTCCTTCACCTCGCGCAGCACCGCCGCTTCCAGCGTCTCGCCGTGCTCCACGAAACCGGCGATGGTGGAGTAGCGCCCCTTCGGCCAGGACGCCTGCCGCCCCAGCAGGCAGCGATCGCCGTCCGTCACCAGCACGATGATGGCGGGATCGATGCGCGGGAAATATTCGGCGCCGCAGCTGCCGCAGGCACGCATGTGGCCGGCGCGCTCGCTTGCGGTCGGCGCGCCGCAGCGTCCGCAATGCCTGTGCATGCCGTGCCAGTGCACCATGGCGCGCGCATAACCGAGCAGCGCCAGCTCCTCGGCGGGCAAGAGGCCGCTCACGCCGCGCAGGTCGTCATGGCGCGCCTCCGGCAGCGGCGCCTCGCCCGCGAGGCCGAGCGCGAAGCAGGGCTTGCCATCCCACTCGCCCATGAGCACGCAACAGGCCGCCTCCGGCAGCAGCGGCTTGGCTGTGGCCGCATCCAGCAATAGCGCCCGCGGCGTCTCGCCTTCCCATATATAGGAACTCAAGCCGGCGCGTACCGGTACGTAGCGTGTGCCGGCATCTGCGAGCGCCGCCGCGAGCCAGGCCGCGTCGCCGCGGCGATCGTCCAGGCGTTCGGCGGCGAAGTGGAAGGGGACGTCTTCGGTGAGGCGGCTCATCCGGCCAGTCGTTCGCCCAGCAGCGAGCGCATCAGAGCCGCGAGCTTCTCCGCTTCGGCGGCGTAGTAGGGTTTCGGCGGCAGCTTGCCCCACACCGGCGCGGGCCAGGCGGGATCGTGCCGGTAGCGGGCGATGTGATGCACGTGCAGCTGCGGCACCAGGTTGCCCAGCGCCGCGATGTTGAGCTTGTCCGGCGCGAAGGCCTGCATCATGGTGCGGGACAGGAGCGCCGACTCATCCCAGAGCCTGGTCCGGTCCCCATCGTCGAGGTCATGCGCCTCGCGCACGTCGGCCCGCTGCGGCACCAATATGAACCACGGGTACTGGGCATCGTCCATCAGCAGCAGGCGGCACAGGCCCAGTGAGCCCATGTCCCGGCAATCTTTCGCAAGTTGCGGGTGGAGTTGGAACATCCTGGCCTCGACGGGGGTCTGTGGGGCTGGGCCGGCGGGGCGGCATCCAGCGGGCGGAAACGCCGTGTTAAGCTTTTGACATTATTCCCTAAATCGGCGCGCCTGGGGGAAAGACGCGGACCATGAGCGCTTTGCGTAAAGCCCCGAGATACCTCGCGCTCGCTGTCCTGCTGACCGGCGTCTATTTCCTTTGCAACTACGCCGGCCTCTACTTGAAGCTCCACTACCACGGCTTCTCGCCGCTGTGGCCGGCCACCGGCGTAGCGGTGGCGCTGCTGTGGCTCTACGGACTGCGCTGGTGGCCCGTCATCGTCGTCGGGGAACTCCTGGGCGCCCACTATGGCGGCCGTGACTGGGGCGTGGGCGCCACCGATGCGGTGGCCCAGCTCGTCGAAGCCCTGGTCGCGGCGATGCTCCTGCGCGGGCTCGGCATCCGTCCCGACTTCGAGCGCACCCGCGACGTGCTGGGCCTCACCTTCATGGGCGGCCTCTTGCCGGCGCTCATCGGCGGCGGCCTCGGCGCCATCGGCCTGGTGCTGAACGGCTCGCTGCCCATGCATGCCCTTTCCGGCGAGTGGGCGAGCTGGGCCCTCGGCGACGCCATGGGCATCCTCATCGTCACGCCCTTCATCGCCCAGTGGCGGCACTGGCCGTTCACGGAGCGGCGCCCCTTCGGCATCTGGGTGCTGGCGATGCTCATGCTGGTGATCGCCGTCATGGGCATCTCGGTGCTGCCGGCGGAACTGCAGACCCGGCTCTACTTCCTGTTGCTGCCCCTGGTGGTGCTGGTGGCCGCGTGCTGCGGAGAGGCGGGCGCCACCAGTGCCGCGCTGCTCTTGGCCGCCCTCGTGCTGGGCTACAACCTCAGCGACACCCAGGATCCGCTGCTGGCCGCGCTGCGCATCGCCTTCGTCGGCGCCAGCGCCTTCACCGGCTATCTCGTGGCGGCAGCCTTCGCCGGGCGCCGCGCCGCCGACAAGGCCCTGCTCTCGGAGCAGGACCGTGCCGTGGTCACCTTGCAGGCCCTGGGCGAGGGCGTCATCACCACCCATGCCAACGGCAAGGTCTACTTCATGAACGCCGTGGCGGAGAAGCTCACCGGCTGGCGCGCCTCCGATGCCGTGGGCCGCGCCATCGAGGACGTGTTCCCGCTCTCGCTGGCGAGCGGCGACACCGAGGAGCACACCGTGCGCCACGCGCTCGTCAACGGCGCCGCCTCCGAGGTCCTCACGCGCCGCCTGCTACGTGACCGGGTCGGCGTGCTGCGCCCGGTGGAGGGCGCCATCACGCTCGCGCGCGGGCGCGACGGTGAGATCATGGGCGGCGTCATCGTGTTCCGCGACGTGTCCGAGGCCGAGCACCTCAAGGAACGCCTGGTGCACGAGGCGACCCACGACGCGCTCACTGGCCTCCGCAACCGTGCCGCCTTCGACAAGGCCCTGCGCGAGCTGACCGGGGGCAGCGACCGCAAGCAGCGCTACGCCTTGCTGTATCTCGACCTCGACCAGTTCAAGCTCATCAACGACACCCGCGGCCATGAGGTGGGTGATCGGCTCCTCATCGAACTCACCAAACGCCTGCGCGCGCTGGTGCACCGGCCGGACCTGATCGCGCGCCTGGGCGGAGACGAGTTCGGCGTGCTGGTGCAGGATGCCCACGAGAAGACCGTGATGCTGCTGGCCGAGGAGCTGCGCCGCACCGTGCTCGACTACCGCTTCAAGGAGCGCGAACTCATCTTCAGCGTCGGCGTCAGCATCGGCGTGACCTTCTTCCAGCCGGGCGAGCGCTCGACGGACGTCCTGAGCCGCGCCGACATCGCCTGCTACATCGCCAAGGGCGCGGGTCGCAACGCCATCCACGTCTACCGCAGCGACGACCGCAGCATGATGCAGCACCATTCGGACCTGGCGCGGGTTTCCCAGCTCGAGACCGCCATGGACGAAGGCCGCTTCCGCCTGTTCGGCCAGCGCATCATGCCGCTCGGCGCCCCCGGCCGGGACGGCGCCTTCTACGAAGTGCTGCTGCGCCTCTACGAGGACGGCAAGATCGTGCCGCCCGGCGCCTTCCTGCCCGCCGCCGCGCGCTTCGGCCTCGCCACGCGCATCGACCACTGGGTGGTGGACCAGAGCTTCCGCTTCCTCGCCGACAAGCGCGGCAAGGGCATCCGCCTCAGCGTCAACCTGGACCCGCGCACCCTGGACAGCCCCGACTTCCCGCGCTTCGTGCACGAGCAGCGGGCGCGCCACGGCATAGACCCGGAGGACGTGTGCTTCGAGGTCACCGAGAACGTGGCGCTGGAGAACCTCACCCGCGGCGTCGAGAGCATGCACGCGCTCAACCGCGAGGGCTTCCGCTTCGCCCTGGACGACTGCGGCAGCGGCGTGGCGAGCTTCGGCTACCTGCAGCAGCTGCCGGTGCAGTTCCTGAAGATCGACGGGCAATTCGTCCAGAAATTCTCGGACGATCCGGTCAACCCGCTGGTGGTGCGCACGCTATCGGAACTCGCGCGCATGCGCGGCATGCAGTGCATCGCCGAGTGCGTGGAGAACGAGGCCACCCGCGACCAGCTGGCGAAGCTGGGCGTGGACTTCGGGCAGGGATTCTTCCTGCACAAACCCGAGCCCCTGCCTGCGTAGAAGCTACTGCGCTTGCCGGGGCGTTGTTGCGCTTCGGACTCGCAGTCGGTCATGCACATCAGAGTGCACTCCCTCCTGCTCGCCTCGCGCGCCTAGCCCCAGCTTCGCTCGTTACGCTTCTACGTCGGCAGGCAGCACTCAGGCCGAATGGCAAACAGCCTCGACGTTGTTCCCATCCGGATCCAACACGAACGCGGCGTAATACGTAGGCGAATAGTTCTCCCGCAGACCCGGCTTGCCGTTGTCCTTGGCCCCCGACGCGATGGCGGCTTTATAGAAAGCATCCACCGCCTTGCGGTCCTTGGCCCGGAAGGCCAGGTGCGCGATGGGCTTCTGGGCGGGGCCTTGGGCTGCCCAGATCGTGGAACCGCCGTCCTGGCCCACGCCGAAGCCACCTTCGTATTCCGAGACCAGCTTATAGCCCAGGGGGGCGAGGGCCTTGGCATAGAAGGTCTTGGCCTTGTCCGCGTCCGTGACGCTCAACGAGATGTGATCCAGCATGGTCATGCTCCTTGTGGTTGGGATGCGCCATTGGAACCCGAAGGCCGCCTCGTCCGCTGTCACATCCTTGCGCCCCAGGGACCTGCAAGGATCTGACAGCGCCCGGACCCGCGCCGGGTTTAGACTGATGCCATGTCCCGTGAGTACAAGACCCTCTATTCCAGCCCGCTGGTCACGGTGGGCGACGTGCTCTGCACCGAAGGCTGCGGCCCCGGGCGCCACGAAGAACATTGCCCGGTGGCGAGCCTCGCCTTCATCCGCAGCGGCAGCTTCGTGCGCCGCGACCGGCTCGGCAAGCACGTGGCGGACGCCACCCGCGTGGTGTTCTTCGATCCCGCCGAGCCCTACATGGTGGACCATCCGGTGCCGGGCGGTGACCGCTGCACCTCCGTGTCCTTCGCGCCGGCCACGCTGCGTGAAGCCCTGCGGCCGAAGCGCGGCGAACCGGAACGGGTGTTCGACAAGACCACGCTGGCCGGCAGCAGCGAGATGCACCTCCTGCACCGGGAACTCCTGCTCGCCGTGAAGCTCGGTGACGGGGTGATGGTGGAGGAGACGGCGCTCGCCTTGTTGCAGCTCTGCGTGCAGGGGGAGGGCGTGCCGCGCTTGCGGGGCGCCGCCGCCAGCCGCGCCGCGGGACTCGCGGCTGAGGCCCAGGTGCTGATCGCGGAATCGTTCACCGAGAAGGTGACGCTGGAATCCCTGGCGGCGCAGCTGGACGTCTCGCCCTTCCGCCTGTGCCGCGCCTTCCGCCAGGCCACCGGCGGCAGCCTGCACCAGCACCTCACGCGATTGAGGTTGGTGACGGCGCTGGAGAAGCTGCCGGAGTACCAGGAGCGGCTCACGGACCTCGCGCTGGACCTGGGGTTCAGCAGCCACAGCCACTTCACCCATGCCTTCCGCGGCTACTTCGGCCGCGCGCCTTCCGCCTGGCTCGAGCGCAGCTGAATCAGCTCTCCGGCGGCACGTGGGCCATGACCCGGTTGCGGCCCGCCTTCTTCGCCGCATAGAGCGCCGCGTCCGCCGCGCCCACCAGTTCCGAATGCGGCAGTCCGCGCCCGGCCACCAGGGAGGCGGTGCCGATGCTCAGGGTCACGTGGGGTGAGACGCCCGAGCTGCCGTGGGCGAGGCGCAGGGCCTCCACCCGCGTGCGCAAGGATTCCGCGTAGGCGCGCGCCTGCTCCGCATCCAGGTCCGGCAGCACCAGCGCGAACTCCTCGCCGCCGTAGCGCGCCACGAAGTCCGCCGGGCGCATCAGCCCGTCCGCCAGCGCCTGCGCCACCAGCTTCAGGCATTCGTCGCCGCGCAGGTGGCCGTGGGTGTCGTTCAGCGCCTTGAAGTGGTCCAGGTCCGCGAGCATCAGCGTCAGCGGCCGGCCCGTGCGCTGGGCCCAGCGCCACTCGTGGGCCAGCACCTCGTCCAGGCGCCGCCGGTTCGGCACGCCCGTGAGCGCGTCGTAGGAGGAGATGCGGTGCAGCTCCAGGTTGGCGCGCTTCAGCTTCTCGTTGGCCTCGGCCAGTTCGCGGTTGACGATGGCGATGTGGATCGCGCCCGCCACCTGGTCCGCCACCGCCTTGCACAGGCTCTGCACCTGGGGCGTGAAGCTGTCGCGCGCCGCGCTCTCCAGGTTCAGCACGCCGAGCATGCGCTCGTGGTAGCGGATCGGCACCACGTATTCCGAGCGGATGTCCGGATGGCCGACCACGTAATCCGGGTCGCCCGAGTCCGAGTACACGAGCTGCGGCTCGCCCAGGCGCGCGCAACGGCCGCATACGCCCATGCTGGTGAGCCATTCCTCGCCGCCGGGGATGCCGAGCGTGAGGTTGCCGGACATGGTCTCGATGATGAAGCGCGTGCCGCTCTCGTCCAGCACCAGGATGCTGGCGGCGGCCACGTGCAGCTCCGCCGCCAGGTAGTCGGTGACCTTGCGCAGGAGCGTGTGCAGGTCGTCCGCCTGGGTGGCGAGCCGCGAGAGCTGGTTCAGGATGCCCATCACCCGGGCATGCTCCTGCAGGGCCGCGTCCAGGCGCGCGCCCTCGATGGCGCCCGCGATCTGCTCTGCGATGCTGGCGAACACCTGGCGCGCGTGGGGCGTGAAGCTCTGGGGGTTGGGGCTCTCCAGGTTCAGCACGCCCAGCATGCGGCCGCGGTGGCGGATGGGCACCACGAACTCGGCGCGCATGCCCGTCAGGCGCGGCAGGTAGGCCGGCTCCGCCGCCACGTCCTCCACGTACACCGCCTCGCCGCTGCGCACGCAACGGCCGCAGATGCCGGTCTCGATGCTCCATTCCCCGTGCGGCGGCATGTGGGGCGCGCCCTTGCCGAACACCTCCACCACGAAGTGGCTGCCGTGCTCGTCCAGCAGCAGGATGCTCGGCATGCACAGCGGGAAGTGGCTGCCGATGTAGTCCACGATCTGCTGCAGCAGGTCCGCCTGGCCCAGCGGCTCGAGCGCTATGCGGGAGACCTCGCTCATCACCTCGTTCAGCACCGCATGCTCCATCAGCGCCTCGTAGACCCGCGCGCTGTCGATGGCTCCTGCAACCTGTTCGGCCACGGTCTCGAGTATCTCCAGCTGCCCGCAGAACTCGCCGGAACGGGTGCTCTCCACGTTCAGGATCGCGATCACCTCGCCGCGGTGCCGCACCGGCACGCACACCTGGGAGCGCACGCCCGGCGTCGTCTCCATGTAATGGGGGACCTGGGTCACGTCGTCGTAGAGCGCGGCCTTGCCGCTGGTGGCCACCTCGCCCACCACGCCGAGGCCCAGGGGCCGGGTGAAACCGGGGGTGATCTGGGTGGGGATCTCCGACCGCACCGCCTCGCACACGAAGCGTCCGCGCGCCTTGTCCACGCTGGCGAAGCCGATGAACTCCCAGCCGAAGTGCCGGTGCAGCGCCTCGGCCACGCGGGAGAGCATCGGGCGCAACTCCAGGTCGCCGCTAGCGATGCGGGCGATCTCGTTCATCACCTTGAGGTGGCGTTCGCCGGAGTGAGCAGTGTCGGACATGTGCTTCGAACCTTGGGGTCGCAGGGCGCCGTACCGGGACCTTAAGTCCCGGCCATTCCGCGCGTCCCTGCGCCATAGCACTCGTCCATCATGTTAAACCGGCGGCGGTCCCGCGTCTGCTAGGGACGCGGGTATGGTCTCAACGGGTGAGGAGGTGGGCCACCGCCTGTTCCAGGTTTGCCTCCGTCACCGGCGTGCCGCCGGCCCAGAGTTTCGCGCGTACCTTCCCTTCCGCGTCTATCACGTAGGTCATGGGCAGCACACGCGGCGCGCGGAAGCCGTTCACCTCGGCGGTCTCCGCCATGAGCGCCGGATAAGAGAAGGCCGCCATGGCCTGCTTCACATCCGCTGCGTCCTTCGCCGCGTCCTCGTCCAGGCCGACGAGCACCACGCCCTCCGCCGCATGCTTCTTCGAGAAACCGTCCAGGAGCGGCATCTCTTCGCGGCAGGGGCCGCACCAGGTGGCCCACAGGTTCACCACCACCACGTGCCCCTTGAGCGCGGCGAGGTCGAAGGGCTTGCCGTCCAGCGTCAGGCCTTTCAGCGCCGGCGCCCCATCGCCCGTGTCCAGCGCCGAGGCGGCTGCGGCCCACAGGAGCGCGGTGCAAGCGAGGGCGGTGAGCGGCAGGCGCATGGTCTAGAAACTATAGGACAGGATGAGCTTGTACTGGCGCGGCGCCACCAGCTGGTTCCCGTTCACGTCCTGGTACAGCGGCAGCTCGATGTCGGCGTAGAGGTGTACCTTGCCGAGGTCCAGCTCCAGGCCCGGTGCCGCCAGCAGTCGGAGATAACCGGTACTGTCGTTATCGGCGTTCACGCCCGTATCACGCAGTCGGTCGGAGACCAGGAGCTGCAGCACGGGCGCCAGGGTAGCATCACGGCCGAACTGCCAGCCGCTGTAGTAGGCGCCGCCGGCGGCATCCAGTTCGTTGCCGGGACGGTAGCCCGCGTGCTCCGCAAGGGCACGGTCGTAGTGAGCCTGCACGAAGCCAGTCCACGTGTTATCGGCGTTCAGGTTCCTTTGGTGGTAGATGCCTAGCAGCAGGTTTGTGGTGCCGGTGCCTATGGAGGTGTCGCGATCGAATTCCGGGTCGGTGTAGTCGCCGGTGGCGAACTTGAGGCCGAAGGAGAGGCCGGTGGACATGTCGTCCGAGAAGCCGGTGTACATGCCCATCAGGCGCACATCGCCCAGTGAGGAATCTTTGAACGCGCCGAGCGCGCCGCCATCCTCGGTGATGAACAGCCGGTCCGTGTAGGGCACCTCGATGCTGAAGCCCCAGTCCCGATCGAACATGTACTGCAGGCCCGCGGTGTAGAAGTCCGAGCGGATGTTCTTGTCGTCGTTCGCGGCGGCGGGGGCGGAAGAAGTACCGCTCCAGTTCTCGGTCTGGTTCAGGTAGTCGTATTCCAGGAAGGCGGTACCGCCCTCGCCATTGGGCAGGAGCGCGCTGGTCCCCACGGCGAATACCCCGCAGCCGCAGGCGCAGGCCAGGGCTTGGGTGGAAGCGAGCAGGGAGAGCGCGAAGAGGCAGCAGGATAGGGCTAGACGACGCATGCGGGACCTTAAATATGTATGGGATTCGAGAGCGCGCGGACTATAGAGGATTCAAGCCCCACGATAAACCCCGGGGCGCTATGCTGTACGGGACGTCCCGCACACCCTGGAGAACCGCCATGCGCCGGTATTTGTTCCTGATCCCCGGCCTGTTGTTCGGCGGCGCCGCCTGGGCGGACGCACCCGCGGCGCCCGCGGCGCACGGCCTGGATGTGCTCGCCGCCTATGCCGGCACCTGGAAGACCGCCATCCATCACATGAACACCGCCTTCAGCAAGCAGGGTGAGGACCTCTACACACTGCGCAACGACTGTTGGCGCAGCGCCGCTTACTACGCCTGCGACCAGTTCCTGGGCGGCGAATCCAAGGTGCTCCTGGTGTTCACCTATGACCCGGCCACCGGCGCCTACTCCAGCTACCCCATCCCCGCCGGCAGCACCGCACCGGTGCAACCCGGCACCCTCATCGTGCAGGGCAACACCTGGATCTTCCCCTGGGACGACACCCAGGACGGCAAGACCACCCACTTCCGCGTGGTCAACACCTGGAGTTCCTGGGACAGCATCGAGTTCCGGCAGGAGTTCTCGGTGGACGGCAAGCAGTGGACCGTGATGGCCGAGGGCCACGAGACGCGGGTCAAGCCCTGAGCATTCTGTAAAACCGCCACGGCGCGCCTGAAAAAGGCTAATCTGTGCGCGCCGGTCCGGAGCCGGTGCCAGGGGATACCCATGAAGCTCTTCCTGTTCGCGGCCACGCTCACCGTCGCCGTCTCATCCATCGCAGCGGATGCGCCGTCGCCCACCGCGCTCGACCGGCTCAACGTCTTCGCCGGCAGCTGGAAGAGCGAATCCCAGACCTTCAAGACTCCCTACAGCGAGGAGAGCACCTCCAGCTACACGCTGGTGAACCAGTGCTGGAAGGCCGGTGCCTTCTTCGTCTGCAACCAGTCCGTGGACGGCGTGTCCCGCAGCATGCTGGTGTTCAGCTTCAAGGGCGGCGACAGCTATAACGAGGTGGCGATCCCGGCCGACAGCGGCCACGGCTCCAACGGCACCGTGCTGGTGGACGGCGGCGTGTGGACCTTCCCCGGCGAGACCCACAAGTACGGCCAGGTGATCTACTTCCGCACCGTCAACATCTACGCCGCCAACAGCGACAGCCTGGATTACCGGGAAGAGTATTCGACCGATCAGCAGAGCTGGACCCTTATGGCCAAAGGCCACGAGTCGCGCGTTAGATAATCGAAGGTTTCTAGCCGTCCTTGGTGTGCCTTCCAGCTCCGCCATCCCTGGCGGAGCGTTCGCCGTATACGGCGAACCCTCACGCACATAAGAGTGCGCTCCGGGTGCTCGGGCGTCTTCGCCTAGCCAGCCGCCAAAATCTCTAATTTCTGACTGGGTTCCAGAATCTTTTTAGGAACTTAAAGACTCACTGAGATAGCCGCGGCGAGGATCAAGCCGCCGCCCAGCCACAGCCCCAGGCTCGTGGCTTCTCCCAGCACCAGCACGCCGAGCAGGGCGCCCGTGAGCGGTTCCAGGTTGCCGATCACGCCGCTGGTGTGGGTGCCCACTTCCTTCAGGCCCCAGTTCCACAGCTGATAGGTGAGGGCGGTGCAGACCACCCCCAGCATCGCGAGACACCACCAGGTGTCCGCGTGCAGCGTGCCCAAGGGCGGCATCGACCGCAGGAAGAGCACCGGCACCAGCATCAAGGTGCCGAGCAGGATCACGTTGCCCGTGACCGCGAGCGGCGAGTATCGCTGCATCAGCCGCCGGCTCATCACCACCCAGGCCGAGAAGCAGACCAGGGAAGCCAGCACCAGCAGCGGTCCCTGCCAGCCGGCGTCCTGACCCGGCGCGCCGACGATCAGCCCGACGCCGAGCGTCGAGACCGCCGTCGCCGTCCAGCCGCGCCAGCCGAGTTTCTCCTGGTCGAACAACACCGCCGAGAGCGAGAGCAGCACCGGGAAGGCGCCGAGCAGCAGTGCCGTGGTCACCGCGCCCGCGAGCTTCAGGCCCGTGAAGAGCAGGAACATGGCCAGCGGCACGCCGATGAAGCTCGCCGCGAGGAACGCCGGCAGGTCGCGGGGCCGCGGCCATTCCCGCTGCCACAGCATCACCGGCAGCAGCACGCAGGAGGCGATCACGAAGCGCAGCGTCACCACCTGCAGCGGCGAGAGTTCCATGAGCGCGATGCGGCCGAACACGAACACGCTGCCCCAGGCGCAGCTGGCGAACACCAGCGCCAGCAGGGCCAGCGTCTTGCGGGAATGCATGGGGAGCTTCAGGGTGCGGGCGCCGCCGCGCCCATCCAGGTCTGCATGAAATCCGCCGTGTTGGGCAAGAGGTCGGTGAAGGCATGCGCCATCACCAGCAGCCCAAGGCTGCGGGTGCGTGCCCACAGCATGCCGAACATGAAGCCGAACACCGACACCAGCACGATGGCATAACCCGCCGCCATCAGCACCGAGGGGTGGCTGCCCACGGCGGCGTCACCCGCCCGCAGGTAATAGCCCGGCGCGTGGGCGAGGCCGAACAGCACCGCCATCACCACCACGCCCGCGGTCTCGGAGCGGAACAGCGCGGCGAAGCGCGTCTGCACCACCACCCGGAACAGGAACTCTTCGGTCAGGCCGGTATCCACGCACAGGTACACGAAGCAGAGCGGCAGGCCGATGAGCAAGGCCGGCAGCGAGGCGTGCAGATCGCTGAGATCCTTCAGGCTGCCGCTCGCCAGCGCCTGGAAAGCCATCAGCGCCGCCGCGAGCAGGGCTAGCCGCCAGCCGAGGCGCCGCCAGCCGAAGTTCCAGCGCAGTTGCTCCTTCAAGGGATGGCCGAAGCGGCGCAACAGCAGCGCCGGCAGCAGCACCATGGTGAGGAGCTTCGCCAGCGTCACCGCCAGCATGTGGGCGCGGGGATCCGGCAAGGCTGCCTTGAGCCAGCTCATGCCCCAGCCCAGGAAACCGAAGGCGAACACCAGCAGGTAGACCGTGACCGCCAGCGCTTCCGCCGCGGGCTTGCCGAGCCTGAGCGGGATCCGCGGCAGGCCCAGCGTGAGCAGCCAGGCGAGGAAGGTGAATCCCACGCCGAGGATGCCCAGCACGGACAGGGGTTCGCTGGGATCGAAGGACTCGAAGCGGGCCAGGAGATACAGCATCAGCGCATAGAGCGCGAGATAGCCGAACACGAAGGGCTTGGCGGGGACCGCCGCCCAAGAGCGCGAGAGCTTGTCCATCATCCCTACCCCATGCCGGATGGGTCCGGCAGGGGAAGATGTTACCTCAGTCCCCGTGCCGCGCCTTCAGGTGGGCCGCGATGGCCTGCTCCCACTCGCGGATGAAGTCCGTGTAGGCCTGCGCATCCATGAACTCCGCCACGAAGGCCCGGCCCTCGGGCGAGATGCCGGTGAGGGTGTAGGTCACGCTCACGGCGCTGCCGCCCGGTGCGTCCTCGCAGCGCACGTCCACCAGGCCCATGTTCGAGCCCTGGGCGAGGCGCGCATAGCTCGCGCGGCCCTGCTCGGGCTGATAGTCCGTCACCACCCACACGGTCTCGCGGCCATGGGCATGGGTGCGGAATACGCTGCCGCGCCCGCCGTCACCGCTCAGGATCTCCGGTTCCCAGCCGGGCGCCCAGGCCCGCTCGCCTTCGGCGGTGAAGAGCGGCATGGCGAGCCGGCAGGGGGCCGCCACGTGGAAGCTGCGGGTCTGGGACTGGGGCGGCGTGGGCGTGTTGCCCGCGGCACCGGCGGCGACGAAGGCGAGCGCCAGGGGCCCCGCGGTCCGGAGGGGTTTGGTGTGGGACATGGCCAGGCTCCAGCTGCGCGGCGGTGGCCGCTATTGGGTACTATGGTACCTTGGTACCAAGATAAGTCAAGCGCCCGGCCTCACTCGCGCCAGGGCTCCAGGATGATCTTGCCCAGGGCTCTGCCGGATTCCTGCAGCGAATGGGCCAGCACCGCCTCCTGCAGCGGCAGCTGCGCGTAGATCTGGTGCCGCAGGCGGCCGTGCTTAAGCAGGCCGGTCACGTCCGCCACCGCCGTGCGGCGCGCCCGCTCCGGCATGGTGTAGACGAGCGCCGTGTAGAGCACCGCGTCCTTCAGCTGCATGGCGCGGAAGGCGAGCACCGGGTCCAGGGAGCTGTCGGAGCCGTAGCAGGCGATGACGCCGCCGATCTTCAGCAGCCGCGCGTCCTGCGCCGCGTTGGCGGCGAGGTCCACCTCCACGATGCGGTCGAAAGCGTCCTCGCCGTAGCGCTGCGTGAGCGCGTGCTGCGAGTGGCGCCGGTCCACCACCTCATTGGCCCCGGCCCAGCGGGCGCGGTCGGCCTTCTCCTCGCCGCTGACCGTCGTCACCACCTGTGCCGCGCCGTAGTGGCGCGCCAGTTGGATGGCGTAGAAGCCCACCGCACCGGCGCCGCCCTGCACCAGCACCGTCTGGCCCTTGACCCCGCCCTGCGCCTCGATGAGGCGGTGCGCCGTCAGCGCCGGGATCCCGAGGCAGGCGCCCTCGGCATAGGAGACGTGCTCCGGCAGCGGCACCGCCTGCTGCACCGGTACGCAGGTGTATTGGGCGGCGGTGCCCCAGGGCCCCTGCCATTGCGCCATGTAGATCCACACCCGCTGGCCGACGAGCGCTTCCGGCACGCCCTCGCCCACTTCCTCGACGACGCCGGCGCCGTCATGGTGCGGCACCACGCGCGGATGGCGCATGACGTTGCTGCCGGCCCAGCCGTTGCGGGCCTTGGTGTCGGAGGGGTTCACCGCGGAGGCCATCACCTTCACCAGTATCTCGCCCGGGCCGGGGCGCGGCTGCGGCAGTTCGCCGAAGCACAGCACCTCGGCCGCCGGGCCCTTGCGTTCGTACCAGACGGCTCGCATGCGCATACCCCTCGTGATGGAGGCGGCGAGCATAGGGCGGCGGGATGCGGGGAGGGGAGGAAGAGGGGAACAGGACTGTTGCCGGTGCGGCAACCGCGGAGCGGATTCAGCCTGCCTCTTTGAGCTTCTCCGCCAGGAAATCCACGAACACCCTGAGCTTCGTGGGGATGTAGCGGTGCGGCAGGTAGATGGCGTAGACGTCCATGGCCGGCTCCATCGTGTAGTCCTGCAGGATCGCCTGCAGGCGTCCCGCGGCGATGTGCCTCTGCACCAGGAACGGGACCAGCGCGGTGATGCCCATGTCCTGCAACGCCAGCCCGAGCATCGCCTCGCCGTTGTTAACGTGCAGTTTGCTGCTCACCTTCACGGTATGTGTCTGGTCGTCCTTGCGGAAACGCCATTCGCCCTGCACCCAGCCGAAGGAGAAACACTGGTGAGGGGCCAGATCCTCGGGCCTCTGCGGCGTGCCGTGCTTCGCGAGGTAGGCGGGACTCGCGCAGCACACCGCGCTGAAGCCCGTCCCGATGCGGCGCCCGATCATGTTGACCGGCGGCTTGGCGGTGATGCGGATGGCGAGGTCCAGGCCCGCCTCCGCCAGGTCCACCAGTGAATCGGTGGGCTCGATGGCGAGCGTGATGTCCGGGTAGCGGGCGTGGAACTCCGGCAGCCTCGGCACGATGAAGAGGGTGGTGAACACCACCGGCGCCGTCAGGCGCAGGTGGCCGCGCGGCTGGTTCTTGGGGTTGGGGATGGCGTCGCGCGCCTCCTCCATGGCCTCCAGGATGCGGGCGCAGCGCTCGTAGTAGATGCTGCCGGGCTCGGTGAGGGAGATGTTGCGGGTGGTGCGGTTCAGCAGCCGCGTGCCCAGCACCTTCTCCAGCTTGGCCACGTGCTTGCTGACCGCGGACACGGAGGTGCCGAGCTGGCGGGCGGCCGCGGCGAAGCTGCCGGCCTTCACCACCTGCACGAAGGTCACCATGTACGGCAGTTCATCCATGCCGCACCCCGCTGCGAAGCCGGCGGCCCGCCGGCGTCAGCGTTTCAGGTTGAGCTGCACGTTGGCCGTGAACAGGGCCAGTCCCAGCGCGAGGCCGATCTCGCCCGCCGTGAGCAGGGGTTTCACGTCCATGTTCCCGCCCAGGACCAGGAACAGCATCAGCATGGCGAAGGGCAGCGCCAGGTTGTGCAGCCAGAAGTGCGCGAGCCCGAGGCGGCTGCCGCCGGCTTTCGGGAAACGGTCGTAGATGAGCCCCGCCAGCGCCATGCTGGCCCAGCCCACGAGCTGCACGTGCGCGTGCACCGGCGCGTACTGGAAAGCCATGTTCGCCGCCATGTATATCCCCAGGCCCACGCCGGCCATCAGGTAGATGACCGAGATGCGGATCCAGATGCGGGCCATGCGGGCGCCGCGGGCTTCGATGTCCAGGTTCATGTATGTCTCTCGTGCTGTGTGGCGGGACCCCGCCACCGGCGGCCAGAGCGCCCAGTTGCGCATCGGGGCTGCGTGCATGGGGCGCATGGGATCGTCTCGCTCCGAAGGGCGAGCATCCTGCTCTAGGGTGTCGGGGGTGCGGCACGATAGACGCAGGCCCGGGCAGCGACAAGCGGGTTGGGGTCACGAGAGCCTTGCTTGGATGGAAACGATGTCGCGATGACCAATTCAATTAGAAATCTTTCTCCAGCAGCAGCCAGGTGTGGTGGCCGCCCACGAAGTAGCCGTTCAGCGTGTAGCGGGCCGGGTCGCCGTTGGTCCAGGTGTGTGCGAGCGTCAGGCTCACGCCGTCGCCGAAGTCGTAGAGCAGCGAGAGCTTGTAGTCCGTGTAGTCGTTGAGCCGGTGGCTCACGCCCGAGACCGGATCGCTGCCGGTCTTCTGGTTGCGGCCGAGGTGCTCGCCCAGGGTGAAATGCGCGCCGAGATACTGGGAACCGTTGAGGTCCAGATACAGCGAGCCCTTCGTGTCCGGCGTGCCGAAGGACTCCGTGACGCTGTAGTTCAAGCGTAGGCTGTAGCTCTTCCAGGCCAGGTAGCCGTAGGCCTCGGTGGTGTTGGGTTCCGCCACCGGCGGCGTCTGGGGCGCGTAGTTGCCCGGGAACTGCAGGCGCAGGAAGCCCGCCTTCCACAGCCAGTCCTCGCCGACGCGCATGCGGTAGCCGGCCCAGCCGTCCGCCTCCATGCCCACGTCGTCGCCTGGATAGAGCGCGTCTATCCAGTTGATGCTGTTGGCGTCGATGCCGCCGTAGAAGCCGCCATCCGTGTCGTTGTTCACGTCCAGCTCGCCTTCCACGGAAGGGTTGCCGAGGCTCTGGGCGAGCCCGCGTCCCACGTAGTTGGTCATGAACTGCACGTTGCCCGTGATCAGCTTGTCGTCCGCCTGCGCCGCCGTAGCCGCGCAGAGGGCGCAAGCCAGCGCCGCCATACCCATCCACTTCTGCATAAGAGTTTCCCTTGGAAGCTGTCTTTGGTCCGCCCAGTCTTGCGCCGAATCAGGGCGCTCTCCGCCCTGATTACCGCCGCGCTACCACCCCGCGCGGGCGCAATCTTTGCACCCCCGCCGCCGGGGAGTAAGGGCCAGATGCCACGGACCGGCTGGGCCAGATGGGCCCGTGCCGGCACTGGGGCTGAAGCCGATAGTCCGGTATGTTAAGTGCCGCGGCTATCAGAAACCGGCAGCTTTCGGACGGGGAAGGGGACACACATGAAGACGCTGTTCTTGGCGCTCGCGGTCGTGGCGAGCGCAACTCATGCAGACGCACCGGCACCCGCCTCTCCTATGGACCGGCTCATGGCCGCGCTGCCCGGCACCTGGCACACCGTGGGCCAGACCTTCGACACCCAGTTCACCAAGGCGGGCGCGCAGAACTACACCACCCTGCGCGACTGCTGGCGCGACAAGGACAGCGTCAAGTGCGTGTTCGTGGTGAACGGCTCGCTCCAGCTCTACGATATCTTCAGCTACGACACCCAGGATGGCCTGTACCACGAGACCCAGGTCACCCCCCAGGGCAAGCAGCCGGAGTTCCACATCAGCGTGAAGGACCCGGTCTGGACCTACGACCAGGACATCGCATCGCGTGATGGCGGCGTCATCCATTACCGCATCGTCAGGACATACCGCTCGCCCCTGAGCGTGGACTACAGCTATGCGTTCTCCACGGACGGCAAGCAGTGGACCGAGATCGCCAAGGGCACCGAGAGCAAGAACCCCTAAGGGGGATTTCGATTCCCCCTAAGCAGTTTCCCGCCATCTTCCGCGGCGGGGATCCGTCGTCCGCGGCACCGAGAGCAAAAACCCCTAAGGGAAAACCTGAGTTTCACGTGAGCCATGTCACATAGCGTGGCGGTTTTACCGCAATTTGCGTCGTAGTTTAAAGTTTCGTTACACGAGGCAGGTATACCAGTACCGTCGATGAGGTGGACACCTGAAGGGTAGTACTCGCAGGGTTTCACCTTAGCCATCCCGGGTTAACACCGGGGGGCAGACGGGCCAAGCTGGAGCGCCTCCCCCGGTAATCAGCAGTCGGCTCGTCCATCGGCAATCGCCCACCCCCGGGCAACAACCGAAAGCGAGGACCTGCACTGATGAAACTGAACTTCACAAACTCTCTCAAGATCCTGTGTCGTCTCTTGTCTGCGACATTCCTGTCCCTGGCCTTCAACGCCCTGGCCCATGCCGACAGCGCCGCTCCCGGCGGCTTCCTGGAGCACGACGAGGCCCCCGCGGCCCGCGCCCAGCTCTCCCTGTCCCAGATCAACGGCTTCCTGCCCACCCGCGGCGGCTTCACCTTCCCCGCCCCCTACAACACCCACGGCATCCGCATCACCACCGCCTCCGACTGCGGCGGCAACGATTGCGTCGACATGATCTACAACTACTGGAAGAACATGAGCAACAGTGCCGGCAGCGACACGATGTACGTGCTCGTCGGCCTGGACCAGGCTCGCGGCGGCGACGGCCCCACGCTCTTCAAGTACGTGAAGTCCACTGACACGCTCACCAAGGTGGGCCCCCTGTTCGCCGCCTCCAGCACCTATGCGCGCCAGAGCACCGAGGGCTGGTACTTCAGCTACGGCATGGCCACCAAGATCTACATGCAGGATCACTCCAAGCTCCTGCGCTATGACGTGCTCACCCACAAGTCCGAGACGGTGTTCGACACCAGCAGCAAGTACCCGAACACCATCGTCATGCAGACCAACTCCAGCAACGACGATAATGTTCACTCCGCCACCCTGGAAGACGCCACCACTTACGCCAAGAAGGGCTGCATCGCCTACACCGCGAGCACCAAGCAGTTCCAGTTCTTCGCCGCCACCAGCAAGTTCGATGAATGCCAGATCGACAAGAGCGGCCGCTACCTGGAGATCAAGGAGAAGGTCGCCGCCGACACCTGCGCCAGCTGCGACGAGGACGACGTGATCGTCGACCTCCAGACCGGCAAGCAGCAGGTCATCCTCGACCAGGACGGCGCCGGCGGCCACTCCGACCTCGGCTACGGCTACATGGTCGCCACTGACAACTGGAACACCCTGCCCAATGCCTGGCGCGTGTGGGACCTCGCCGACACCTCCAAGCCCGGCGCCCTCGTGTACCACGGCGGCAGCTGGGGCAACTTCTCGCCCTCCCATGTGAGTTTCGCCAACGCGGACGCGTCCAAGCCCATCGCGGACCAGTACGTCTGCGGCGGCGCGGCCGTGAGCCCCACCGATCCGAATTCCAACGACATCCGCTGCTTCAAGCTGGACGGCTCCGTGGCCGCGGCCGATGAGCAGGCGCTGGTGGTCGCGCCGGTCATGACCGACCTCAACGCCGCCGGCGGCGATGCCGCCTGCCCGAGCTGCACCGACTACGGCAAGGACCCGAAAGGCAACCTCGACCCCACCGGCCAGTACTTCTTCTGGGTCAGCAATGCCGGCGGCGGACGCCTGGATGCCTTCATGGTGAAGGTGCCCTACCAGCTGCTCACCGGCGGCGGCGCCACCGACAGCAGCAGCGTCGCCATCACCTCGCCCAAGCAGGGCACCGACGTCACCGGCATCCTCACCATCACCGCCAGCGTCGCGGGCGGCGTGGACGTGGCCGGCGTCACCTTCAAGGTGGACGGTGCGCAGGACACCACCTCCACCGATGCGCCCTATGAGGCCAGCTGGCCCATCGGCTCCCTCACCGCCGGCAGCCACACCCTCATGGCCGTGGCCACCACCACCGACGGCAAGACCATCAGCTCCGCTCCCGTGACCATCACCGTGGCCGGCAGCGCCTCCAGCGGCGGCACCGGTTCCGGCGCCACCGGTGGCGGCAGCGGCGCCGCCGCGGGCGGTGGTGGAGGCGGCGGCGGTGCCTTCAGCCTGTTCGGTCTGCTTTTCCTTGGCGTGGGCACAGTGCTGCGCCGCAACATGAGGAGGGGTTGATATGAGACGCCAGAGGACGATCTGTCACATCCGCCAGATGGCCAAGCGGCCTGAAGGCAACCCGCGGGCCTGGTCTCCGCGCCTCTTGCACCGCATGCCGCGCTTCCGCTGGAAGGCGCAGTTGAAGTGCGTGCGCCGTTGCGTGTTCGTGCGCAACCCAGAGGCGGCCATCGTCATGCGCCGGCCGTTCTGCCGCAGCCGCCGCCACCGTGCCGGCCTCGCGGCCTAGAGTCAGCTGGAGAGGGTTGGTTTGAGTTAGACGTTGCAAGGTAAGGGGAGGTGCTACAGCTCGGTTGTAGTGCCAGTGCAGTGGGCTCACTACCTGCGGGTAGTGAGCCCCTTTTTAAGGATTAAGTCCGGAGCGATCCGGCAGAGTCTGCGGAGCATGGACCTCTACCATGCCTCGTGGAGATCGAGGTCACAGCAGATAGATGCGGAGTGAGCCTCGAGACCAAGCCCGATTGGCTCAATTGCCCATCGGGCTTTCTTTTAAGCTGCTGTGCTCGGCGGGGCGTCGTTACGCTTTAGACTCGGACTCGGTCATGCACACAAGAGTGCACTCCCTCGCCCTCGCTTCGCGTGCCTAGCCCGGCCTTCGCTCGCGACGCTTAAAAGCAGCCGCCTTCGCTTGGCATAGCATCTGCGACGCTTATGTAAAGGTATTACGGAAAACTAAACGTTATTCAACATCTTCTATCAATCAAGTAAGCGAAAGATGAGCTTCTCGCTTTAGCTTGATTGATAGAAAACTCTCTCAGGAGTTCAATCAATACTTCTGTTCTGACCATATCAGTGTTCAACGAAGAATCAAGTCGTTCTTTTGTAAATGAATCAACACCACCGCCGATATCTATGCCAAATTGATTTAGTTTATCTGCAGCAACTCCGGAGACGTACCAGCCTTCAATTTCAGGCTTTACCACAAAGATAGTAGTTGGATTTAGTTCGGGATAACGGGTTACTAAATCCTCTTTCTTCTTCGTAAAACAAGGCGCGTTATCCATATCGGCGATAAAAATTACATCTGCTTCCATTTGTAGGATGGTCCGCAGAAAATCTTTTATTTTGGTTTTAGGCTTTTCGCTATATTGCCAAATTTTTACTGAGGTATATTTTTGTCTTAGTAAGACACACAACACGGCTTCTACGAAACGCTGATCGTCATCTCCCTCGACAAATACATACACCGTCCCCTTTTCCATTCGATCCCTTTAAGAAAGCAAATTGCTGATATATAACTCATCGAGTCCAATTTCATTCTCCAGAAATTTTCTAACTTCCTTCTTTTCAGATGGCAATGTAAATATTGAAGACCCACTTTGATCTCGTGAAACAAACAATATTTCATCTATCTTTGCGTTCCTAATCATCTCGGTACTATGCGTAGTGACTATTATTTGTTTTGATCTTGATCGATCTCTCATCATCTGAATGATTTTTGAAATAAGTGCGGGGTGCAAGTTTCGCTCAGGCTCTTCAAAAATTAACACATCCTTTTCTTGGAAGAATAGAGCGATTATCAGCGTGATTACATTAATGGTGCCATCTGACACGAGAATTGAAGGCAGATATTTTTCCTTCGCGAAAATCTCTCTAATTTTAAAAGATATGGACTTATCCATAGTGGGCGCCATTTCTAGCCCATCTACGAAAGGCAGCAAATCACGAATCAGGTTGGAAAATCGCTGATATTCTCTCGGATTCGCCAATATATTTTTGAGGACAATTGAAGCGTTATTTCCATCTGTTTCCAAATCTGCTCTAGACGAAATTCTAGTTGCTCGTTTTGATGTCTTTGGTTCGAAATCATATGCAACCACGCCATCAAAAATTTTTCCATTAAACAAATACGAAATTGCCGGACTTTCTAGCATCGATTTGTTATCTGGAAATTCGACGTCGAATAATTGCTCTGGAAATACTTCTGATAAATTAAATACGCCGGTTTTTTCAGGGTGACTAACGCTGATCCTGTTCATGGAATGTTTTTTATTTTCTGGGTCTACTATCAAACCAACAGTCATCAGGCTTTCACTTTGATCGTCAAATGACAATTGCCGTTTGCTAGCAACGTTGCGAATTCTTATATTTAAATCCATCGACTCTTTCGGGATAAAAGTCGTATGGTCATCTTGCCTAGTTGCAATGGCAATACGATATGTCACGCTCTCAATGAAATACTCTAAGAAAACATCATGGGCAGTTCTCGCCCTTCTCCTGAATCCATTGGGTTCGGCCAATGACACAGCAATTGAAACATTCTTGCCTTTGCCTTCTCTGAGATTGGTCAGGTATTCAATACCACCTTGCAATGAAATTGCATTTTCCAAGCCTTGATTTTCTATTTCTCTAAGAAAATTTAAAGCCTCTACAAAATTTGATTTTCCCGCTGCATTGGCGCCAAGGATAATTTGAAAATCTCGAATTTCCGCTGACACAGAACGGAAACTCTTAAAGTTCTCAATTTCAATTTTTTTAATCTTCACGGTGCTCGACCTGCGCAACGTAAGTGAATTCGTGTGCTGGCCGCGTGGCTTGGTCTAAAAAAGACGGCCCGCTCTTTTAATCAATAGTGTACAAGAGAGTAGCAGTTTGGCAGCTTCTCGCCTATCGCTTCCTCTCTCCATTCCCAGGCTCCGTGAGTTAGCACTTAAGCAGCGCGCTCCGGTCGAAATAGACCTCGTTCCACATGACCGCGCAAACCCTGGGGCCGTGCCGGGTCGGAGTAGTAGGCGTCATCCGTGTAGAACTCCCGGAGTTGCTCCGGTGAGTCGCTCATCCAGGCCGTGAACCAATCGCGGCAGAAGATCACGAGTTCATGGTGGTCCATGGCTGCCCCCGCTTCCCTGACGCAGCCAGCATAGCAAAGGCGGGTCTATACTCGGTCCAAGGGGGAAAGCGGGATGTCAGGCAAGCAACGGGGTTTCGTGCACTCACGGGTCATGGACCTGGCGTTCCTGCTGGTGCTGATCCTGGCCGCCTTCGCGCTCTGGAACGTCTTCGCCACGCTCGTGAGCGGCGAGTTCACCCTGGCCTTCTTCATGCTCTGGCTCATGGCGGGAGCCATGGCCTGGTGGTGGTGCCGGAGTCAGCCGCTCTTGCTGCGCACGCCCATGGGCCTGCTCGTGTTCCTGAGCCTCTCCCTCATCCTGTTGCCCCTCTCCTGGTGGTCCGGTTCTAAGCTCGTCATCGGCGCGGAAGCGGCGGTCTTGGCGGTGGCAGCGCCCTATCTTGGGAAGCTTCTCTCGACGCGGCTCACGCCGCGCATGCAGGCCGGGGCGCCCTGGTATCTCGACCAACAGATCGATCTCGTGGCCGATCTTTTCCGCTGGGCGGGCTTGTGCATCGCCGGGTGGTTCACGGTGGGGATATTGCCCCTCTTGCTGGTGTTCGTGATGCCGGCGGAGTGGGTGCCCTGGACGGCGTTGCTCTGGGGAGCCTGCGCTCTGGCCTGGTATCTATATAAGCAGCGGCCGAGCCGCCTGCGGTTCCTGAAGGTCCCGCTTGGCCTGTGGGTGCTGGCGGTGAGCGCGGTGCTGTTGCAGCTGTGTCAGAAGCAAGTCGTGGCGCCGTTGGAACCTGGTTCCATCGGCGCCATCGCCTACACGGCCTATGCGCCTGTCGTCATCGCTCTCTTCGCGGAGATCGTGGTGGTGGGCACGCTCATACCTTCACGTACACCAGCAAGTCCGTGAGCGAAGCGCCGGTAGCATCGGCGGCGTAGCCCAGTTCTTCCACCGGCTGATTGAGGCGGTTCACCCAGAAGGTGGGGTAGCCGAAGGATTTGGCGCCCGCCGCATCCCAAGCGGCGAAGGCCGCGAACAGCACCTCTTCACGCGGCAGGCCGAAGGCATCCAGGCCCAGGCGATAGGCATGGGGTTCCGGCTTGAAGGCGCCCGCCTGGTCTGTGCTGAGGATCGGGTTGAAGAGGCCCTCCAACCCTGAGTTGCGGATGTTGGCCTGCAGCATCTCGCGGGTGAAGTTGGAGAGGAACGCGAGCCGGATGCCCGCATCCTTGAGCTTGTGCAGCGCGGCGGGCACCTCCGGCCAGGGCTTGAGGTTGAGGTAGGCGCCCATGAGCCTGTCTTCATCCGCCGGGCTCAAGTCGAGTTTGCGGGCCCGCGCGCTGTAGCGCAGGGCGTCCCGGGTCACGTCCCAGAAGTTCCGGTAACGGCCCGCCACGGTGCGCAGCCAGGTGTATTCGAACTGTTTGGTGCGCCAGAGGTCCACCAGGGTATCCCCCTCCGCCGGGAAGGCCTCCTTCGCCAGCGCGAAGACGGGGCGGGGGTCGAAGATGGGGAAAGCATCGAACAGCACCGCGCGTATCCCCGGGCGCGGGGCCGCCATGAGGTGGCTGGCTGCGGCGAGGGAGAACCCGGCGACGCCGAGGGTGTTCTTGATGAGGTCGCGGCGTTCCAGGTCCATGGGGTATCGGCTGCATGCGCGCGAGGCGCGGGGTACATGCTATGACTGGACCGGCTATCCAAAAATTTCAGTTCAGACGATCTCCCAGTCTTCGACCTTGCCTCCCACCACTCTGAATAGAGGATGGGGCTTGGGCGTCCTCACGCCGGCGAAGCGCTTGCGCCACTGGGGTGAGCGTTTTTTGAGCTTCTTGTGGAGGTGCAGCCACTCGTAAACCATCTGGCCGCGGGTGACTTTCAGTGACTTGGCCCTGACCTTGCCCCGGCCGATCTTCCTGGCATCGAAGCGGTAGCCGCGCCGGGTGGCTTCGGCGTGGATCTCTCTGAGATACGCGGCGATGAACCGGCGCGGGGCTTTCGTCGCCTGGAAGCGCTTGAGCTGGGGGTGGTGCTTATAGCCCCGGGTCTTGCCGGCGAGTACCGCCTGCGCCAGCAAAGTTTCGCGCCAGAGCGCTACCAGCCCCTGTGCATCTAGATACTGCGGATGCAAGGACCAAAGGCGCACGGGTCAATCTTGCACGGTCGAAGGATTGCCTGCGATTCTCACAGTGCACGCTGTACGACGATGACAAGCCCATAGGCGACGATCGGCATGATGAGTGCGAGAGACGCCCCTGCCATCACCCATGCCGTGTTGGGAGCAGGTGCCGGCCCGAAACGATTCGCGTCGAAATTGCCCGGACGGAACAGGAGGATCAGGACATAGATGGACAAGATCAGAAGCAGTCCGATGAAGGACAATATACCGGCAGGAGTGGGTTCCGGTCCCACCATCCGCGGAGGATCGAAGAACGCCAGCGGGATCACGAGGAGGGCCCACCATCCACTGGCATCGAAGTCATGCAGGCGGCGTATCGCCAGCATGATGTTCAAGATGATGACTATGGCCTGCGTGACGAGGCCGAGGATCATGCCCACGGTCTCGTGGCCCTGCGCGGTGAAGATGTCCGCGATCAATATCCCCGGCAAGCAGGCTAGACCGAAAGCGACGGTGTAGGCGATGTATCGCAATCTTCCGATGCGGCCCTTGTCCATCACGACCCAGGGTTTCTTGCCAAGATTCATCGGTGATCAGCTCGGCATGCTGCGGCGGGACTCCAGCCACTTCACGAGCGGCGCCCACTGTTTCCAATCCTCTTCCGCGAGATAGGGCGGGAGTTCATGGATGCCGAGGCCGCGGGAGTAAGCCCTTATATAGTTCTGGGCATCCCGGAACTTGGCGATGAAGGGCACCTTGAGGCTTTCGAGGAACTGTTCCAGCTCGCCGAACACCAGCAGGTTCTCCCGCACGCGGTTCGCCACCACGGCGATCTTCACCTCGCGCCGTTCCACCTTGCCCACTTCCAGCAGCTCCTGGATGAACTTGGCGGCGGCGCCGATATCGATGGGGGAGGGCAGCACCGGCACCACGATGCTTTCGGCATGGCGCACGAGGCCCGTGAGTTCCGCGCCGTGGGCGCGTGCCGGCGGATCGATGATGAGGTAGTCGGTGCTGCGGGGCAGGTGCTTCAGGCCGTCCTTCACCGCGTTCACGCCGATGATGGGGTCCCGGTCCGCGGGGCGCTTGGCGAGCCAGTCGAGGCTCGAGGTCTGGGGGTCGTAGTCGGCGAGGGCCACCGTGCCTTCCCAGTTGTTGGCGAAATAGGCCGCGAGGCTCGTGGCGAGCGTGCTCTTGCCGCATCCGCCTTTCGCGTTCATCACCATGATCGAGCGCATCTCGTATCACCCCATTGTCGTTATGTCGCGCCGGTCCAGTATAGACGCTGGCCCCAGGCTGTAACAAAGCGCCGCGGGCGCCGGCGTATCATGTTTTCCCCCTCAAGACCCGCGCCAGGAGCCGCCCATGACCAAGATCCACAAAGAGATACACGTCCATATCCCCTGTCCCGCCTGCGGCAAGACCGAGCGGGTGAAGCTGAAATGGGCCCAGAAGCACAAGTCCATGAAGTGCGGCGGCTGCAAGGGCAGCGTGGATCTCAGGGCCAACCCGGCCAAGAGCCTCATCGCCCGCACCGGCGAGCTGGTGGCCGCTTTCGAGAAGACCCTGGAGGCCCTGCACGCCGAGGCCAAGCGCGACGCCAAGTCCTTCGAGGCGAAGAAGAAGACCGCCAAGAAAGCCAAGAGCAAGCAGAAGGCGAAGCCCCGCAAGAAGGCTGCGAAGAAGCGCAGCTCGCGCAAGCCGCCGGTCGTCACGCCGCTCCTGCCTGAACCGGGCGTGGGCGCGGAGTTCACGGTCTAGTCCACGGACACGTGCGGACATCTGGGAATAGGCGTCCCTGCGCGCGGGTACTGCTACAAGTCGTTACAAATTAACCCGAGGGTCCTCCGGAACTCTTGGTTAACATCGTACGTCTATCTCCGTGCATACGGTGACGGACCCAGGGACCTTGCAAGACATGCGCAGCCATCTGAGACAGCCGGAACAGCATCTGCCCGCCACGCAGGACGGTGCCGCCGCGGCTTACTCGCTGCCGGCGCCGGACCTCGGCCATAGCGAGGTGGTGCATGACAGTTGGCGCGATTATTTCAGGAGCCTGCCGGCAGGGGCACGGCTGCTGGATATCGCCACCGGCATCGACGCGCTCTCGCTCATCGCCCGGGAAGTGTCCCGTGAACGGAGTCGCGGGTTCGAGGTGCACAGCCTCGACCAGGCCTCGACCCTGAACGCGCCGCCGCTGGTGCTGGACGGCATCCGCTTCCACGCGCGCCGCTACGACGAGACCACGCCCTTCGATGACGCGTACTTCGACGCGGTCACCGGCCAGTGGGCGCCGCCGGACGACGGCACCGCCGCTTCCGGCCTGATGGAGCTGCGCCGCATCCTGAAGCCCGGCGGCCGGGCCCGTTTCATATTCCATGCGGCCGGCGGCGCCACCTATGAGCAGTGCCTGGGGCGCATCCAGGCGGTGGACATGCTGTTGGGCGAGTTCCAGCTGCTCGCGCACGCGCGCCGCATGTTCGAGGTGGCCTTCACCCACGAGACGGCCCTGAGGCGCGACGTGCTGAGGTCCGCGCTGCTGGCCTTCGAGAGCCAGCGGCGTTACCTCGATGCCGTGCAGCAGATGCGCATGTGGAACCCGGGCACGCCGAACCCCAAGGCCGCGGAACAGGTGGTACAGCTCATCGACAGCTGCTGGCAGCGGCGCCAGGTGCTGAGCCTCGCTGAGATCATGGCGCACCTCGACCGGCTGGAAGAGCGGTTGAGGGCGGCGCAGGCGCGGCTGCGTGCCGTCTGCGCGCTCGCCGTGGATGAGACCCGCGCGCACCGCATCGGCCGCCTGTTCAAGGCCGCGGGTTTCGATAACGTGAAAGTCCGGCCCTTCCGGCTCCCCGTGGAGGATCTCCTCCTGGGCTGGGACCTCGTCGCTGCCTAGAAAATGGATCTTTTGTCCGCTGGCGGCGTTGTAGGGCTCCTTCGCGATCCTCACGTAGTAAAGACTAGGCTCCGGTATGCTCAGTCGCCCGCGCCTAGCCAGCGAACAAAATCTCTCATTTTTCGCCGTCTGTAGGTGCTTGGTTACATGACAGGCGGCGGTGTGCCTGTCTCGAAGATGTAACGTCTCCTTCACGTTCCAGGTCTACCTTGGATATCCAACCAAGAGACAGTGCAGGGGCACGCCCCATGGAACACGAACTCGACGGCGAACTGGACTACATCCTCAAGTACCGCGTGCTGCAGACCCTCTACCAGCCGGTGCTGGATTCCGGCAGCGGCCGCGTGTTCGGTTACGAAGCGCTGGTGCGAGGCCCCTCCAACAGCCCGCTGCATGCGCCGCTGCCGCTGATCGGCGCGGCCTCCAAGGCCGGGCGGCTGTTCGAGCTGGACCTGGTCTGCCGGGAACTCGCCATCCGCCGTTTCCGTGAACTGGACCTGCCCGGGCGCCTGTTCCTGAACGTGAGCCCCTTGAGCCTCATGGAGTCCACCTTCCGGCCCGGTGAGACCCTGCGGCTCCTGCACGAGGTGGGTCTCTCGCCGCGCCAGGTGGTGATCGAACTCACGGAGCAGCAGCCTCTCGAGGACTACGACATCCTGAAGAGCGCCGTGGACCATTACACGGAAGCGGGCTTCGAGATCGCCATAGACGACCTGGGGGCGGGTTACGCGGGCTTGCGGCTCTGGTCCGAGCTGCGCCCCGCCTATGTGAAGATCGACCACCACTTCATCGAGAACATCAGCACCGACGCGGTGAAGCGCGAGTTCGTGCGTTCCATCCGCGAGATGGCGGCACGCCTGGGGTGCAAGGTGGTGGCGGAGGGTATCGAATCCGAGGATGACTACGAGACCGTGCAGGCGCTCGGCGTGAAGCTGCACCAGGGTTATCACCTCGGCCGTCCGCTGCCTTCGCCCCTCAGGGACCACCCGGCGCCGGCGGAGAAGAACCTGACGTCATCGCAGCTGAAGATATCCCGTTATCTGGACGCGTTTCGCCGCTATTCCGAACTGAAGTCCTGACATCCCGCGGCCCGCGGGGGTAACATCGGCGGCATTCGCCACCGGTATACCCCCTATGGACAAGCCGACGCTCCCCACCCTCGGCCACTGCGCGCTAGCCTTCCTCATCGGCGCCGTGCTGCTGTTCGTGGAGGTCTACCTTGTGGGCATCTTCGCCCACTACTACATGCCGACACAGGTGTTCCACGACGACCTGAGTCCCACGCATTTCTACCTGCGGGGGCTCGCGTTCTCGCTGCTTAATATCTGGATAGCGCCGTCGCTGCTGGCGGCCTGGCTGCTGGCATTGCTCAAGCCCCGCCGCTGGCTGCTCTACAGCGCCTGCGTGGTCCTACCGGGGATCATCGAGTTGGCGTGGGGTTTGGCGGCTATCCAGGGCATGAGCGTCGTGGAGTACGTCGTGACCGCCGAGAGCATCATACGCATCCTGCTGGTGCCGCTGTTCCTGTGGCTCATCTACGCCACCATCCGCCGGCACACTGGTACGCCGTGATTCAGGCGCTCTTGCCTTGGCGCATCCGGTCGAGATAACCCAGTAGCTTCGTGGACAGCGCTGCCACCGGCGCGGATTCGTTCTTTTCCACCTGATACCGGTTCGCGAGCTGCGGCGCCGCCTTCATGGACTGGTGCCGGCGCGAGGCGGCTTCCAGGCTCATCTCCAGCAGGCCCCGGCGCGCGGGCTTGGGCAGGAAGCGGTAGATCTGGCCGTGGTTGATGAGGCTGCGCAGCGTCTCCACGTCCTGCAGTTGGGTCTGCACGATGGTCATCACCATCGGCTTGGTCTCCTTCAAGGCTTTCACCGCCGCGGAGATGTCGCGCCCGCGCAGGCGGATGTCGCAGACCACCACCGCGATGTCGTGGGCCGCGAGCAGGGCGAAGGCCTCATCCAGGTCCGCGCTGGAGCGCACCTCCCGCTCCTTGCCGCAGATGGCCTTCACCATCTCCACCACCGTCGGGTCCTCGTCGATCACGAGCACGCCGCCCGGCGCGCCGCCGGCGTCCCCCGCCACGCCCTGCTCCAGGCTCACGGCGATCTGTGCCGCCTGGGTCACGGTGTTCATGATCTCCTTGGCGCTCCAGGGCTTGCTGAGATACCGGAAGATCTCGCCGTCGTTGACCGAGTCCACGATGGCCTGCAGGTCCGAGTAGCCCGTGAGCAGCAGGCGCATGGTGTTGGGGGAGACCTCCCGCACCTTGCGCAGCACTTCCACGCCGGTGATGGTGGGCATGCGCTGGTCGCTCACCACCACGTGGATGCGGTCGCGGCGCGCGATGTCCACCGCCTCGTGGCCGTCGGTGGTGGTGAATACCCTGAACCTGCCGCGGAACAACATCTCGAGCGAGCGCAGCACGCGCTCTTCGTCGTCCACCAACAGGATGCTGGCTCTCTCGTTCATGCGGCCTCCGGGGCGGCAGGTTGGGTGGCGGCGAGCGGCAGGCGCACCGTGAAGCGCGTGCCCTTGCCGGGCTGCGAGGTCACGCGGATGTCGCCGCCGTGCTGCTGCACGATCTGGTAACTGATGGAGAGCCCGAGGCCGGTGCCCTGGCCCACGGGCTTGGTCGTGAAGAAGGGGTCGAAGATGCGCGGCAGCACGTCCGCCGGGATGCCCTTGCCCGTGTCCTGCACCGTGACCTTGAGCCAGCCTTCCTCGGCTTCGGTCTTGAGCAGGATGCGGCCCGGCCCCTCGATGGCTTGGGCGGCGTTCGTCAGCATGTTCAGGAACACCTGGTTCAGCTGCGAGGGCATGCAGGAGATGCGCGGCAGCGCGCCGTACTGGCGCACCACCTCCACGCGGCTCTTCAGCACGTTGCGGGAGAGCAGCACCGCGCTGTCCAGGCACTCGTTCAGGTCCACGTCGTCCGCCGCGGCCCGATCCAGGCGGCTGAAGTCCTTGAGGTTCATCACGAGCTCGCTGATCTGGTCCACGCCGAAGCGGGTGTCGGCGAAGAGCTTGATGAGGTCAGCCGGTTCCGCCACGTCCGCCGTGCCGCGCAGGGCCTGCAGCGTGTCCAGCCGCGCCTGCAGGTCCGCTTCCGTGGCGCTGGGGGAGGTGAGCGTGTCCGCCAACCCCAGGCACGCCGCAATGAGTTCCCGCGCGCCCTCGGATTGCATCTCCAGCATCTCGATGTTGTTCTTCACGTAGCCGAGCGGCGTGTTTATCTCGTGGGCCACGCCTGCCACCATCTGGCCGAGGGACGCCATCTTTTCGGACTGGATCAGCTGCAGCTGGGAGGCCTTGAGTTCCTTGTAGGCGGCGGCGAGGTCCTGGGTCTGCTTCGCGAGCTGCGCTTCCATGGCGTTCAGCAGGTGCATCACCGCACCCATGCCCACGTAGCGGCCGCCCTCGGTGATGATGAAGTCCTCCGTCACCGGGAACTTGAGCCGCTCGGTGACGGTCTTGCTGGCCTCGTTCAGGGCGGTGTCGGATTCGATCACCACCGGCGCCGCGTTCATGATCTCGGTGACGGGTTTCTTGCCGAACAGCTCGCGACCGTACTGGCGGAAAAGCACCTGCTGCATGCGCGCGCGGCTGATGACGCCGACCGGACGGCCGTCGTCCAGCACCGGCAGGGACAGGAGCTTGCCGTGGGTCTCGTCCATGAACATGTCCGCCACCTCCGACACCAATAGGTGCGGGGAGATGCCGGGGGCGTCCATGACGAGTTGGCGGAGTTGCTGGTCGGACATGCTGGTATCGCTTAAGGTTCGTGGGCTCCCTCTCGCGTTCCAACATACCGGCGCTCTATGAACGGGCGGTTAAGTATTTATTGCAATGTATCCATGCCGCATGGGCAAGGAATGCTCACATCGTGTCGCGTGGGTGACAGGCAGATGTCAGCGGGGGCCGGATTCTCTGGCAGCGGCCTCTAAAGCAGCGCGCACCTCGGCAGGGAAATCGAAGCTGTCTGAGTACATGCGTTGCGGATCGGCGCGGTGGGCCGGGAAGGCGGCGCGGGCCGCGTTCACCATGGGCGGCGGGCCCGAGAGATAGATGTCGTGGCCCGAGAGATCGGCGAAATCCGCCAGCACCGCGTCGTGCACGAAACCGGTGCGGCCCGTCCAACGGTCTTCGGGCATCGGCTCCGAGAGCACCGGCACGTAGCGGAAGCCGGGCTGGCTCGCGGCCCAGTCCTTCAGCTTCGCGTCCATATATAGGTCACGCGCCGCGCGCGCTCCCCAATAGAACACCACCTCGCGCTGGCGGTGGTTGTCGAAGAGGTGGCGCAGGATCGCGTGGATGGGGGCGAAGCCGGTGCCGCCCGCCATCATCACCAGCGGACGCTGCGAGTCCTCCCGCAGGAAGAAGGTGCCGAGGGGCCCCTGGATACGGAGCAGCGCGCCTTCCTTCAGGTGCTCGAACACCTCGCCGGAGAACAAGCCGCCCGGCACGTGGCGCACGTGCAGTTCCAGCAGGTTGTCGTCGTGGGGAGGGTTCGCCAGCGAGAAGCTGCGGCGGTGGTTGTTGGGCAAGAGGATGTCGATGTACTGGCCCGGCAGGAAGGCGAGCCGTTCCACCGCGGGCAGGCGGAGATACAAGCCCATCACGTCGTGGGCGAGCTTCTCGAGCTTCGCCACGCGGCAGGGCATGGCCTTCACCCGGAGGTTCGCCATGGCCGTGACTTCCTGGGCCTCGATCTTGAGGTCCTCCTGCGGCACCGCGCGGCAGAGCAGCGTTTCACCCGTGTCCATCTCCAGCGCCGTCAGCGCCAGCGGTGAACCCTGGGGATACTCGCTCTTGCCCTCCAGCACGTGGGCGCGGCAGGTGCCGCAACTGCCGGTGCGGCAACCATAGGGAAGGTGCACACCCTGGCGCAGCGCAGCGGCGAGCACGGTCTCCCCATCCTCCACCTGGAAGGATCTGGACGAGGGCATGAGCGTGACGGTCTTGGACATCGGGCCTTTCGAAAAGCAGCGGCCCCGACATCGCGGGGCCCCATCCATTATGCCTGATTCGCCGCGGGCCGCCGTGCATTGCCGCACGCGGCGGGATGCCCGCATAATCAGCGCAGATGGAAGGAGCTACCCAGACCGGAGTCTTGATCATCGGCTGCGGCGACACCGGTCGCCGGCTGGCGGCCGTCTATCGCTCCGAGGGGCGCCTGGTGACGGGCGTGATCCGCTCCGAGGCCAGCGCCCGCGCCTTGGAAGCCGCTGGTATCCGCGCCATACGCACCGACCTGGACGGCAATACGCTGCCGAGCCTGCCCTCCGGCGGGGCCAAGCTCTTCTACTTCGCGCCCCCCGTGGACGTGGGCAAGGACGACGTGCGCATCGAGCGGCTGCTGGAGCACCTCGAACTCACGGGCCTGCCCTCGCGTTTCCTCTACATGAGCACCACCGGCGTCTACGGCGACTGCGAGGGCCGCTGGATAGACGAGGAGGAACCGCTCAAGCCCTCCACCTACCGCGCGCAGCGGCGCATCGCCGCCGAGGAAGCGGTGCGGCACTGGTGCGGCAGCCACGGCATCCCCTGGATGATCCTGCGGGTCCCCGCCATCTACGGCCCGGGCAAGCTGCTCACGGAACGGCTGAGGTCCGGCATGCCGACGGTCAAGCCCGAGGAGTGCAGCTTCACCAACCGCATCCACATCGACGACCTCACCGCCGCCTGCCATGAGGTGATGGCCCACGCCCCAGGCGGCTCGGTGTACAACGTCAGCGACGGGCACCCATCCACCATCACCGACTATCTCTTCCTGCTGGCGGACCTCACGCGCATGCCGAAGCCACCGCTCATCTCCATGTCCGAGGCGGAGCGCATGCTCAGCCCCAGCATCATGAGCTTCCTGAAAGAGTCCAAGCGCATCAAGAACGACAAGCTGCTGCAGGAGACCGGTCTCAAGCTCAAGTACCCGGACCTCCAGAGCGGCCTCAAGGCTTCACTCGCCCAGGCATGAGCAGGGCGGCGCCAGAGACGGCATGCTCCCCCTGATCGGCGTCGCCGTCGTCATCCTCGGTTTCGCGCTGCGGCTGAACCCGCTCATGGTGGTGGTGGCTGCGGCGCTCGCGACCGGCTTCGCCGCGGGCATGGACCCGGTCGCCATCGTCACCGAGTTCGGCCGCGCCTTCACCCAGAACCGCTACATGGCTCTGATCTGGCTCACGCTGCCGGTGATCGGCATGCTGGAGAAGAACGGCCTCAAGGAGCGGGCCCAAGCGGTCATCGCCAAGGTGCAGGGGGCCACCACCGGGCGCGTGCTCACGGTCTACCTCTTCATCCGCCAGCTCACGGCGAGCCTGGGGCTCACGTCACTCGGCGGCCACGCCCAGATGGTGCGGCCGCTGGTGGCGCCCATGGCGGAGGCCGCCGCCGAGGCGCGTTACGGTGAACTGCCGGCAGACACGCGTAACCTGATCCGCGCCCATGCCGCCGCCACCGACAACGTGGGCGTCTTCTTCGGCGAGGACATCTTCATCGCCATGGGTTCGGTACTGCTCATCAAGGCCTTCCTGGACCAGAACGGCTACGAACTGACGCCGCTCCAGATCGCGCTCTGGTCCATCCCCACCGCCGTCGCCGCCTTCCTCATCCACGGTGCGCGTCTCTGGTGGCTGGATCGGCGCCTGAAGGCCGCGCTGGAGAAGCGCGCTTGAGCGCGCTGGACTTCATCTATTGGCTGCTCGGCCTCATGTTCGCGGCCGCCGCCTGGTTCAACCTGAAGGACAGCGGCAACCCGAAGCGCTACAAACGCGCGTCGTTCTGGGGGCTCTATGCGGTCACCTTCCTCGCCGGAACGTGGTTGCCACCCTTCGTCACGGGTTGCCTCGCCATCGCCATGGCGCTGCTCGCGGGCATCGACGGCCTGGGCAAGGCCGGTGCCGTGGAAGCGGCGCCGGAGCAGCGGCGCGTCGCCGCTGCCCGCTTCGGCAACAAGCTGTTCGTGCCGGCGCTGCTCATCCCGCTGGTGACGGTGGCGGGCACGCTCATCCTGCAGGAGACGGTCACCCGCGGCCAGCCGCTGGTGGCGGCGAAGGACGCGACGCTGGTGGCCCTGGGGATAGCCGTGCTGGTGGCGCTGGCGGTGGGCCTTTGGATGCTGCGCCAGCCTTTCGCGGTGCCGCTCACGGAATCGAGGCGGCTCATGGACGCGGTCGGAGCGGTGGCGGTGCTGCCTCAGCTCTTGGCGGTGCTCGGCGCCATGTTCGCGCTGGCGGGCGTGGGCAAGATCGTGGCAGCTCAGGCGGGCTGGTTCATCCCGGTGGAGAACGACTTCACCGTGGTGCTGGCCTATTGCGCCGGCATGGCCCTGTTCACCTTGATCATGGGCAATGCCTTCGCCGCCTTCCCGGTGATGACCGCCGGCATCGGCTTGCCGCTCATCGTGCTCAAGCATCATGGCGACCCGGCGGTGATGGGCGCCATCGGCATGCTCGCAGGTTACTGCGGCACCCTCATGACGCCGCTCGCCGCCAACTTCAACATCGTGCCCGCGGCGTTATTGGAGTTGCCGGATCAGAACGGCGTGATCAAGGTGCAGATACCCACGGGTCTCGCGTTGCTGGTGGTCAACACCCTTCTCATGTACTTCTTGGTGTTCCGTCACTAATCCTTCCCGCCCGTCCCGACCAAGATGAATGAGGCGACGAAGTCCCTGAGTGCCGGGTCCATGGCGCGTATCTCCGCCTCGGGTCCGTCCGCGCACTGCGGGCAGTCGCCGGGCCAGGCGATGGAGAGCACCGCGGCGCGGTGCCGGGCCTTCAGGAAATAGAGGAAGTAATAGGCTGAAGGCTTGGCCGCGCCCTTCGGCGTCTGACTGTAGACGATGGACAGGGCCGGGCGGCCGTCCAGCGTGATGTCCTCACGCTGTACTTCCACCAGCGGCAAGCCCGCCGCCAGTCGCGTCTGGAAGCGCGCGCCCTTGATGGCGATGGCGGCGTACTGGTCCAGGGGCATGGAGGCATAGATGGGCTCCAGGTCCGTGACCACTTCGATGCCGTAGACCGGTCCTTTCACCACGCGCGGCGCGAACAGCAGGTAATCCTGCTGCGGGTAGTACTCCTCGTGGATGCCGAGCCCCGGCGGCGGCACCACGCTGAAAGTACCGTCCGCGGCGGTGTAGACACCGCCCTCCAGTGTGCCCTTCGGCGCGGCGTCGAAGGCGCCGTGCCGGTCCAGGGCGCGCACCCCCTCGCAGGTGAAGCCGTAGATGAAGTACACCGGCAGGAACAACACGTCATAGACGACGAAGCCACCGGCCTCGGGCCGCGGCTTGAGTTCGCAAGGGTTGTCGCCCGGCCGGTCCGGGCTGGAGGCGCAGCCGGCGAGCAGCGCGAAGAGGGCGCAGGCGATGACGGCTCGTCTCATGCGAAACCCCCAGATGCGAAAGGGAGAGTCTAAATGACTCTCCCTTTCTTTCAGCATCACGGCCCGGTCAGGCCGAGAGATTCCGATCCGGCCTGATCACCAGATCTCGTTCACTTCCTTGAAGGGGAACTTGAGACCCACGCGGTCCCAGATCTCGGCCACGCGCTTGACCACGGGCTCCGCCTGCTTGATCCAGTCCGGATGGCGGTCCTGCTTCGGGAACACCTTGAACTCGTTGGGCTGCTTGCCGCTCTCGAAACGGTTCTGGAAGCTGCGCGAGACCGCCTCCATCCGCTCCTTGCCGTAGGGCACCAGCGCGATGTTGCGGTTGGCGGAGAGGCCGGTGGTGGCCACGTAGATGTGGTACTGCTCCCAGTAGTGCAGGTAGGCATCGAAGTAGGGCAGCGCGAACATCTCGTCGTTGTTCATGCCGGTGGTGTAGCTCAGGTCGCGCCGCACCCACTCCTCGATGTTGCCGCGCACCTTGAACTTGCCGTCCGCCGGCAGCCCGCCGGACTTCTCATACGCGGATATCGCCGACGTGACGGGGTGGCGCACGGTGAGGATCTGCTCCACCGATTCGCCCAGGATCTGGTGGAAGAAGCCGCCGGCGTAGGTGCCCTTGAGCAGCTTCTTCGGCACCATGATCTTGCCGTAGTGCGGCTTGTTCTTGCCGAAGTAGATCTCGACCATGGTGAGGAACTCGGCCATGGTCTGCAGGCTCGCGATCCAGCTGTTGGCGCCCTTCTGGAAGCGGAACGGGCCGGCCTCGGGGAAGCCGTCGTGCGCGATCACGTTCGGCACCTTGTCCACGTCGTAGCCCAGCGAGCGGTAGGCTTCCATCGTCAGGTAGGAGCCGCCGTTGCGCGGCACGCCGATGATGTTGATGAAGTGGAACTTGAACTGGATGTTGCGGATCTGCTCGAAGTCGCCCGTGAGCAGCGCCAGGAACAGCTGGTAGGCGCGCGCCACGTGGCGCTGGCCGGCTTCGCTCGCCATGATGCGCTGCGCGTTCTCCTGGGCCTTCTCCATCACGCGCACGTGGTCGTTGGAGAGTTCCTCGGAGAGCTGGTCGTGCCAGGCCGCGCCCTCGAAGGGGCGGTTGTCGATGATGTGGGCCAGGAAGTCCACGAACACCGGCGATACCGGCAGTTCCTTGTCCGTCAGTTTGATTTCAACACCCATGGGACTCTCTTTATATTAAGTAGCTGGTTGTGTGGGGATCAGGAGTCGAGGCGGCCGCCCTTGCGGCGGTCGGCGGCCCGGTCCATCAGGAACTTGAAGTTGTCGAGCGACATCAGGTGCGCGTAGATGCGCGAGAGTTCGCCGTTCTTCATGAGGCGTTTCACGTCCTTGCCCTGCAGCTCGTTGAGCTTGTCCTCGTTGATGCGGAACATGCCGCGCAGGCGCATCTCCTGGCCGCCCTTCGGGAAGGCGTGGGCCTCGAAGGGCTCCAGCAGGCCGAACTCCTTCACCGTCTGGGAGAGGTGCTCGGTGGCGGGGCGCGCGCCTTCCATCTCCGAGATCAGCGTCTGGATCGGCTGGAAGTCGGTGGAAGGGTTACCGGAGGCGTCGAACACGGCGGCGCTGGACGTTTCCAGGCCGGAGTCGTCCACGCAGATCAGGATGTTGCCGTTCTTGGCTTCCTCGCCGCTGATGCGCACGCCGAAGAAGGGCCAGCGGCGGACGTAGGCGGGGACATACACGTCCTTCTGCCATTCGCCATCGGCGCCGACGAACAGGTTCTCGTCCTGGTTGAGGCCGGTGACCGCGATCGGCATGAACTCGCCGGTCTGCTGGTCCTGGGCGAACACGATCGGGTAATGGCGCGAAGCCTGCACGAACTCGGCGGCCAGCACGTACACGCCCGTGAGGCCGGCGGCGAACGCGGCGCGGCGGTTGGTGACGACGCCCTTGCCTTTGTGGATCTCTTTATCGAGGGCGACCAGGCCCTTGTAGCCCGGCGGGATAGTGATGTTCATGGAGACGTAAGCCTTTGAATGGGAAGACATCGGCACCGTCCGCACACCCCCGTGCGGCGATTTAACCTAGTCTGAAATGGACGCTTATTGAGCCACAGGCCCAGCCCCCCTGTCGAGGGGAATCAGGTCGTGAGGAGGTCGCCGGGCAAAACCACGCTTTTGCGCGGCGGCTGGATAAAGGGCCGGTTCCGGCCCTTTTCGGGCCATTCAGAGTGAGCCGATCAGGCGAACGGCGGTGTATCCGACATATAGGCCGAAGCCCGCCAGCATCAGGACGCTGGCATAAGCCACCACCAGGGCCGCCCGGGCGGCCCTATGCCCGAGCCAGCGGAAGGCCTCACAGAAGGCCACGCTATAGAGGACGAGGGACAGGAACAGCCCGGCGATGCCCGGGGCACCCCAGCTCGTGTAGAGCAGGGCCCCGTTGGCCAGCCACCAGGCCAGGGAGAAGGGACTGGTCAGGACCGTCATGAAGCCGAGCTTCCAGGATCCGGGGGTAGGGCTCTCCTTTATCCCCCCGCGGGCCGAGCGCCAGGTACCCCAGGCCATCCACAGCAGCAGACCCGCACCGGCGAGGCCCAGTATGCCGATCCAGCGGGGGTGGCTGCCCAGGAACGCGAGGGCGCCCAGGAGCGAGAGGGAAAGCCAGCAGAGGTCCGCGGTGATGGCGCCGAAGGCGGTATAGATCGCTTGCCTGACCCGGCCGTGCAGCGCGGACGAAGCCATGATGGCCATCACCGGTCCCGGCGGCGCGGCGAGGCTCAAGCCCAAGAGCGCGCCCGCGAGCGCCGCGTGCCAGCCATCGGCCTGGGTGATCGTCTCCATCGGCGTGGTCAGCCGGCCGGCGCGGGCGCCTGCCGTGCCGCCAGCCGCTGCTGGACGACATGCAGCAGGTTGGCGCTGATCCAATAGAGCACGAGGCCGGCCGGGAAGGAATAGAACAGCACGAAGAACACCGCCGCCATGGCGCCGGTGATGAGCAGCCGCTTGCGGCGGCCGCTGTCCTGCTGATGCTCACCGGGCACCGAGAGGGCAGAGAGCATGATGGTGGCGGTCAGCAGGAACGGCAACAGGTTGAAGGCGTCACCGAACCAGGGCAGTGACGCCCCCAGGCCGAACAGCCGATCCGGCTGCGACAGGTCGGTGATCCACAGGAAGCGCGCGCCGTGAAGGTCGGGGGTCTGGCGCAGGATCTGGAACAGCGCGATGAACACCGGCAGCTGCAGCAGCACGATTAGCAGCGGCTTCACTCCCGCCATGGGACTGACCCCGTGCTCCTCGTACAGCGCGATGATGCGCTCGCTCTGCTCGCCGCCCTTGTACTCCCGCTTGATCTCGCGCAGCGTCGGCTCGAGCTTCTGCTGCGCCTCGTTGAAGCGCTTCTGTTCGGCGAGCGCGCGCCGCGCGAAGGGATAGGTGAAGAGCCGCACCAGCACCGCCACCAGGATGATGGCCGCGCCCCAGCTGTGGGTGAGCGCCGCCAGCCACTGCAGCAGGTCCAGCAGCCAGAAACAGAGCGTGCGCATCCAGCCCCACAAGCCGGAGAACATCTCGGTCTGTTCCGGGGCGGACGCTGCGGCCCGCACCGGCGCGGTGCAGCTCAAGAGCAGGCTCGCGAGCAGCAGCTGGCGCAATTTCATCGCGCGGCCGTCCTCACTTTTTCGCGGGCGGCTGTTTCTGGATCAGGGTGCGCTTGCGGATGCCGAGCAGCACCAGCAGGCGGTGCCACCAGAGCTTGGCGGTGAGCGCCACGGCGGCGATCGCCGCCAGCAGGCCTTGCAGCACCATGCTGCCGGAACCCGGGTCGATGTAGGCCTGGGCCGGCGTCGCGAGGACGGCGAAGAGGATGGATGCGATGAGCAGGCGGCTGAGTATGGGCACGATGGTCTCCGGTGTATCAGATGTTGGATTTGCTGCGCATGAGGTAGAGCGTCCGTTCTGAGCCACGCACGTCCTCTGTGCGCACGAGTTCGAAATGGCGGGAGAAGGCGGCCTCGAAACCGGCCCGGGTATAGTCCGGGAACACGTCTTCCCGTGCGCTCAGGAGCCGCTGCACCTGGCTGTCGGCCTTGGGCACGAACTCGATGATGAGGTGGCGGCTCAGGCTTGCCAGGAACGCCGCCACCTTCGGCAGCGGCACGTTGTTGGAGATGGCGATGTGGTGGATGAGCGCCAGCGCCATGGCGCAGTCCACCGGAGCGCGCCGTTGCAGCGAGTCGCGCTCGGTGCCGTCCCAGCCCAGGCCCGGGCTCGGATTGGTGACGTCGAGCAGGAGCGGCAGCAGCCGGCGCTCGCCTTCGGTCCTGACGCGGCGGTAGTTGATCTCCACCGCGGCCTGATCGATGTCGAAGGCGATGGTCTCCGCGCCGGCCTCGGCGGCGAGCCGGCTGAACACGCCGGTGTTCGCGCCGAGATCCCAGACCCGCGCCGGCTTGGTCGCGGCCAGGTATCCCGCGACCAGCGTCTGCTTGTGCTCGAAGGCCGCGTCCGTGTAGTTCGTGGCCTGGTAGTACTCGGCCCATTCCGTGCCGGTCGGTTCCCAGGCCAGTTTCGCCACGAGGTTGCGCAGGCCCTGCAGCAGGCCGGTCAGGCCGAGCCGGCTCACCTTGACGCTGCGCTTCGCGCGCGTGCCGTCGGTGGCCGAGTGCGCGCGTTGGGTGCGTGCGTGCAGGTGGATGTGCATGCCGAGGCCGAGTTGCCAGCACGTCCCGCGTGGCAGCAGCCGGCTCGCGAGATCGAGCGGCACGCCGTCTATATACACCTTCAACAACTGGTTGAGCCGGACATCGGTCTTCGCCATCAGCGCCAGGGGCGCCAGGAAGTGCTGGCAGAACTGTCGGTAGGCGACCCAGGGCCGGCCTTCCGCGTAAGCCTCGAACGAGAGCGTGTCTATGAGCAGTGGCCGCCCATGGCGGAACTGCACGTTGTAGGCGGAAGCATCCTTCAGTGACAGGTCGTGCTCCATGGCCAGCAGCTGCGCGTCGAGCGTCAGCAGGGCCGCGTCCTTGAGCTGGCTGAAGGCCCATTCGTAAGGGTAGGAGATGAAGGGGATAGGCTCGGGACGCAGCACCTTGTAGGCGGTGTCCGCCGTTGCCGGCGCGACGGCGCATTCCTCGTGGGGCACCAGCCAGCCGCGGCCGATGAGTTCGGCGTAGAGGCCGGAGCCCATGAGCTTGTCATAGTCAGCACGGCCGGCCTGGTTCACCTGCCGGTAGAGCGTGCCTTCGCGCAGGAACACGAAGCCCGCGGGATCGCGGAACGATGCCGGCGAGAGGGCGGTACCGGCCATGCCTGTGTCAGGTGCCTTGGTCAAAGTTGAATCCCCGTTGCTCGAGATAGCGATGCATCATGGAGCCCGCTTCCTGCTCCTCCGGCCAGTCGCCTTGGCTGCAGGGTGAGGCGGCCAGCGGTGCGCCGGGAGGCGCGCGCATCTTGTTGTCGAAGGCCCCGACCGCGCCGGACGTGACGTTGCCGGTGTGGGTGTTCATCAGGTACCAGCGGTCGCAGACCACCATGCCGAGGGTCTCCAGGCCGTAAGACGGCGGACCGACGTCCACTGCGCGCGCCAGCCACGAGTCCTGCTCGGTACTCACATGGACGCGGCCGATCTGGAAGATGGTATAGACCGGCCGGGCCGGTGGCAGTCTGTCATGCAGCAGGGACTGGCCTTCCATCCACTTGGGCACGTCCACCTTCAGGTAGTCGAGGATGGTGGGCGCCACGTCCAGCAGCTGGGTGGTCTCGGCGATGTGGCCCTTATGGGCCCCGCCGGGGAACAGGAACACCAGCGGCACCGGTGAACGGAAATCCCAGCCCTTGTCGTGGTCGGAGGTGAAGACCACCAGGGTGTTGTCCAGCAGACCTTGCTGCTTGAGCAGATCCATCATCTGGCCGAAGTACCCATCCGCTCTCAGGACGGTGTCATCGAAGCCGGCGGACTTCCGTTGCGCACGCGTGCGCTTGTTGCTCCGCAGGAAATGCATCTCGTGGGCACTCAACTGGAACTTGCAGCAATGCGTGTCAAGGAGATGTATGTGGATGAAGAAGGGTTGCTGGGTGTTTTGGATGAAGTCGAACACCCGTTGCATCCTGACGTCATCGGAGGTGCCGTTGACCCTGGCCATGTCTTCCCGTGAGGTGACGTCGGCGAAGCCGCTGACCATCCGCCTGATGAACAGCAGTTGGCCGATCCTGTCCGACAGCCGGTCGTAGAGCTGTCCGTCCAGTTCCAAGGGTCCCTGCAGGGCGAACGAGAGTTGGTTGGACGGCAGCCATTGGACAGTGCGTCCGTTCGCCCTGTCGAAGGATTCCTGCCAGTTCAGGTCCGCGCCATCGGCGTAGTAACGCACCGTCTCCTGCAGGCTCCGGTAGCCCAGCTTGCGCAGTATCCGCGGCAGGTGCTGGTAGGCATCCTTGCCCTTGAGGGTGTGCGGCGGCAACAGCAGCTTGGTGGTGGCCGGGTGCTTGCCGGTCATCATCGAGGAGAGGGAGCCGGTCGTCATCACCGAGTTGGTGAAAGCATGGTCTGCCACCAGCGCCCGGCCCATGTAGGCGTCCAGGTTCGGCGTGGTCTCATTCGTATAACCGTAGGCCGACATGTGGTCGGCGGTCACGCCGTCGGAGGCGAACATGATGATGTTGGGCAGCCGCGGCCCGTCCCAGGCGCTGTGGTATTCGGCTTCGCTGTAGGCCGCACTGGCGTGCATGAGCCAGAGCAGGGCGGCGCCGGACATGAGCACCAGGGCGCCCGCGAAGACCGGCTTATGCCGCAGCGGCACCGGTTGGCGGCGCAGATGCAGGATGAACACCAGCAGCCCGAACAGCCAATAGAGCGGCGCGGTGTAGACCGTGGTGGAGACGATGCCCCAGCCGAACATGGTGTAGGTGAAGTTGTCCACCAGCATCAAGGCGATGGCCGCCGTGATCAGGGCCGGCGTGATCCGTAGCAGCAGTTCGGCCCGGCCGTCCAAGCGAGAGGAGCGGGAGACGGCGAAGGCCGCCATGCAGCACAAGGCATGCAGCGCCAGGGCGACGAGCACGAACGGGAGCGCGCCCGCTAGCAGGATGTTGAGACGGTCCGCGGGTGACCAGGTGCTGAGGAAGGAGGGCTTGGTGACGAAGAACAGCCATTCCAGCGCGACGTACGCATAGACGTACAGCACCGTCCTGCCGCTGGAACGGATGTAGTCGGCCCCCGTCATCCCCGGATCATCCCCGCGCGCGAAAAAACCACGCAGGGTATCATACTTGCATTACACCATTATGTAATCCAGGGAACCCAGACCGACCGAGGCTATACCCCGTCAGTGCCCGGAGCCGGCGTACTTGAGTTCGCCGGCGGTGATGGCTATCGGCAGCCGGTTCTGGGGCGGCGGCAGCGGGCAGGTGGCGTAGGGGCTGAAGGCGCAGGGCGGGTTGTAGGACTTGTTGAAGTCCAGCACCGTCACGCCGTTCACCGCGGGCTTGGTGTAGAGGAAGCGACCGGCGCCGTAGGTCTGCTTGCCGCTGGTGGCGTCGGCGAACATCACGAAGTAATCCGTCTCGCCCTCCTCCAGCACCGCGTCCAGCCGGTACTCCTGCCCGTCCTTCTCGAACACCAGCGCGCCGGGCGAAGGCATGTCCTCTTCCATGCCGAGGATGTTGATGATGAGTACCTGCTTCATGGGCGTGTAGGGCACGAAGCGCGCCTCGAAGCGCCAGTCCTGGCTCACCGGGAAATGCTCGAGACCCTTGAAGTGCACGCGCGCGTCCGCCTGCACGTCCTTGACGCGCACGCCGTAGCGGTCCACGCGCTTTATGGCGTAGAAGCTGATGCTGCCCACCGTGAGCGTGGTGGGGTCGCCGGCGCCCGCGTCGGCATCCGTGACGAGCCTCAGGGTCGTGACCGGCTTGCCGCCGCTCGTGACATGCGCGCCCTTGGCGGCGGTGAAGCTGATGCCCTTGCCGTCGAAGTCGAAATGTCCGAGGTGCGCCGGGAAGCCGGCGGCCGTGAGCTGCAGCGCGTTGTCGGCGGCGCTGCCGAAGCTGTTGGCGCCGGGCTTCAGCCAGTAGAGCCCCACGAGCGTGGTCCAGCCGTCGGGGCCGGTGAGGCGGCTCAAGCGTCCGGCGCGCCAGTCGTCGATGTCTTTCTGATAGACCACGGGATCCACCTGGGGTGCATGCCGGCCGCAGGCAGCGAGCAGGAGCGCGCAGGCGGCGGCGGAGAAGAGGGCTTTCTTGAGCATGGGGAGAGTCTAGCAAAAGGCTGGGACAGGTTGAGACAGGCCCCGGAGGCCTCAAGTTCCGTCAGGTCTCATGGTACGTCCAATGCCAGGGCTCGTAGTTGATGCCGTGGGGATTGCCCCTGGGATATGAGAGATGGAAGCCGTACTCGCCCGCGTGCTGCACCAGCCAGGCGAAGGCAGCGGTGGTCTCGAAGCCCTGTTCCAGCGGAGGCATGTCGGACGTGGTGAGGTCCAGCGTGCGGCCGGTGTGGTGCTCGCTGTAGCCGGGGGCCGCGTTGATCTTGAGTATCTCGGCTATATCCATGCCCCGGTCCAGCTTGCGCTGGATGAGCGCGCACTGGTACGCGACGCTGCGGAAGGCGGACACCACCATGATCTGCACGCCGTCGGCCGCCGCTGCCGCCTGCATGCGCCGCCAGGCCGCCGCCGCCTTCGGCGTCAGCTGCTGTTCGCGGCCGAGCACATCCGCGCCGATGCTCACGAGTTCGCTGGCTTCCTCACAGAGCGCGAGCTTGCGGCTCGCGGCGTAGTCGGCGGGGATGCCGAACTCCGCGTGGCGCGCGGCGATGCTGTCCCGGTACGCGGAGGTCAGCAGGTTCGGGGTGGCGGAGGCGGTGTTCACGTCGGGCTGAGTATAGGCGCGGTTCAGCGCCCCAGAAAAACCATCTTCTTCCAGATCTGTCGGCCGGTGAAGGCATGCAGCACCGCGGCGCCCACGTGCAGGGCTAGATAAGTGGGGATCCAGATGCCGCCCCATTCGTGGTGGATGTCCTGCACCACGTCCAGCCAGCCCTCGGACTTCTGCCCGGGGACGATCATGATGCTCATGAGCGTGCCGGAGGCACCTTGCCAGGTGAAGAGCAGCAGCCCCAGGGCCTGCACCATGGCGTTGAGGCCGCGGTGGGTGACCGGCTCCGGCATCCTGAAGCGAGCCAGCGTGCGGATGTCCGCCTTCACATAAGCGAGGCGCTCGCGGGTGTAGGGCAGCCAGGCGCTGAAGCGCAGTTCCCGCGGCCCGATGAAGCCCCACAGCAGCCGGCCCGCGAGGAAGGCGCTGAAGGCGAGACCCACGTACATATGCAGCATGTAACCGGAGTGATCCGGCTTGTGGTAGTCGTGGGCGCCTTCGCCTATCCACCAGGCCCACACGCCGAACACCACCAGGCCGATATGCAGCACCCGGGTCGGGACATCGAGCTTCGGTTCCGCAGCGGCCATCATGCATCCCTCGGGCGCGCGCCCAGGAGGCGCGCCGGCAGGAACAGCACGGCACGCAGGATTTCGAACACCGCGTCCACCGTGAGGCCGAGGAGGCGGAACGGCAGCAGCAGCAACCATATGAACGGATAGAGGACGAGTGCCAGCAGCGCCAGCGGCCAGCACAGGATCAGCAGGATGAGCCAGAGGATGAAACTGTTGAATACGCGCATGCCGTCCTCCACCGCGATGGCCACAGTATAAGGTGTGGGACCGCGTGCACGGGTAGAATGCGCGCATGGACGTCACCGGCATCCTCGACAAGCTCAACCCGGCGCAGCGCGAAGCGGTCTCGGCGGAAGCCCGGCCCACCCTGGTGCTGGCCGGCGCCGGTTCCGGCAAGACCCGGGTGCTGGTGCACCGCATCGCCTGGCTCATGCAGGTGGAGAACGTGTCGCCCTACGGCATCCTCGCCGTCACCTTCACCAACAAGGCGGCGGGCGAGATGCGCAACCGCGTCGAGCGCCTCATGGGTGGCTCCGCCGGCGGCATGTGGATAGGCACCTTCCACTCCATCGCCCACCGCTTGCTGCGCCAGCACTGGCGCGAGGCGGGGCTGCCCCAGGCCTTCCAGATCCTGGATTCCGAGGACCAGTTCCGGCTCATCAAACGGCTGCTGAAGAGCCTGGAACTGGACGAGACCCGCTACCCGCCGCGCCAGGCCCAGTGGTACATCAACTCCCGCAAGGACGACGGGCTCCGGGCCCGCAACATCGCCCGCACCGAGGACCCGTTCCAGGACACGCTGCTGCGGGTCTACCGCGCCTACGAGGAAGCCTGCGAACGGGGCGGCATGGTGGACTTCGCGGAACTCTTGCTCCGGGCCCACGAGCTCTGGCTCAAGAACCCTGACCTCCTGGAGCACTACCGGCGCCGCTTCCGCCACATCCTGGTGGACGAATTCCAGGACACCAACGCCATCCAGTACGCCTCCATACGCATGCTGGCGGGGCCGGACGGCATCCCCTTCGTGGTGGGCGATGACGACCAATCCATCTACGCCTGGCGCGGCGCCAAGATCGAGAACATCCTGCGTTTCGAGAAGGACTTCCCCGGCACCCGCGTCATCAAGCTGGAGCAGAACTACCGCTCCACCGGCAACATCCTCAAGGCCGCCAACGCGCTCATCGGCCACAACAGCACGCGCCTGGGCAAGAACCTCTGGACCGATGGCGGCGAAGGTTCCCTCATCCGCGTCTATGCCGGCTACAACGAGCAGGACGAGGCCCAGTTCGTGCTGGACCGCATCAAGCAGTGGCAGGAGCAGGGCGGCGTGCGCAAGGACGTGGCCATCCTCTACCGCTCCAACGCCCAGTCCCGCGTGTTCGAAGAGCGGTTCATGTTGGAGGGGATCCCCTACCGGGTCTACGGCGGCCTGCGCTTCTTCGAGCGCCAGGAGATCAAGGACGCGCTCGCCTACCTCCGTCTCGTGGAGAACCGGCACGACGACCCTTCCTTCGAACGGGTCATCAACGTGCCCACCCGCGGCATCGGTTCCAAGAGCATCGAGCTCATCCGCGAAGTGGCGCGCCGCGACAGCGTGTCGCTCTGGACCGCGCTCGCCACCGTCGTCGCGGACACCGCCCAGCCCGCGCGCGTGACCACCGCCCTCGCCAAGTTCGCCAAGCTCATCGACGATATGGAGCTGCAGGTGCGGGGCCTGCAGCTCTTCGAGCAGGTGGACCAGGTGCTGGTGCAGAGCGGCCTCAACGACCATTACCTCAAGACCGAGAAGGGCGAGCGGGGCGAGGCGCGGGTCGAGAACCTGCAGGAACTCGTCAGTGCCGCCCGCGGCTTCGTGCCGGAAGCGCTGGAAGGCATGAGCGCGCTGTCCGGTTTCCTCTCCCACGCAGCCTTGGAGGCGGGTGAGGGCCAGGCGGAAGCCTGGGAGGACTGTGTGCAGCTCATGACCCTACACTCCGCCAAGGGGCTCGAGTTCCCCATGGTGTTCATCTGCGGGCTGGAGGACGGGCTTTTCCCCCACGAGCGTTCCGCCGACGATCTCGAAGGCCTGGAGGAAGAGCGGCGCCTCTGCTACGTGGGCATGACCCGGGCCATGCAGGAGCTATACATGACCTATGCCGAGCAGCGCCGCCTGCACGGCATGGACAACTACGGCGTGCCGTCACGGTTCCTGCGGGAGCTGCCGGTGGAGCTGGTGGAGGAGATACGGCCCCGCGTGCAGGTGACACGGCCTTATACCCCGAGTGCGAGCCCGCTGGCACGGAGTTCGGCACCGAGCGGCCCAGGCATGCACTTGGGCCAAAGAGTGCGGCACCCGACCTTCGGTGAGGGTGTCGTACTCGACTATGAAGGCGATGGATCCCACGCACGAGTCCAGGTGAATTTCAAAGAAGGGTCAAAGTGGCTCGTCGTGGCTTACGCGAATCTGACCACGCTTTAGAGATGACATCCCTGTCCAAATCCGTTCCGGCCCCTCCTGGGGCCGGGTTACTTTTGGTGCGCCAAAAGTAACCAAAAGCGCTCACCCGAAGCGCGGGCCGCGAAACGCGGCTTCCCTGTGCTTCTCGCTCGCTGCGCAGCTTCACACACAAGGCCTCCCTGCCTCGCGTGTGAAGGCGCCGCCGTCCTGGCGGCGCCCTTCGGCTTGGCTTGCTCGCTCCGATGCTCGGCTCGCGCTACGGGGTAGGAAGAAGAGATGCGAGTTCTTCTCACCCCCTTGGATGCCGGCGAGCACTGGAGCGAGCAAGGTCGGCCCGTAGGGACGAAGTCAGGGATGACGAGTCCGCGCGAAGGGGCAGGGATGTCCCATGAGCGCGGCCCCGTAGCGAGCGAAGCGCGCAGCGAAGTCCGCTTCGGACCGGCATCGGGGGGCGCCTTTTCTTTTCGCCCCTTTTCTTTGGGCGAGCAAAGAAAAGGGGCCCGTGTGCGCGG
>CAZPAO010000006.1:0-119222 GCA_964584665.1 uncultured Gammaproteobacteria bacterium
ACGAGATCTTCGGCCACACGCCCCTGCTCACGGACCCGCGCTTCGCCGAGTTCACCCACGCCTACGGCAAGGCCGGCGTGCGGGCGCGCAAGGAAGACCACGTGAAGCTGGCGCGGCTCTACTGGTTCACCGTGGAGTTCGGCCTGATAGGCACGCAGAAAGGCCTGAAGACCTACGGTGCCGGCATCGTCTCCTCCTACGGCGAGACCCCCTATTCCATCGACAGCGACAAGCCCAAGCGCGTGCCTTTCCATCCCATCGAAGCCCTGCGCACGCCCTACCGCATCGACATCTTCCAGAGCGTGTACTTCATCATCGAGAGCCTGCAGGACATGTTCGACCTGGCCCACCAGGACCTGTTCGCGCTCATCGCCGAGGCCGAGAAACTCGGTATGCATTCCCCCACCTTCCCGCCCGCCGAGAAAAAAGTCTCCTGGGCGTGAAAATGCCGTGTTGCCCCAACAGCCCTTGTCTCGGGCCAACACGTCATTTTTCCGAACTCGTGATCGCGCACTATCGAATACCAAGGAAAAGCCATGAGCGAATTAGCTGAGAAACACTGTGTCCCCTGCGAAGGCGGCATCAGCCCGCTGACGAGAGAGGAATCCGAGCGCTACCTGAAGAAGCTGGCCCCGGAATGGACCCTCACCCCGGACGCCAAGGAGATCCGCAAGGACTTCAAGTTCAAGGGTTTCCAGGCGACCATGATGTTCGTGAACGCCGTGGCCTGGATCGGGCAATCGGAAAACCACCACCCGGACCTGGAGGTGGGCTACGGCCATTGCCTGGTGCGCTATGCCACCCACGCCATCGGCGGCCTGTCCGAGAACGACTTCATCTGCGCCGCCAAGGTCGACAAACTCAAACCCAAGACGGCGTGAGCCGCACCTGAAATGGAAAACCCGGCGCGAGCCGGGTTTTTTGTGCCCTTCGGGGAGTCAAAACAGGCGTTTCAGCGCGCCAAAAGCGGCAAATCACCGCTCAAACCCATGGCGCGACGCACAAATGCATGCTTAAGCGGCGTAAAACGGTCTACAGCGCGCAATCCGACGTTCCGCAGCATGGATACACCTTCCACATCGTTGCTGAAAAGCCGTTTAAACGCGTCTAGCGCGAAGATCATCGCCAGGTTATCGCCCTTGCGCCATCTTTCGTAGCGCCGGAGCACACCCAAGTCGCCGATGTCGCGCCCTTTGCGCGCCGCATCGCCGATCACCTGCGCCAGCGCCGCCGCATCCAGCAAGCCCAGGTTCACGCCCTGCCCCGCAAGCGGGTGCAGCGCATGCGCCGCATCCCCTGCTAGGGCGAAACGCCCCCGCACGTACTCCCGGGCGTGCAGGCGCTGGAGCGGGAACGACAGCCGGCGGGTGCTGGAGAGCACCTCACCGAGCCGGGCCTCGCTCGCCTGGGTCAGCGCGGCGCAGAAGGCGGCATCATCGAGCTTGAGTATCCGTTCCGCCTCCGCCTCGTCCGCCGACCACACCAGGGAGACGCGCCCATCGGCCAGCGGCAGGAAGGCCCCCGGCCCCGTGGGCAGGAAGCGCTGCCAGGCGGTCTCCCGGTGGGGCAGCTCCGTCTGCACGTGGGCCACCACCGCGCGCTGCCCGTAGGGTTCGTCATCCACCTCGATGCCGGCGAGACCTCGGGTCGCGGATCCGGCGCCGTCCGCCGCCACCACCAGCCGCGCTCTCAGGCGCGTGCCGTCGTCCAGGCTGAGGGTCGCAGCCTCATCCTCGAGGACGAGCGCCTCCGCCTTGGCGGGATGGCGCAGCGTCACCTTCGGGTGGCCTTTCAATCGTGCCCAAAGTGAATGCTGCAGGAGTGAGTTCTCAACGATGTAGCCCAGTTCCGGCTCGCCGAGATCGGCGCTGTCGAAATGCACGCTGCCCTTGCCGCCCGCATCCCATACCTGCATCTCCCGGTAGGGGGAGAGGCGCACCGCCGCCACCGCATCCCAGGCGCCGAGCGCTTCCAGGATGCGCCGGCTGGCGCGTGAGAGCGCGAACACGCGGAGATCCACTTCAGCCTTCGGGTCGTAGGGCGCAGGTGTCTGGGCATCGATGAGCGTGAGCGAGAGCCCCTGCTCCGCGAGCGCGCAGGCGAGCGCCGCTCCGACTACTCCACCACCAACGATGGCCACATCCACATCATGTTTCATGTGAGCGGCAGCCCGCGGGCGAGCTTCGGCAGGCGACCGCCGAGACCCATGTTGTGCTTCAGCAGCATGCGCCGCGTGGTCGGCATCAGCTCAAGCGCCAGGAGACCGGCGTTGCGGCCCCAGGCCACGCTCTTGAGCGGGTTGGCGAAGATGCGGTTGAGGATATCCGTGAACATGGCGGTACCCCGCTGGTCGCCGCTGCGGGCGCCGACGTAGCGGGAGAGCACCTCGGGCGCACCGATGTCTTCTCCCAAGTGATGCGCGTCCGCCAGCACTTCCGCCAGCATGGCCACGTCACGCAATGAGAGGTTGAAGCCCTGCCCCGCGATGGGGTGCAGCGCGTGGGCGGCGTTGCCGATGATGAGCGTGCGCGTGGCTTGCTGTTCTTCGGCCCGCACCATGCTCAGGGGGTAGCTCACCCGCTTGCCCACCTGCACGAAGCTGCCCATGCGGCCGTCGAAACGCCCCGCCGCCTGTTCGGCGAAGGCGGCGTCATCCAGCGCGAGCAAAGCGGGGGCGGCTTCGGTCGCCACCACCCACACGAAACCGTAGCGGTCGCCGCCCTGGGGCAGGAGCGCCACCGGGCCATCGTCCGCGAAGCGCTCGAAGGCCGTGTCGGCCTCGGGCCTCTCGGCCCGCACGTTGCAGACCACCGCCGTCTGGGCGTAGTCCCACTTCTCCCCGGCGATGCCGAGCTTCTGGCGCACCTCGGACTGGGCGCCGTCGGCGGCGATCAGGAGCCGGGCCTTCAGGGTCACGGGCTTGTCCGCCTGCACCACTGCTTCCACGCTCGCGGCGTCGGCGCTGAAGGAGACGAGCTTGGCGGGGGCGTAGAGGGTGATGTTGTCTTTGCCCGAGATGAAGTCCACGAGCGCCTTGCCGATGAGGCGGTTCGGCGTCACCCAGCCCAAGGCCTCCACACCGGCCTCATCCGCGTGCAGGCGCGTGGCGCCCAAGCGGCCCCGGTCCGTGACCTGGATGTGCTTGATGGGAGAGGCTTCCGGCGCGATGCCGGCCCACACCCCCATGCTCTGGTAGATGCGGCGGCTGCCCTCCGAGAGGGCGGTGCTGCGGTCGTCGAAACTGGGCTGGCCGCGGCTGCCGAAGGGCACCGCTTCCACCACCGCGATCTTGAAGGGCAGAGGCGCGAGCGCGGCAGCCAAACTGGCGCCCACCAGGCCGCCGCCCACTATCAGCAGATCGTATTCAGTTTTGGAATCCTGAGCAGGCATGGACTTCAAAGAAGCCGGCGTTGCATGAGCGTCTCGATGGCGTCCGCGTCCTTCACCAGGGCGCCGGTGAGCACGTCCGGCGCGCCCTTGGTCACCAGCACGTCGTCCTCGATGCGGATGCCGATGCCCTGGAAGCGTTTCGGCACGCCCTTGGTGCCGGGGCTGATGTAGAGGCCCGGCTCCACCGTCAGCACCATGCCCGGCTCCAGCTCGCGCCACTCCTCGCCCACCTTGTAGTCGCCCACGTCGTGCACGTCGAGCCCGAGCCAGTGGCCGGTGCGGTGCATGTAGAAGGTCTTGTAGGCCTCCTCCTTGATGAGCTTGGAGACGGAGCCCTTCAGCAGCTCCAGTTTCACCAATCCCGCTGTCAGCACCTTCACCGCCGCCTCGTGGGGCGCGTTCCAGTGCCTGCCGGAGCGCGCTTCGTCGATGGCCGCGAGCTGGGACTTCAGCACCACGTCGTAGACCGCGCGCTGCTCCGGCGAGAAGCGCCCGTTCACCGGAAAGGTGCGGGTGATGTCCGAGGCGTAGCAGTCCAGCTCGCAGGCGGCGTCGATGAGCACCAGCTCGCCGTCTTCCAGCGGCTGGTTATTCTCGTTGTAGTGCAGGATGCAGCCGTTCTCGCCGCCGCCCACGATGGGGTTGTAGGCGTGGGTGCCGCCGTGGCGGCGGAACTCATGGATGAACTCCGCCTCCAGCTCCGCCTCGTTCATGCCCGGGCGACAGGCGCGCATGGCCCGCTCGTGGGCGCGCACCGACACCGCCGCGGCGGCGCGCATGGCCTCCGCCTCCGCCTTGCTCTTGTAGAGGCGCATGTCGTGCAGGAGGTGGTCCAGGGCCACGAACTCCTGGGGCGACTGCATGCCGGTGCGGTACTGGGCCCTCAGCTGGTTCACCCAGGCGATCACGTGCTTGTCGAACTCCGGGTACATGCCCATGGTGTAGAACACCCGGGCGCAGTTCTCCATCAGGTGCGGCAGGATCTCGTCGATGTCCCCCACCGGGAAGGCGTCGTCCGCGCCATAGTCGCGGGTCGCGCCCTCCGGGCCGGCACGGCGGCCGTTCCAGGTCTCCATCACCGGGTCCCGGTCGCGGCAGAACAGGATGTACTCCGCCTGTTCGCGCCCCGGCACCAGCACCATCACCGCATCCGGTTCGGGGAAGCCCGTGAGGTAGTGGAAGTCGGAGTCCTGGCGGAAAGGGTAGTGGCTGTCGCGGTTGCGGATCTTCTCGCGGGCCGCGGGCACGATGGCGATGCTCTCCTTGCCCATCATGCGCATCAGCTCTTTGCGGCGGCGGGCGAATTCGGACTGTTGCATCGCTGTCTTAGGCTCCGCTCAATGAAGCGTGTCGGAGGGCGGCATGACCGGTTGCGGGGCTTGGAGTTCCTCATAGAGGAGCTGCACGCCCACCCGCACGTATTCCACGATCTCGGTGTAGGCGGTCTCGTCTTCCTCGCTGTCCTCGCCCTCGAAACCTGCCTGGGAGATCTGCCCTATGTCCTTCAGCACCTCGCCGGTCTCCTCGCTCAACTCGTCCGGCTTGAAGCGCGCACCCGCGAGGCCCATGCCGTAGAGGAAACCCTGGCACCACTCGCTGAGCGCGTCGGTGCGGTCCGCGAGACCGGTCTCGTCGTCGGGCAGGAGCGGGGTGAATTCGAGCGTGCCACTGCGCAGGAGGCCGCGGGTCTCATCACACAGGGTTCGGAGCATGCGGCGGCAGGCGTCTTGCACCTCGGCGGGGCCGCTGGCCTCGTCCAGGATGTGGTCTATCCAGGCGCCATCCGCATCCGCCCCGGAGCAGAGCGCGCCGCAGAGGGTGCCGTGGGATTCCGCCGCGTCGCAGGCGGCGCCGGCGCGTCTCAGGGTCTCGTCGAGATCGGGGAAATCGGTGGCGGCCATGCGCTCGGTGCGGAGACTTGACTCGCCCTATCCTACACCCCCGCGCCCTGCGGCTCACGCTGCCGGATGCGTTGACCGGCATGCGGGTTGTGCCTATATTCGCCGCCCATGAGCAGCGAAAAAGCCCGTGCCCTACTCGACCAGGAACTGAAGCGGCTCGAGAGCCGCGTCCAGGAGCTGGTCGGCAAGGTAGGCAAGCTCGACGGGGAGAACAACTCCCTGCGCGAGCGCCTGGAATCCCTCACCACCGAGCGCGCCAACCTCCTCGCCAAGAACGACGAGGTGCGCGGCCGCGTGGAAGCCATGATCTCCCGGCTCAAATCCCTGGAGGAGAGCGCATGAGCGACGATATCCAGCGCGTCACCGTGCGGCTCCTGGACAAGGAATACCAGGTGGCCTGCCCCGAGGACGAGCGCGAGGCGCTCATCGAGTCCGCCGAGATCCTCAACCGCAAGATGCGCGAGATTCGGGACAGCGGCAAGGTCGTGGGCCTCGAGCGCGTCGCCGTCATGGCCGCCCTCAACGTCTGCCATGACATGCTGCAGGGCCGGAACACCAGCCTGCGGGCCGACGAACGGTTGCTCGGACGCATCCGCATCCTGAACGATGCACTTGCCGGCGCCCTGGGCGCCCCCCACTAAAGTTCGCTTAAAAGCTGCTGCGCTTGGCATGGCTTTGTTGCGCGCCGGCTCGGGGTCCTCATGTGCACAAGAGCACACTCCGGCCCCTCACCGTCCCGCGCCGCGCCCTGCCTGCGCTCGCGACGCTTTTAAACGAACTTCCAGCTGCGACGTGTCAAGCTTGAAAGCAGCCCCAAAGGGGAGCATGTTAATCCTCGGTACCTTCTGCGGTGTTCGATACGGGCCGGGTAACCCCTTGAGCCTAATTCATCACCCCGGGACATGGTTCGGCGGTAACGGTGTGCATGTCCACCTCGTAGTGGAAAGCCTAAAGTGCCCCTGCTGGTCCCACTTGGACCTCTGGTTCAAGGGAAAGGCCTTTAACGGCACATGCGGAAGGTACCCCTCATCACTCCTGCTGCCGGCATGACGCGCGACGCGCTCCGACAGCAGCTGCGCGGCAGCCGCCGCGCACTCACCACCGAAGCCCGCCTGAAGGCTTCCATATCCGCCGCCATGAAGCTCTGCGAGAGCGCCGCCTACCGCGATGCGCGCCGCATCGCCGTGTACCTCGCCATGGACGGTGAGCTGGATCCCACGCCGCTCGTCATGCGCGCACGCACCGACGGCCGCGAGGTGTACCTGCCGGTGCTGCCGCCGCTCGATGGCCCCATGTCGTTCCGTCTGTACCTGCCCGATTCGAAGCTCGCCAACAACCGCTTCGGCATACCGGAACCCGTCTCCGCCGAGGGCGGGCGCACCGCCAAGGAGATGGACCTGGTGGTGACGCCGCTGGTCGGTTTCGACATGCAGGGCAACCGTCTCGGCATGGGCGCCGGCTTCTACGACCGCACCTTCGGCTTCCTGCGGCACATGCAGAAGCCGCATCCGCTGCTCATCGGCTACGCCTACGAGTTCCAGAAAGTGCCCGCGCTCAGCGCCGAGGAGTGGGATGTGCCGCTGGCGGGCGTTGCGACAGAGCAACAGTTTTACCCTCGTCCAGCGTCCTGAAAGACGCGCAGCAGGCATCCATGAACTACTGGTTGATGAAGTCGGAACCGGATGTGTTCGGCATCGAGCATCTCGCCAAGTCGTCGAAGCGCACCGCGAGCTGGACCGGAGTGCGCAACTATCAGGTGCGCAACCTCCTCCGGGACGATTTCAAGAAAAAAGATTTGGCGTTCTTCTACCACTCGAGTTGCCCCGAACCGGGGGTGTACGGCGTGATGGAGGTGACGGGCGCCGCGCACCCCGACGCCACTCAGTTCGACCCCAAGGATGAGTACCACGACCCCAAGAGCACGCGCGCGGAACCGCGCTGGTACGCGGTGGACGTCACGCTCAAGCAGAGCTTCAAACACCCGGTTTTACTGCAGGAATTACGCAGTTCTCCGCGTCTCGCCTCGCTGCAGATCCTGCGCCGAGGCAACCGTCTCTCCATCACGCCGGTGACGCCGGCGGAGTGGGAGACGATCATGAAGATGGCGCACGCCAAGTGATGCTGCGTGCTCCCGATGCGCGTCGCGGGATGCATTTCGCGCATCCGATGCACGATGCACACGCATGATGAACGGTCAAGATTCTTTGTTGAAAACTGGAAATTTATTTTTTCTTGTATATACTCAGGGACGTGTTGAGACAGATATATATCTATCTTTAACCGGGAGGATCAAAACATGGCTAAGAAAGCAAAAGCGAAGACCAAGGTTGCTGCCAAACGCAAGAAGAAGGCCACCAAGAAGGCCGGCGGCAAGAAGCGTCGCTCCAAGAAGAAGGCCGGCGGCAAAAAGCGCCGCTCCAAGAAGAAGGCTGGCGGCAAAAAGCGCCGTAGCAAGAAGAGAAAGGCAGCAATGATGCCTATGTAAGTAGCCCGAAAGGCTAATTACGAAATAAGCCCACCGAAAGGTGGGCTTATTTTTGCCTGAAACGCGCCTTTTGGCCCCATGCTTCGTTCCGCTTCAGACTCGCAGTCGGTCATGCACATCAGAGTGCACTCCCTCCTGCTCGCTTCGCGCGTCTCGCCTGGGGCCAAAATTCGCTGTTTCAGGTACGCTTAAGGCATAACGCCCTGAGGTAAGAAATGAGCGCCGAAGACCGCAAGAAGAAAGCCGCCGAAGCGGCCCTCCCCTACCTCAAGGACGCCACCATCGTCGGTGTCGGCACCGGCTCCACCGTCAACCACTTCATAGACGCGCTGGCCTCCATCAAGGGCCGCATCGAGGGCGCCGTCTCCAGCTCCGAAGCCAGTTCCCAGCGCCTGAAGAAGCTCGGCATCCCGGTGCTGGATCTCAACAGCGCCGGCGAGATCTCCGTGTACGTGGACGGGGCCGACGAGGCCAACCGCCACCTCCAGCTCATCAAGGGCGGCGGCGGGGCCCTCACCCGCGAGAAGATCGTGGCGGCCGCCTCCAAGCGTTTCATCTGCATCGCCGACGACACCAAGCTCAAGGACCTGCTGGGCGCCTTCCCCCTGCCGGTGGAAGTCATCCCCATGGCCCGCAGCTACGTGGCCCGGCAGCTGGTCAAGCTCGGCGGCCAGCCGGAATGGCGCCAGGGCTTCGTCACCGACAACGGCAACCACATCCTGGACGTGCATAACCTGAAGATCATGGATCCGCCCAAGCTCGAGGCGGAGATAGACGGCATCGCCGGCGTGGTCTGCACCGGCATCTTCGCCCGGCGCCCGGCCGACGTGCTGCTGATCGCCCGGGAAGACCGGGTGGAGACGATCACCCGGTAAGCCGCGGCTGGAGGAACCTATATGGCCTTTAGATCGCTTCCGCTGCCCCTCTTCCTATCCGGCTTCCTGACCTGCGGCGCCGCCGGCGCAACGCCAGAACTGACCCCGGCACAGCGCGCCCTGATCTTCGGGGAACCCGCAGCCGTGGTCACCTCGGAGAAGATCGTCCGCATCCCCCTTGAAGGGACGGACCATCAGGGCTACTACAAATGCCCCTATGTGCAGGTGCTCATCAACGGCCAGGGCCCCTTCACCTTCCTGTTCGATACCGGCTCTTCCTACACCTCCATCAGCAGCAAGGTGATCGAGGCTGCCCACATCCAGGTCACGGCCGATCGCGGCGGCTACCATGATGTGTTGCGGGTGCGGAAGATGCGGCTCGGCGGCCTGGATATCTCTGACCTCACGGCCGTACGCGACGACGACTTCGGTGTGGATGGGGTGTTTGGCTTCCGCGCGTTCGGGGACATGCATCTGGTATTCGAGCTGGCGGCGCGCCAACTGCTGGTGAGCCCGGATCCCGTCCTCCCGGCCGGCGGGTTCGAGCTGCCCTTCACATTGGACCATAACGTCCCGATCATCCCCGTCAGCGTGGGAACCGCGCAGGTGGGGACGCTCCTCGACACGGGCGACGACGCATACTCGTGGGAAGTACGCAGCGGGGACCTGCAGGGCACCAAGCTGGCGCACCCGCCCCGGCCCGCGGATAGCGTCCTGAACGGGGCCCGCTCTTCCTCGACCTATGTGAGTACGCTTGATGGCAGCGTGCGCCTGGGCCCGCTCACCATCGAACAAGCCGCAGTCGGCATCAACGATGCCCTGCCGGTCCCGGACCTCGGCGTGGACTACCTCAAGGACTTCAACATCGAGTTCGACCCGAAGCGCATGGTCATCACCTTCCAGCCCGTGACAGCGGGCAGCGGGACGCACCTCCATGGCAACCTGACCCCCGGATTCAGGCTCAAATACGATGACAAGGGCACCGTGAGCACGGTCATGCCCGGCTTGGCCGCCGACCAGCGCGGCATGCGCACCGGTGACCGGGTGCTCTCCATCGACGGCAAGCCGGTCACCGGCCTGGGCCCTCGTTCTTGGGATGCGTTACTGGCTCCCGCCAAACCACTGACGGTGCGTTGGGTGCAGGCGGACGGCAAGGAACATACTGATAGCTTCGAGGTCGTGGAATTCCGCTGACGCGCCGTCGTTCAGCGCGTCCCGCACACCGCCCCGTAATACCCGCTTCCCGGACCGATGCTGTGGGCGCCTATGATGGTGTCCGCGATGTCCTGGGGCGAGTCGAAGACCAGGCTCCCGAAGCCCGTCAGCCGGCTCCGTTCCAGGTCCGCTTCCCCTGCCGCATCCGCCGGCGCCACGATGCCGCCGTCCTCATCGATGTAGCGCAGCTTCCCCACCGACACGTAATCACCCGAGGGCGAGCCCTTGATATCGATGACCCGCCGCAAGAGCGGCACCAGGGCGATCTCCAGGGAGTTCAGGGGCACGTGGGGCACGAGATCCTGGTCGTTCTCGTAGCGCAGGCCGTTGATCCCCGCCGCCGCGTACTTGGCGGCGAAGTCAGTCCCGCCCACCCGGGGCGAGCCGAAGGTATCCACCTCCGTCACCGGCAGGAGCTTGTCCGCCTTCAGCTTCAGCGCCGCCAGCATGGCGAGCGCCCCGCCCTTGCTGTGGCCGGTCACGTAGACCCGGGTGGCGGGCGTGATCTTGCCTGCCGCCTGCCAGGTCTTTATCTGCTGCACCAGCCCCGGCCACACGTTGTCGAAGGCCGCCTTGAAGCCGCCGTGCACCTGACCCAGCTGCGGGTCCGTGCGTGGCGCGTAATCCGCATCGTTCAGCCAGTCCTCCACCGAGAGCATCTGCTTCGCGCTGTCGGTGGTGTCCGCCGTGGTGCCGCGGAAGGCGATGATCAGCTCATCCCCTGAATGCCACACCAGCCCTGCATCCCGGTTGCCATCATCCTTGTCCGTGACCGCGCTCACCACCGCGTAGCCCTCACCCTGCTCCCCCAGGAGCGTGGCAAGACCCGCGTCCGTGGCACCGGTCTTCGCCAGTTGATAGGTGTACCCGGAGGCTTTGAGGAGCTTGCAGCCCTGATTCACCGCTGCGGGTGCAGCAGCCGCGACCGGGGCCACGGTGGTCGCAGCCATGAGCGGCAGCGGGAGCAGTGACAGCAGACAGAGCGGAAGTGCGGTGCGCATGGGAGCCTCTTTTCAGCAGTCCGGGATGGGTTAGGCTAGTGCCAGGGGGAGCCCGGCACAGAGAACTGTGTCATGGTTCGCAGCACAGCTGCGAACGACCGTGCAGGAAAGCACGGGCCGTGCTGCCGGCGTAGCAGGGATGCGAAGCCGGGCAGGTGGCGCCAGCCACCCAGAATTCCAAGCTCCATCGAGGTATGACCGTGCAGAAGCTGCTATTTGCCTTGAGCCTGTCCCTGGCTGCACTGGTGCCCGCCTTCGCCGCGGCCCCGGCCCCCGTGCTGTCCAACTCCGAGGACGGCGCCCAGATCCGCTGCCCCCTGGACAAGATCGTCTGGCTGAACACCAGCGCCCACAAGTACTACTTCCGCAGCTCCAAGCACTATGCCGCCACCGCCAAGGGCGGCTTCGCCTGCCTGCAGGAAGTGAAGGCGTCGGGAGCGAAGACGGGCGAGTGAGATCGCCCAAACACGAACATTCCGAAGGCATGTTGTGCGGTCGATGGAAAGGCGGACAACCTGTTGCATATCGCTGGTTTTAGATTAAGATTAAGTAACCTTGCTGGTTGCCCTCCCGGGGTCAGCATGGTTGGGAGGAAGACTGTTAGTTAACTAACTGAGGAGAACGACCATGGCTAAGAAAAAAGCTGCGAAGAAGAAAGTTGCCAAGAAAAAGAAGAAGGCTGGCGGCAAGAAGAAGCGCTAGTCCTCAAAAAGCCCCGCGAAAGCGGGGCTTTTTCATTGTGAGACCGCAAGGGGCCGGCGCTTACCGCCAGCCAGAATCTTAGGATTTGAACCCCTTCGGCAGGGTTCCTTCTACTGCTTCCAAGAAGCTCCTCTCTTCCCGGACGATGAACCGCTGCTGCTGAGCCGCTGCAAAGTTCGCCTGGGCTTCCGGGTCCTGCCTGAGCTTGGCGCGATAAGCCTCGTAGGCCGCCAAGCTATCGAACCCGATCATCGCCCAGGCCTCGTAGTTCGTCCCCTCCAGCGGCAGGAAGTAGCCCAAGAGTGCCCCGCCGCAACGCGGGATGATGCGCCCCCAGTTCTCCGCGTAACGCTTGAAGGCTTCCCGCTGGAACGGGTCTATCTCGTAGCGGATGAGGCAGGTCAGGACCATGGGAGGCTCCGGGGCGGAAACGGATTGGGAAAATTACGCCCGATGGGTGCCGAAGACAACGGCGGGAGGGGCGGGTGTATGCTGTAAGGAAGATTAAAGAGGCGGGAACAACCATGGATCTTGACGGCCTGACCATGTACGTGAGCAGCACCGCCGCCATAGGCGTGGTGGGCGCCGGTACCCTGCTCCACTTCGTGCAGAAGGGCGACCGCGTGCTGGCGCGCTACAGCGGCGGCTCCATCAAGCGTGGCTATCTCGTTGGCGAGGTGACGGGCGATACGCTCCGCTTTCGCTATACCCAGTCGGAAGCCTCCGGCGGGATCCACGGCGGCAGTTCGGTCTGCAACCTCATCACCCTTTCCGACGGGCGTGCTCGCATCGTGGAGCATTTCGCCTGGCGGACGCGCGAGGGATCCGGGGAGAACGTGTTTGATGAGGTGAAGAACAGCTAAAGCCAAGAGTATTTAGGACAGGGGTGTCCGTCATGCTCAGATCACTGATAACACTCTCTTTGGCCCTGCTCTTGGGCCTGCCCTCCGTTTCCCTCGCTTCCCCCCGCGTCGATACCAGCCACGTCCCTCAATTCCCCACCGAAGCCGCTGCTCAGAAGCATTGCCCGCGGGATACCGTGGTCTGGCTCAATACGTACTCAGGCATCTGGCATTACAAGGGCGCGAGTGAAGTCGCTCTCACACGCATATGCCAAAGGCATATTGTGAGCGACTGAACGGGCAGGCAGGGCTGGAAGCATAGCTTCCAGCGGGCGCGCAGGGATGCGTGCACAGGACCGGGAGCGAAGCAGGATGCGTAGCGAGAGGCCTGCCCCTAGCGGCCCGCGTAGCAGGACGCGTAGCGGGGAAGCTGGCGGTCGCCGCCAGCCAGACCGGCGAAGCAGGGATGCGGAGCCGGGCAGGTGGCGAAGCCACCCCGGTTCTTTGAAGTATGGGGCGTTCGTGTGTGAGGAAGAAGCGGGGGAGATGGGGATGAGGGCAGCGAGGGATGGGAGTTAGGGAGTTCGTATGCAGAAAATGTCTTTAATCCTGTTGTTGTTTGCTATCGCTATTTGCGTATCGGCAGGCAACCTAAAAACTACTCCTCCATCAACCACGACCATTGCTGCACAAAAACAACAAGGTACAGAAGCCAATCCAGTCTTTGTGAAGGTGCTAACGGATGCCAATACCGCTGCGATCGAATCAAAAAGAGAATCAGAAGCTACCGCAGCAAAACAGGCGAGTGATGAAAAAGTAGTAGAGCTAACTGGAAAAATAAAAGATTTCAATGGCTATTTGGTTCTGGTAGGCATCATTCAGGCTCTAATTTTCTTAGGTCAACTTTTTGTATTTTGGAAACAAGCTGAAAAGTTACAAAAATCGATTGAATCTAATGAAAGGATAGAACGCCCGTATGTATTTGTAGAAAGCTTTCGAATAAGAAGACGTCCGGGGTCAGTTATCGCAGATACCAATGCTTGGTTTTTCAGCGTGAAATGGAAAAACGTTGGCAGGACGCCCGCGTTAATAGAGAGCCTTGAAATAAAGATTGTTGATAAAGACGAATTACCCGCAGCGCCTGACTATACCGGTCACTTGAATCTAGAATTTGTATATACATTGGCGGCAAATAAGAGCTTTTCCACAAGGGAGGCCGGGCCTGCAACGCCCATGAAAAATGGCGAAGCAATTAGATACGTTGTATACGGTCGCATCACATACAAAGACCTATCGGGGAATATGTGCCATACCGCATTCGCTCAAGAAATATCCCCAAATATGCCAGTATGTTCAAGTCTAGCGAATGAAGCGTACTCCTTCTTTGATTAGGCAAGCCTTAGGGAATTACAGTGCAAGAATCTATTGATGAAACTCAAGACTATATTGAGCGACTTTTTGTACATGACGTGGATCGGATACCGTCGCTCTGCCAAGCACAATATCAGTATGATCGTTTGCTCTTGTCGGCCATTTTAAGAAGACTGGTTATTGATGGCAGCGGTATCGCGCATTTAGCAAATCGGCCCTACAAAATGCCACTAATTGTCCTGATGCCCGAGCCAAGTACTGGAAATATCCCTTTAGAAGACTTACTAGACGTACCTCCTGAGATACGTAGATATGCTCCTGACCTCAATTCACATCCACCAGGGTTTTACCATCGGCCGTACTATCTGAATGACTTTCTAAAACTTCCAATGGCAGTATTATTTGGAAGAACTATCTCAGCTCGAGATGCAATAGACTTGGTTGTAAATAAACTCGGCGGAGTTCATCTAGAAATAAAATTTACTTCACTAGAACTATATGAAATTAATAAGCACCTTTCATTCGCCGGTAAAGGTGGCGTGTACCATATTTTTGATGCCGTAGCTGAATATATTTGGAGAAGCCTCGCACCGCTCAAAGACAAGATAGTTGAAAAACACGGTGGCTCAAGCAGATTCAGCTGATGGCCCAAATAAGAAGCCCACCGACTAAGGTGGGCTTCTTATTTGTCTGCGGGACTAGGATTGTGCTGTACCTTTGTCATTCGGCCTCCGTGCCTCATGCCAAAGCCCAGGCCTGCGCATCCCGCTACGGCCGTTCGGCGGTAAGCCGCCTCACCCCTGGCCCGCGCCGCAGAGGGGGAGGCTAGCAATCCGCGTAACTCCATGCTGCAATCGCGGCATTGTGCCTGCGTTTGCCACGACGCGCGCTGTCACAAAAGATTCATACATACCCCCTCCCCTATTGTTAAAACGCGGGGTGGGGAGGGGCTAGGAAGGCGGCGGGGGTTGCTGTAATCCCCATCTCCTAAAAGAAGCCCTGGCGGCGGCTGGAGCTCTTGGTTGCTGTGCACTGGTTTTTATTTCCGATGGATTCCAACATTCTTGCCTTGCTTACCGCTATCACGATCGGTACTAGATAGTTCGGTCTTCGCATCAGGTAACAAATCAATTGTATTCTCACCGGATGCTATTGCTATGGCTACTTTATGCACTAGTGTTTTATGAACTACGCCGCCAACTTCAATCATTTCCAGTTGTACGTTTGCACTACTCGGCGGAATTGGCCTTATAGAATTGGTAATTGCCAGACGCGAAACTCTTGCCATTTGTTCTGTTAAAGCTTCAAAATTTATATCTAGTTCTTCTTCAATTTTGTTTATTGGCACCGTATGAAATAGAAGATTCCTCACTCTATTGATCGTTCTAAAGAACTGATCTGGCTCATTTGTCACCATCTGCTGAACCAGAAATTTAACCCCTTCACTTGCGCTAGCGCGAATACGCGGCGCTTTCTTGCACTGATTGCAGTACAAGTCTGATCTACACTGAGGACACTTAATCGTACTTTCCAGATTACCCCTATGCAAAGGAGCTAACAGCTCTAAGACCGACCAAAAATCTTGGAATTGACGTTCTTGATCTTCAACCTTGAGACCATCGCTAAACCACTTCATGGCACTAACCACTAAGTCCGACGATGTCATTTCCATTATGTTTTCTATTGAGGCGATGTGAGATTGCGAAATCACCCGCGTCGGCGCATGAGTATCCTTGAAATAGTTGAAGATAAACCCTTTTCTATCCGTGGTGCTTTCGCCCCACTCGAAGAGGCGATGTACACCCTGGGGTTTAATAATTGCTTCAGTAACAAACGATAGATGCGCTAGGAATTCCCGCGCCACATCTCTTCCCCGCATTTTCGCTTCATCGGCATTTTCTGCTTCAAAAACGACGAATGCCGCCATAGCGGCTAATTCCCCTGGGGTGTCATCAATGACTCGCAGAGTAACTTCGTATGTAGATTGCGGATGCTTGAGCACCAACTCTTTGGTGCCCTCAACCAGAGACATATCTGAGAGAAATCTATAGTCAGCAATCCAACGCATATAGCACCTAAGATTTTTGATTGACCTTGGCTGGGTGACTCAGGATTACTCCGGGCTATCCCTGCCCTCCGCCCTACGGGCCCGAAGCGGTTCAAAATCGCTCCCGGCGATTTTGTCGAACCCAAGGGTTCTCATCCTAGTCCCCTTCAAACCCTGTAAAGCAAAAAGGCCACCCGCGAGGGTGACCTTTTTACTTTATTGGCTGGGGGACTAGGATTCGAACCTAGGTTGGCGGAGTCAGAGTCCGCAGTCCTACCGCTAGACGATCCCCCAAGAACCGGTTGCCAGTTAAGAAGTCCTGGCTCTGACTTAGGAAGCTGATTTTAAACTAAGACAGGAAACCTAGGTTGGCGGTTGTTGCGGCTCTCCGCCTTCCGGGCTCCGAGCCGCTCCACGCAGCTCGGGCTTCCTGCCCTCGCGTCCGCCGCATGCGGCGGACCCTACCGTAGACGATCCCCCAAATCCGGGGACCATTCTTTTCCATCTACCGGTAATCCCCATTTCGGGGACTCTGAAATGAAAAAACCGCCAGGCCCGGAAGCCTGGCGGTTTGCTTTCCGAATTAACGCTTGCTGTACTGCGGCGCGCGGCGGGCCTTGTGCAGACCGACCTTCTTACGCTCCACGGCACGCGAGTCGCGGGTCACGAAGCCGGCCTTGCGCAGCGCAGGGCGGTTGGCTTCGTCGTACTCGATCAGGGCGCGGGTCAGACCGTGACGGATGGCGCCGGCCTGGCCGGTGGTGCCACCACCCTCGACCGTGGCTTCCACGTCGATGGTGTCGTTCATCTTCAGCACGTCGAGCGGCTGGCGCACGATCATGCGGGCGGTCACGCGGCCGAAGTATTCGTCCAGCGGCTTGCCGTTGATGAGGATGCGGCCGCGGCCGGCCTTGACGAAGACCCGGGCCTTGCCCGTCTTGCGACGGCCGGTGCCGTAGTTGGTGCTGACTGCCATTTGAATAGTTCTCTAATTAATTAAATATCGAGTTTCTGGGGCTGCTGGGCGCTGTGCTGATGATCGGGGCCAGCATAGACCTTGAGCTTCTTGAACATGGCGCGGCCCAGCGGGTTCTTGGGGAGCATGCCCTTCACGGCGCCTTCGATGGCGCGCTCGGGGTGCTCCTGCAGCATCTTGCCGAGGCTGGTGTGCTTCATGTTGCCGATGTAGCCGGTGTGCCAGTGGTACATCTTGTCGCGCAGCTTGTTGCCGGTGACAGCGACCTTCTCCGCGTTGATCACGACGATGTAGTCGCCGGTGTCCACGTGGGGGGTGTACTCGGGCTTGTGCTTGCCGCGCAGACGGCGCGCGAGTTCGGTCGAGAGGCGGCCGAGGGTCTTGCCGGTGGCATCGACCACGTACCAGTCACGCTTGACCGTCTCGTTCTTGGCGGAAAACGTCTTCATGGACCTAGAGACTCCCAAAGGCAAAAATGGGCTGGCAAAAGAGCCGGCAATCTTACCGGGGAGACCCTTGTCTTTCAAGAGCTTAGGCGGTTTCTTGCCCAGCCGGAGGGGGTCTAAAGGGCCTGGGGCGAGCGGGATTTAGGCTTGAAAATCAGGCGCTTAACGGCTCGGCAGGCGCAACCTTTCCACCACCCGGCCGTTCTGCAGATGCTCGGTCACTATCTCTTCTATATCGTCCTGGTCCGCATAGGTGTACCAGACCTCTTCCGGGTAGACGACCGCCACGGGACCCTCGCTGCATCGGTCGAGGCAGCCGGCCTTGTTGACCCGGACGCCCCCGGGACCGGCCAAGCCCAGCTCCTTGACCCGCTTCTTGGCGTACTCCCGCAGGGCATCGGCCCCGTGGTCCTGGCAGCAGGGGGAGCCGTCATGGCGCTGGTTGGTGCAGAAGAAGATGTGGTGGCGGTAGTAGGACATGGTTCTATATATGGGTACACCGAGTCTCCTATTCTACTCCCGGCGCCTTGGCGCTCCGGCTAGGTATGATTGAGTTATGTCCGCCGCCTTCCCCTTAGCCGATGCCGACAAGTGCGTGAAGTGCGCGCTGTGCCTGCCCCACTGCCCCACCTATAGAGTGAGTAAGGACGAAGGCGAGTCACCCCGGGGCCGCATCTCCCTCATGCAGGGCCTGGCCACCGGCGGCCTGGAACTCACCCCCGGCCTCCTGACCCATATAGATCAGTGCCTGGCCTGCCGCGCCTGCGAGGCGGTGTGCCCGGCGGAAGTGCCCTACGGCAAGCTCATAGACGCCATGCGCTATGAGCTGCGCCAGCGCGGGCATGACGAGCCCCTGCATGCGCGCATATTCGCTTTCTTCATGCGCGGCAACGGCCGCCGCCGCTTCACCCATCATCTGCTCAGGCTCTCGGAGAGCCTCGGCCTCACAGGCCTGGTGCTGAGATCCGGTCCCGCTCCCTGGCGGCGCCTCGCGCGACTCTTGCCCATGGTGCCAAAGCCGAGACGCTGGCAGTCCGTCTACGAGCCCCGCAAGAAGAGCGGCGAGCGCGTGTCGCTGTTCTTAGGCTGTGTGGCGGATATCTCCCAGCCGCAGGTCACCGCTTCCGCCATCGCGCTGCTGAACGCCATCGGCATCGAAGTGCATATCCCCGAGGGCCAGGGCTGCTGCGGTGCGCTGGACCAGCATACGGGCCGACCGGCCAAAGCCCGGGAACTCGCCCGCGCCAGCCTCGCCGCTTTCACCGGTGATGAACCCGTGCTCGGCACGGCGAGCGGCTGCACCGCGAGTCTCGTGGAATACGACCAGACGGTCGGCACGGAAGGCCAGGCCTTCGCCTTGCGAGCGCAGGACATCAGCGCCTTCCTCGCGCACCACTCCACTGTCTCAAAGCTGGAGTTCAAGCCCTGGAACACGCGTGCCCTGGTGCAGGCCCCCTGCACACAGCGCAACGTGTTGAAGAGCGAGAAGGCGGGCTTCGATCTGCTCACGCTCATCCCCGGGCTCAAGCTGAAGCCCATCCCCGCGAGCCTGGGTTGTTGCGGCGCCGCCGGCAGCTACATGCTCACGGAGCCGGAGAAGGCCGATGCTTTCGCGGAGACCTACGCCGACTTCATCCAGGAACAGAAGGCGGAGGTGCTCTTCACCTCCAACGTGGGTTGCGCCATGCACCTGCGCGCTGCCCTCGCCCGCCGCGGCATCCGCATCCCGGTGCTGCACCCCATAGAGGCGCTGGCGCAGCAGCTTCCGGATGCGTTGTATGTGCCGGGTCTGGATATCACGACGAGGGGAAGATGAAAAAGCTCTTAGCACTGACCCTTCTGGTAGTGAGCATTTCGTGCGTTGCGGCGCCTTTACCCCCGCAGAAAGACCAGTCGTTGGCCGAATTACTTTACAACCTCGTAGAACTCAATGGGCTTCCGCAACAGCCAGGTCCGTACCAGATACGGTTCTTTACCACTACCGACGTACTTGGTGAATGTGGTGGCACCGTCGAGTCCTGCCCCAATGTGCATTTCTACATCGTGATCGCCGACGATGGTCTTGGAGGAACGCCGGCCCTATACATCCTTCCCCGGGCTAAGGGTTGGAAGTTCGATAAGTGGCTAGGGACGGGATCCCTCACGGATCAGGAAGATCAGGAAGGATTCAGGGTCGAGACCACCATCCCTGATGCGAACATCAGTGCCGAGGAATACAAGGCATGGAAACCGCAGGTCTACGACGTGTGGGTAAGCCCGAAAGGCGCCACTTTCACCGTGAAGTAGTAACAATGGCTACCCTGCAAGCCCGCCTGTCCTCCACTGCGGTGCAGGTCCTGACCTACGGCGTGCTGCTGGCGGTGGGCAGCTTCGCGTTGGGCTGGCTCGACTTCCAGCGCCTCACCCGCACCTACTCCCTGGAAGTCTTCATCACCTTCATCGCCCTGGCCTTCCTGGTGCTGGGCGCCTGGCTCGGCATGCGGCTGTTCGGGAGCGCCCCTAAACCGGCAACCTTCGACGGCAACCCGAAAGCCCTGGAGACCTTAGGCATCAGCCCGCGGGAACTCGCCGTGCTGCAGGAACTGGCGGCGGGCCGCACCAACAAGGAGATCGCCGCGCGACTCGCGGTCTCCCCCAACACGGTCAAGACCCACACGGCGCGGCTGTTCGAGAAGCTGGGGGCGAGCCGTCGGACCGACGCGATAAATAGGGCCAGGGAACTGGGTCTATTACCCTGAATTAAGGGTGATTCCGCCGGAATCACCCGTTTGGGCGATTGTCTGGGGAGTCACGGAGGCGCTCAATGGCGCCACTGAAACTACGGGGAGAGACCCATGATCCGCATGATCCTTGTCTATGGCTTGATCGCCGGCCTCCTGGTCGGCATACCCATGTCCCTCATCACCGCCACCGCGCACATCGGCGGCATCTGGGGCATGGTGGTGGGCTACCTCATCATGCTGGTGGCCCTGAGCATGGTGTTCATCGCCATCAAGCGCCGTCGTGACCTGGACCAGGGCGGCGTGATCCGCTTCTGGCCGGCCTTGGGACTGGGGCTCGGCATCAGCTTCGTGGCGAGCGTGCTCTACGTCGCGGCCTGGGAAGCCACCACCGCCGCCATACACCTGGACTTCGGTACCGTGTACGCCAACTCTGTCATCGCCCAGCAGAAGGCTGCGGGCGTGACCGGCGCGGCGCTGCAGCAGGTCATCGACCAGATGGAGCAGTTCAAGGTGCAGTACGCGAACCCGCTCTACCGCCTGCCCATGACCTTCATCGAGATCTTCCCGGTGGGCGTACTGGTCTCGCTCATCTCGGCGGCATTGCTCCGCAACAGTCGCTTCATGCCTGCCCGGAGAGCCTGACATGCGCATCGAGCAAGTGATGCCCGTGCTCTCGGTGCCGGACGTGGCCCAGGCGGTGGCGTTCTACAGCCATCTGGGCTTCAAGGTGGCGAAGCAGATGGAGGGCTGGGCCATCATGAGTCACGGCGATGTGCAGGTCATGTTCGCCCTGCCCAACGCCCTCATGCCCTACGACAAGCCCCAGCTCACCGGCTCCCTGTATTTCCGGGTGGACGATGCGGCCGGCCTCTGGCAGCAGCTGAAAGACACCGTGAAAGTGTCCTATCCCCTGGAGGACTTCAGCTATGGGATGCGGGAGTTCGCTATCGTTGATCCGAATGGATATCTATTACAGTTTGGTCAGGAGTTATAAAACGTGTCTTTTGCTCCCTGGCGTTGTTGCGCTTCGGGCTCGCAGTCGGTCATGCACATAAGAGTGCGCTCCCTCCTGCTCGCCTCGCGCGCCTAGCCAGGAAGCAAAATCCATCGTTTTATTAGGGTTTATAATCAAGCAATGACCACGAGGCGCCTGACTCCATTTGACCGGGTTCTTTCAGAACTCGAGCATGCCCTGCGCACCTCTGTAGGCGGCGGCGTGAGGGCGGCGGCGAGACCCAATCCCGCGGGGAGACTGCCGCTGGATGAGAGCCTGGACGAAGCCCAGCGCCAGGAAGCGGCGCGGCTCATGCGCGTGAACCACGCGGGCGAGATCGCGGCCCAGGCCCTCTACCAGGGCCAGGCCTTCATGGCGCGGGATCCCCGGGTGCAGAGCGCCATGGCCAAATCTTCCGAAGAAGAGGTGGATCACCTCGCCTGGTGCGAACAGCGCATCAAGGAACTGGATGGGTCCGTGAGCAAGCTGGACCCCCTCTGGTACGCGGGCTCCTTCGCCATCGGCGCGCTCGCGGGCCTCGCCGGCGACTCGGTGAGCTTAGGCTTCGTGGGCGAGACGGAACGGCAGGTGGTGCAGCACCTGGACGGGCACCTGAAGCGCCTGCCGGAACAGGATCAGCGCAGCCGCGCGATACTGGAACAGATGCGGGACGATGAAGCCCGCCACGGCGCCGCGGCGGAGCGCGCCGGCGGCGCGCCCATGCCGGCGTTGGTCTGCGCGTTCATGCGGCTGACTTCTAAAGTGATGACTTCGACCGCGTATTGGTTTTAGCCCCAATCCGCATATGCTGATCAAGAACAATGATGTCTACGTCTATACGTATCCGCGTTGGTATTGGATGATCAACTATCTTCTTTGTATTCCGGTCGGTGCATTCATCGGTCTTCTGATCTACCTCTACGCGACCAAACCTCTTTTCACATTCGCCTCTTTCATTTTCAGCCTGCTGCTTTTCTCCGCAATCTTCTACGGTATCCTGTGGGCTACAAACAGATACAAAAAGCTCTGTGCGGACGTGATTGTGACCGATGACGGCATCACTGCCACAGTCATCTCGGAAACGAAAAGAAAGATCAAGACTGACGTCTTCACCAAGTGGACCGACATCACTCATAAGGAATATTTTGGACCCGGTGATTGGGATGCGCGCACAGTGGTCCCTATGACCGCTGGATTCAGGCTCTTCGTACCCGGAGGACGTATCCTAATCTTTGGGAGACTAGTCTGGCGGCAGGCTGGTTTCGATCAGGTCGTATCACTCATTAACGAGCGGACCTAGTCATTTGCCCACTCGCCAGACAGCATTGCGAAGAGACATTCATCTCCCCACTTTCCCTTGAAGAAGATGTTCTTGATGTAATGCGCTTCCTTACGGAAGCCCAAGGCCATGAGCAGCTTCTGCGCGGACAGGTTCTCCGCGTCCGTCACGGCGATCACCCGGTGCTTCTGCATGGTGCCGAACACGTGGTCCAGCAGGAGCCGCACCGCTTCCTGCGCCAGGCCACGCCCCTGCTGCTCCGGCGCCAGGGTGAAACCGATCTCTACCTGCTTGCCGTCCTCCAGGAAGTGCAGCGCGCAATCGCCGAGCAGCGCATCGCTGCGGTTTTCCGCGATGGCTACCTGGTGCCAGCTCCCTTCCTTGCCGAAGGGCACGTCCAACTGGCCCGCGTGGAGGCGCTTCGCGTCCTCCAGCGTGTAGCTGTCCCAACTCTGGTAACGGGCCACCTCGGGCACGGCGCGGTAGCGCGCGAACTCGGGCAGGTCCCGTTCCGCGAACCCGCGTACCTTGCAGCGCAGTCCGATGAGGGGCGCGAAAGGCGTCATGTGAACGCGAGCACTATCAAAGCTAACCCTATCGCCAACATCCCGTAGGCGCGCCCCTTGCTGCGGCTGAAGCTGATGCTCTTGCGCTCCGGCTTGATGAGGTAGCGCATGTTGTCCAGCTTGTTGAAGCGGCTGTTCTTCACTTCCTCGGAGTTCATCCAATGGTCCGGGCCCGGTTCCTGCGCCACGTCCTTCGCGCTCCACAACAACAGCCCGCCGTAGAGGCAGGCCATGAGTCCGGTCACGAGATACAGGATGCTCACCTTCGGCACGAGATGCTTCCCTCTGGCGATGTACTGCGCGCGCGGCTCAATCCGCTCGCGGCGCGCCATTCTATCCACTTGTCTCGGCAGTGCCAGACGGCACCGGGAATCGTGTCGTGTAAGTGCCTGTTTTGACTCAGGAAAGAGTCTGACGCGTGACCGACAGATTGCGGAGATTACCCGAGGGTTTCGTGACGCCTATCATGGTAGCGTTACTCGAAGTCTGCATACTCAAGAAGGTCGGCGGCATGCCCCCAGAACAGATACGCAAGTTCGAGATACCGGTGCTCGACCGGTTCGTCAGCCATTGCCACATCCGCCACTTCGCCTCGAAGACGCCGGTGGTGAACGCGGGCGACAGTTCCAGCAGCCTGTTCCTGGTGATCGCCGGTTCCGTCGCCGTCATCGTCGAGGACGAGGACGGCAACGAGATCGTGGTCGCCTATCTCAACCGCGGCGAGTTCTTCGGCGAGATGGGGCTCTTCACCGAGGACAGCACCCGCAGCGCCTGGGTGCGCACCCGCAGCGAATGCCAGCTGGCCGAGATCAGCTACGCACGCTTCCGCGAACTCGCCCACAACGATCCGGATCTCCTGTTCGCCCTCGCCGGCCAGCTGGTGGCGCGCCTGAAGCGCACCACCCGCAAGGTCAGCGACCTGGCCTTCCTCGACGTGACCGGCCGCATCGCGCGCACGCTGCTCGACCTCTGCCAGCAGCCGGACGCCATGACCCATCCCGACGGCATGCAGATCCGCATCAGCCGCCAGGAGATCGGCCGCATCGTCGGCTGCTCCCGCGAGATGGCGGGCCGCGTGCTGAAGGCGCTGGAGGAACAGGGCCTGGTGGGCGCCTCCGGCAAGACCATCGTCGTGTTCGGCGCACGGCCCGACAGCGACATCACGATCCCCTTGAGCCGCCAGCTGGCCCACGCGCACCGCTGACGCTCCCGGTCACCGCGCGCTCACTAGCTGCGCGGGTCCATCCTCCGTCCTATACTCCATGAGTCCCGCCCCCGCGGCAGGGCCGTCATATCCCATCCGTCGGAGATCCCCATGCCCACTCCCGCCCGCGCTTACGCCGCCCAGTCCGGCACCACGCCCGTCGCGCCCTTCAGCTTCGAGCGCCGGGATCTCCGCGCCGACGACGTCTCCATCGAGATCCTCTACTGCGGCGTCTGCCACACGGACATCCATCAGGCGCGCAACGAATGGGGCCGCAGCAAGTACCCGATGGTGCCGGGCCATGAGATCGTCGGCCGCGTGAAGACGGTGGGCAAGGATGTGCAGGGCTTCAAGGCCGGCCAGCTCGTGGGCGTCGGCTGCCTGGTGGACTCCTGCCAGCACTGCGCCTCCTGCAAGGAAGGTCTGGAACAGTACTGCGCCGAGGGCGCCACCTTCACTTACAACGGCACGGACCGGCACGACAAGACCACCACCATGGGCGGCTACTCGGACCATATCGTGGTGTCGGATAAGTTCGTGCTGCGCATGCCGGCGGACCTGGACATGAAAGGCGCGGCGCCTTTGCTCTGCGCCGGCATCACCCTGTATTCCCCCTTGCGCCACTGGGGCGTGAAGCAGGGCAGCAAGGTGGCCATCGTGGGCCTGGGCGGCCTGGGTCACATGGGCCTGAAACTCGCCAAGGCCATGGGCGCGGACGTGACCCTCTTCACCCGCACCCCCGGCAAAGAAGCGGAAGCGAAGCGCCTGGGCGCGGACCACGTGGTCATCTCCACCGACCCCGCGCAGATGAAAGCGATAGCCGGCCGTTTCGAACTCATCATCGACACCGTGCCCAACGACCACGATGTGAACCCCTATATCGCCACCCTGCGGCGCGACGGCAGCTATGTGATCGTGGGCCAGATGACCCCGCTGGTGCCACCCCTGAATCCCGGCGCGCTCATCGGCGGCCGCAAGTCCGTGGCCGGTTCGCTCATCGGCGGCCTGCCCGAGACCCAGGAGATGCTGGATTTCTGCGGCAAGCACGGCATCGTAAGCGACGTGGAAGTGATCCCGATGCAGGACATCAACAAGGCCTATGACCGCATGCTGAAAAGCGATGTCCGCTATAGGTTCGTGATAGACATGAAGTCGCTGAAAACGGGCTGAAGCGGTCCCCTGTCCCGTACCGGGTCTAGTGCGTATCCTTGAGAGATAGCACCGCACCGGAGATCCCCGTGCCCCAGGACATCCGCGGCTACGCCGCCCATTCCGCCACCGCCCCGCTGAGCCCCTTCAGCTTCCCGCGCCGCGACCCGCGGCCGGACGACGTGGTCATCGACATCGACTATTGCGGCGTCTGCCACACGGACATCCACCGCGCCCGGGATGAATGGGGTGGCAGCCGTTACCCGGTGGTGCCGGGCCACGAGATCATCGGCTGCGTCTCGGCGGTGGGCAGGGACGTGAAGGCCTTCAAGCCCGGGGACCGGGTGGGCGTGGGCTGCATGGTGGATTCCTGCCGGAGCTGCGCGCCCTGCTCCCGCGGCCTGGAGCAATACTGCCTGGAAGGCGCGACCTTCACATTCAACAGCCTAGACCGCCGGGATGGCAGCGTCACCCGCGGCGGCTACTCCGAGCGCATCGTAGTGCCGGAGAAGTTCGTGCTCGGCATCCCGCAGGCGCTGGACGTGGAGTCCGCCGCACCCCTGCTCTGCGCCGGCATCACTATGTACTCGCCCCTGCGCCACTGGAAGGCGGGCCCGGGCACGAAGGTCGGGATCGTCGCCCTGGGCGGCCTCGGTCACATGGGCCTGAAGCTCGCCAAGGCCTTCGGCGCGGAAGTGACGCTCTTCACCCGCGTCCCAGGCCAGGAGCAGGAAGCCCGGCGTCTCGGCGCAGACCATGTGGTGCTCATCACCGATCCCGCGCAGATGCGGGCGGTGGCCGGATACTTCGACCTCATATTGGATACAGTGCCCAACGACCACGACGTGAACCCCTACGTGGCGAGCCTCGCCTACGACGGCACGCTGGTGATGATCGGCCAGTTCACGCCGCTGCATACGCCGGTGGACCCGGGCGCGCTCATAGACGCGCGCAAGGCCATCGCCGGCTCCGTCATCGGCGGCATTGCCGAGACCCAGGAGATGCTGGAGTTCTGCGCCAGGCACGGCATCGGCTGTGAAGTCGAAATGATCGACATGCAGGACATCAACAAGGCTTATGAGCGCATGCTCAAGAGCGATGTGAAATACCGCTTCGTCATCGATATGAAGTCGCTGAAGTGAAGCTACTGCGCTCGGCAGGGCGTTGTCTGTAGCAGGATGCGTACGTGCCGCGGAGCACATGGATGTGCGGGAGCGGCACGCGCGAGGACGCCTCGCCCATTTCGCTACGCATTCCTGCTGCGCGAAATGGCCCAGGGCGAACATCCTGTCCGCCCGCACGTCGCATGCGACGTGCCCTAGCCCTACCTTCGCTCGTGACGCTTCACGGGTCTTCTTAAGTCCAGACAGGCTGGAGCATCGGATAGGCGACTAGCCCGGCCACCGCTGCCGCCAACACCACCCAGGGTTCGGGCAGCTTGTTCCAGCGCAGCACCACCGCGAGCGCGGTGAGCGCGGCGGCGGCGGTGAACACATCTCCGATGGCTGTGCGCGCCACCAGCACCGTGGTCCCGAGCAGCGCTCCCACCACGGCCGCCACCACGCCCTTCACGAAACCCTGCACATAGGGGTTCCGGCGATAGCGCCGCAGCAAGGGCGCGGCGATGATGGTGAGCAGCACCGAGGGCGAGAAGATGCCGGCGGTGGCTGCGAGCCCGCCGAGGAAGCCGTCCAGCAGGTAGCCCACGAAAGTGGCGGTGATCACCACCGGACCCGGGGTGATCATCCCGACAGCCACCGCGTCCAGGAACTGCCGATCGTCAAGCCAGTGGTATTGGTCCACCACATAGGCCTTGAGGAAGGGCGCGATCACGAGCCCGCTGCCGAACACCAGCAAGCCGGTCTTGAAGAAGAACAGGAACAGCTTCGCGGCGGTCGCCTGCAGGCCGGTACCACCGAAGGCCAGCAACGCGCCGGCCGCGGCCTTGGGTGCCGGCGGCGGTTTGCTGCCACGGGCGTACCAGAGGCAACCCAGGAGCCCCGCGCCGATGAACAGCACCGCCAGTTCCCGTTGCAGTGCCACGGTGACGATGGCGGCCACCGCTGCCATGCCCCATCCCGCCGCGTCCGCCTTCAGGGTCTTGCGGCCGAGCTGCCAGGAAGCCTTGAGGATGAGCGCCACGATCACCGGCGCGACAGCATAGAAGAGCGCGCGCAGCTCCCAGGAGCCGGCGAACCGGGTATAGAGCGCGGCGAAGGCCGTGACGATGAGGAAAGGCACCAGCGCAAAGGCCAGCGCGACCGTGAGGGCGCCGCGCACGCCGAAGCGCACGTAGCCGCAGTAGACGCCGAGCTGGTAGGCGAGTGGTCCGGGGCAGACGGTAGCTACCGCCATGCCGTCCTCGTACTCGCTCTCGCTGATCCAGCCGCGCCCTTCGACGAGATCGCGCCGCATGTGGTTGGCGAGGGCCACCGGACCGCCGAAACCCGTGGCGCCCAGCTTCAGGAAATAACTTGCGAGCCTGGGGAGCGTGGCTTCCCTCACGCGGCGAACAGTTCCGCCAGCTTGGAGCCAGGATCGGGCGCCCTCATAAATGCTTCTCCGACCAGGAACCCGTGCACCCCATGCTCGCGCATGCGCTTCACATCATCCCGGCTGCGGATGCCGCTCTCGGTCACCACCAGGCAGCCCTTGGGTATCTTCGGCAGGAGGCCGAGGGTGATACCGGTGTCGGTGTGGAAGCTCGAGAGATCCCGATTGTTGATGCCCACGAAGGGCGGACGCAGGGCCAGTGCCCGGTCCAGCTCGGCCCCGTCGTGCACTTCCAGCAGCGCATCCATGCCTAAGTCCGAAGCCAGCCCGGCCAGCTCCGCCAGCTGTGCATCGCCGAGCGCCCGGACTATCAGCAGGATGCAGTCCGCGCCCATCAGGCGCGACTCGTATACCTGCCAGGGATCGATGATGAAATCCTTGCGCAGCACCGGCAGACCGCAGGCGCCGCGCCCGAGCCTCAGGTAGTCCGCCTCGCCGTGGAAGAACTGCCGGTCCGTGAGGATGGAGAGGCAGCTCGCCCCCGCTCCGGCGTAGCTGCGGGCGATGGCCGCGGGATCGAACTCATGGCGCATCACGCCCTGGCTGGGAGAGGCCTTCTTGATCTCGGCGATCACGGCTGCCCGGCCCGCGTCCTGGGAAGCGCGCAGCGCCCCCAGGAAGTCCCGGGGCGGTTCCGTGCCTTCCACCTCGGCCCGCAGGCGCCGCAAGGGCCGCTCGGCGCTGCCTGCCGCCACTTCCTCCGCCTTCACGGCGAGGATGCGCTTCAGGATGTCGCTCACCGGGCCGCCTCGATGAACGCGGCGAGCTTGGCGGTAGCGGCGCCGTCCGCCACCGCGGCCCGCGCCCGTTCCACGCCTTCCTTCAGGGTGGCGGCCACGTTCGCGGCATAGAGCGCCGCGCCCGCGTTGAGTATCACCATGTCCCGGGCCGGGCCGGGCTTGCCGGACAGCGCCTGCCGCACCAGCACGAGGCTCATCTCCGGGCTGTCCACTTCCAGGCTGTCCAGCGCCTGCACCGCGAAGCCGAACTCCTCAGGTGTGATCTTGTAACTGCGCACGGCGCCGTCTTTCAGCTCGCTCACCTGGGTCGGCGCCGCGAGGCTGATCTCGTCCAGCCCGTCGTTCGAGTGCACCACCAGCACGTGCTCGCTGCCGAGGGACTGCAGCACCTTGGCGATGGGTTCCACCCAGCGCGCACCGAACACGCCCATGAGCTGGTTCGGCGCGTTGGCGGGGTTGGTGAGGGGCCCCAGCAGGTTGAAGAGTGTGCGGGTGCCGAGTTCGCGGCGCGGTGCCGCGGCGAAGCGCGCCGCCGGATGATGCGCCGGCGCGAACATGAAGCCGATGCCCAGCTGGTCGATGCACTCCGCCACCCGCGCCGGCGGCAACTCGATGTGCACGCCCATGGCCTCCAGCAGGTCCGCGCTGCCGGACTTGCTCGACATGGAGCGGTTGCCGTGCTTCGCCACGCGGCCGCCGGCGGCGGCCACCACGAAGGCGGCGGCGGTGGAGACGTTGAAGATGCGCCGGCCGTCGCCGCCGGTGCCGCAGGTGTCCACGAGATGCAGCGTGCTCACCTTCACGGGCATGGCCAGCTCGCGCATGACCCGCGCCGCGGCGCTGATCTCCTCGATGGTCTCGCCCTTGGAGCGCAGCGCCGCCAGGAACCCGCCGATCTGCGTCGGTGTGGCGCCGCCGGTCATGATCTGGCGCATCACCGCCTGCATGGCGTCATCGCTCAGGTTCTCATGGGCGACGATGTGGCCGATGGCGTCTTTGATGTCCACGTCAGCCCTGCAGGAAGTTGCGTAGCAGATCGTGCCCATGCTGAGTCAGGATGGACTCAGGGTGGAACTGGACACCCTCGATGGGCAGCGTCTTGTGACGCACGCCCATGATCTCCTCCATGACGCCCTTATCATCCTCCGTCCAGGCGGTCACTTCCAGGCAGTCCGGCACCGAATCCTTGGCGATGACGAGCGAGTGGTAACGGGTGGCCTCGAAGCCGTCCGGCAGGCCGCGGAACACGCCCTTGCCGGTGTGGCGGATGCGCGAGACCTTACCGTGCATCACCTGGCCCGCGTGCACGATGCGTCCGCCGAAGGCCTGGCCGATGGCCTGGTGCCCGAGGCAGACGCCGAGGATGGGTATCTTGCCGCCCAGCTGCTTGATGAGGTCCACGGAGATGCCCGCCTCATTGGGCGTGCAGGGGCCGGGGGAGATGACGATGCCGGCAGGCTTCAAGGACGCAGCTTCGGCGACGCTCAGGGCATCGTTGCGCCGCACTTCCACCGCCACGCCCAGCTCGCCCAGGTATTGCACCAAGTTGTAAGTGAAGGAATCGTAGTTATCGATCATCAATATCATGTTCAATTTCCCCGGCCGCCGTCGGCAGCCGTCATCTCGATGGCCCTCATCAAGGCCCGCGCCTTGTTCAGGGTCTCCTGCCACTCGTTCTCGGCAACCGAATCATGCACGATGCCGGCCCCCGCCTGCACGTGGATGCGCCCGTCCTTGATGACGGCGGTGCGGATGGCGATGGCCGTATCCAGGTTGCCGTTCCAGCCCAGATACCCGACCGCGCCGGAGTAGATGCCCCGCTGCGTAGGTTCCAGCTCCCGGATGATCTCGAGAGCCCTGACCTTGGGCGCGCCGCTCACGGTGCCCGCCGGGAAACAGGCCTTGAGTACGTCCAGCGCGCTCATGCCGGCCTTAAGCTTCCCTTTCACTTCCGAGACGATGTGCATCACGTGGGAATAGCGCTCGATCACCATGCGGTCCGTCAGGCGCACGCTGCCCGTCTCCGCCACCCGGCCAACGTCGTTGCGGCCGAGGTCGATGAGCATCACATGCTCCGCCCGCTCCTTCGGGTCCGCCAGGAGTTCCGCCGCGAGCGCCGCATCTTCATCCGGCGTCGCGCCGCGGGGGCGCGTGCCGGCGATGGGCCGGAGCGTCACCTCGCCCTCTTCCACCCGCACCAGCACCTCCGGTGAGGAGCCCGTCACCTGGAAGCCGCCGAAATCCAGGTGATACATGTAAGGAGAGGGGTTCATCACCCTGAGGGCCCGGTACACATCCAGGGCGGAACCCTGGAAGGGCGCGGTGAGGCGCTGCGAGAGCACCACCTGGAAGGCATCGCCTTCGCGGATATAGCCGCGCACCTTCTCCACCGCGCGGCAATAATCGGCCTGCGCGAAGCCTGAGATGAACTCCCCCGCCGCGGAGCCGCGGTAACCGCCGTGGGAGGGATAGCGCGCCGGTGCGCGCAGGCGCGCGGTCAGCTCGTCCAGGCGCCGCTCCGCCGCCGCGTGACCATCCACCTGAGCCGCATCCGCGTGCACCACGAGCTGCACCGTGCCCCGCAGGTTGTCGAAGACCACCAGCTCCTCCGCCAACATCAGGCACACGTCCGGGCAGCCGAGTTCATCACCGCCCGCGCCTTCCGCGAGGGAGGGCTCCACGTAGCCCACGCACTCGTGGCCGAAGTAGCCCACGAGGCCGCCGCTGAAGCGCGGCAGGCCCGGCAGTTCCGGCACGCGGAAGCGCGCACGGAAAGCCTCGATGGCGGCGAAGGGCTCCGTGGCCGCGAGCTGCTCCCAGCCGCGATCGGTCTCCAGGCGGCACACGCCGTCCCGCACCGTGAGCAGGGCCGCGGCGGTGAGTCCTATGATGGAATAGCGTCCCCAGGTCTCGCCGCCTTCCACCGATTCCAGCAGGAAGGTGTTGGGCCCGTCGGCGAGCTTCAGGTAGGTGCTGAGCGGGGTATCCAGGTCTGCGAGCACTTCGCGCACCATGGGGATGCGGTTGTAGCCGGCGGTCTTTAAGGCGTCAAAACGCTGTTGGTCCATGGGACGGTCATCCTGAGAGACGGAGGTTGCGATACGGCACGACGCGGGTTTCGCGTCAGCGCCATCGCCAGCAGCGGCAGACCGCTTTCTCTCCGTTCAGGTAAACCGTTAAAGACATGGCTTTATGCCCTTTGAGCCGGCGCCTCAGGAGGGGCGCCGGAGCGCAGACATTAGCGGCTGGCCGGGGCGGGGGCAAGTCCTGCGATCCAGCCCGGCAAGGCCTCGAGGGAATCCAGCTCCACTTCGGCGCCCAGGGCCAGGAGGTCGGCCCCCTGCCGGTAGCCATAGCTCACCGCCACGGCGCGGAACCCGGCCGCCCTTGCCGCCAGTATGTCGTTGCGCGAATCCCCCACCATGCAGCAGGCGGCGGCCGGCACGCCGAAATGCCGCGCTGTGTGCAGGAGCGGCAGGGGATCCGGTTTCATGAACGACAAGGTGTCGCCGCTCACCACGAGATGGAAAAGCTCCCTCACGCCCAACTGCTCCAGCAGGGGCTCCGTGAACTCGGCGGACTTGTTGGTGATGCAGGTGAGCCGGCAGGCTCCCCCCAAGGCATGCAGGGCTCCCAGCGCATCGGGATAGAGCCGCGTCTCGATGCAGAGGCCGGCCTTATAGAAGCGGCGGAAAGATTCACGGGCATCGGCCAGGAGCTGTGGGTCCGGCTCGCCGTCCATCTCGCCCGTGAGGGCGCGCTTGAGGAGCTTGGTAAGGCCCTCCCCCACCCAGCCTTTCACCTCGTCCACGCTGTAGCTGCGCTGGCCGAGGGACTGCAGCGCGAGGTCCACAGCGCGCGCGATGTCGGACGCGCTGTCCACGAGCGTCCCATCCAGGTCGAATGCAACCAGCCGTATTGGGGTCATCTGATCGGAAGGATCAGGCTTTGGCTTTCGAGAGTTCTTCGCGCATCTGCTTGATGACAGCAGCGTAATCTTTCGCGCCGAAGATGGCCGAGCCCGCCACGAAAGTATCGGCGCCGGCAGCGGCGATCTCGCGGATGTTGTCCGCCTTCACCCCGCCGTCGATCTCCAGGCGGATCTCGCGGCCGGACTTGTTGATGAGAGCTCTGGCTTCGCGCAGCTTGGTGAGGCTCTCACGGATGAAGGACTGGCCGCCGAAGCCGGGGTTCACGGACATGATGAGCACCATGTCCAGCTTGTCCATCACGTGCTTCATGTGGTCGAGCGGCGTCGCCGGGTTGAACACGAGCCCGGCCTTGCAGCCGTTGTCGTGGATCAGCGACAGCGTGCGGTCGATGTGCTCGCTCGCCTCGGGGTGGAAGGTGATGTAGGTGGCGCCGGCCTTGGCGAAGTCCGGCACGATGCGGTCCACCGGCTTCACCATCAGATGCACGTCGATGGGCGCCTTCACCCCGTGCTTGCGCAGGGCCTCGCACACCACCGGGCCGATGGTGAGGTTCGGCACATAATGGTTGTCCATCACGTCGAAATGGACGATGTCCGCGCCCGCCTTCAGCACAGCGTCGACCTCTTCGCCCAGACGGGCGAAATCAGCGGAGAGGATGGAAGGGGCGATGAGGTTAGGAAGGCTCATGCGACACACTTTAACTTAATGGCCGGGGCTTTTCAGCCTGGAAAAGGTAATGGATGCGGCCCCCGGGACCGGCTGCTATCCTGCTTGGGACCGCTATCCCCCGCCAGGGGCGGATTCCAAATAAAAAGGAGCCTCCCATGGCCGCATTCGCCATCACCCTGCACCTCTTGGCCGCCGTCGTCTGGGTCGGCGGCATGTTCTTCGCCTACATGGCCGCCCGGCCGGTGCTGGCGGAGCTGGACACCCTGCTGCGAGCCAAGCTTTGGACCGGCATCTTCCACCGCTTCTTCCCCTGGGTCTGGGGCGCCATCGCCGTGCTGCTGGCGAGCGGCATCTTCATGGTGTTCAACAGCTTCGAGGGTTTCGCCCAAGCGCCCGCCTTCGTGAACGCGATGATGGGATTGGGTATCGTGATGATGGCGCTCTTCGCCCACATCAACTTCGCGCCCTACAAGCGCCTGAAGCAGGCCGTGAAAGCGAACGACCAGGGTATCGCCGCCAAATCCATGCGCCAGATCCGCATCATGATGGCGGTGAACCTGTGTCTCGGGCTCATCGTCATCATCGTCGCGATGATGGGGATGTATCTGTCTTCAGATTAGCCAGGCTTTCTCGCTACGAGATTCACGAGAGTCTCTTCCCGCTGCCCGCGGGGCGGCGGCGCCTTGATGTGCAGCGTCTCCAGCAGGCCGAAGTCCGCGGCGCGGCTCCACCATAGATAAGGATAGGAGACGTTCGCCTCGCCGAACTGGAAGCCCGCGCGGCGCACCATCTCCAGGTATTCCTCGGCGGTGTGCTGCATGTGCATGGGATGGCGGAAGAAGAGGCGGATCACCCAGGAATGGATGTAGGCCTTCGTAGACTCGGCGATGAGCAGCAAGCCGCCCGGCTTCAGCAGCCGCCGGAACTCCCGCAGCGTCTCTTCCTGGCGCATCAGGTGGTGCAGCGTCTGGTGGCAGAAGATGAGGTCCACGCTCGCATCCGGCAGCGGGATAGCGGCGCAATCTGCCTCCATCAGTTCCGGCGTGATGCCGTAACGCGCGACCTCGGCTCGCGCCAAGGCGAGCCCGTGTGAATCCACGTCCGTGCCGATGAGTCGTTTCGGCTTGAACCGTTCATGCAGGGGCTGCAGCGCGCGGCCCTGGCCGCAACCCGCGTCCAGCACCGTATCGAAGCGCGCATCCGGGTCGGGCAAGAGGCGCGCGAGATCCTTGAGCGCGCGCTCCACCACGTGCCGCTTCCAGGTGAAGGTCCCCAGGAACCAGAAACCGATGCGGCTCTCTTCGACGTAATCTTGTGGTCGTTCCATCGCCCTGTCCCGTGCCGACGGCCTATTTTATTCCCCTGGAAGCCTTGATCGCGTCGTACGCCACGTTGATCTGCTGCACCTTCTCCTGCGCCATGCGGATCATGTTCTCCGGCAGGCCGCGGGCCACCAGCTTGTCCGGGTGGTTCTCCTTCATGAGCCGGCGGTAGGCGGTCTTGATCTCCGCGTCCGTGGCGGTGGGCGCGACGCCGAGCGTCTGGTAGGCCGCGCTCAGCACGTCCGGCCGCGCCGTGCGCGGGCCGCCGCCGGTGTTGCCGCTGCCGCCGCGGAAACCCTGCTGGGCGCGGATGAACTGCTCGTACTGGCGCAGCTCGAACTCCGAGATGCCGAGCACCGCGCAGATGTGCAGCAAGAGCCGCTCCTCCGCCGGGTGCATGTGGCCGTCCGCCATGGCGGCGTGCAGCTGGATCTGCAGGAACATGCCGAGCAGGTCGCGGCGGCCGTGGCAGGCGTCGCGCAGGCTGTGCAGCGCGCCGTCCAGGTCGAAGCCCGTTTCCTTGCCCTGGTTGAAGAGTTCGATGGCCTGGCGCTGCTGCGTCGGGTCCAGGTTCATGTGGGCCATCACATTGCGGGCCGCCTGGATCTCGTCCGGCGAGACCACCCCGTCGGCCTTGGCCACGCTGCCCATCACCGAGAAGGTGGCGGTGAAGAAAGCCTGCTGTGCGCGGGCCGCGTCGTGGCCGCTCCAGCCGCCACGCGAGACGCCGACCGAGAGGCTCTGGCCCAGCATGGCGCCCACGATCGCGCCCAAGGGGCCGCCCACCAGGAAACCCAGCACCGCGCCGATGAGGACGCCTATGAGATTCATCTATGGTTCCCTGGAAGGATTACTTCGACTTAATCCATGTGGCAAGATACGCGCAATTCAAGTGTTGGACGCCCCATGACCGCCCAGCTGCCCGTCGTCTTCGAGACCCACCTCAAGAGCCTGCCGCTGGTGCACCGCGGCAAGGTGCGCGACATCTACGACGCGGGCCCCGAGCACCTGCTCATCGTCACCACCGACCGCCTCTCGGCCTTCGACGTGGTGCTGCCGGACCCGATCCCCGGCAAGGGCGCGGTGCTGAACGGCATCTCGCGCTTCTGGTTCCACAAGACGGCGCACATCATACCAAACCAGCTCACCGACCTCGCCGTCGAAGACATCATCAAGGACCCGGCGGAGCAGGCCCTGCTCAAGGACCGCACCGTCATCGTGCGCAAGCTGCGGGCGCTGCCCATCGAGGCGGTGGCCCGCGGCTACCTCATCGGTTCCGGCTGGAAGGACTACCAGAAGACCGGCGCCATCTGCGGCATCCCACTGCCCCGCGGCCTGCAGCAGGCGGAGAAGCTGCCCCAGCCGCTGTTCACGCCCGCCACCAAGGCACCCAAGGGCCAGCACGACGAGAACATCCCCTTCGAGGAAGTGCTGAAGCTCATCGATGCCGACCTCGCCGAGAAGGTGCGCGACACCACCCTCAAGATCTACGACTTCGCCTCCAGGTACGCGCGCGAGCGCGGCATCATCATCGCCGACACCAAGTTCGAGTTCGGCGTGGACAAGGCCGGGGCGCTCTACCTCATAGATGAAGTGCTGACGCCGGACTCCTCCCGCTTCTGGCCGGCGGACACCTACCGCGCCGGCGGGAGCCCCCCGAGCTTCGACAAGCAGTTCGTGCGGGATTACCTGGAGACGCTGGACTGGCCCAAGAAGCCGCCGGCACCGAAGGTGCCTGCCGAGATCATCGCCAAGACCGCCGAGAAGTACCGCGAGGCTTACGACAGACTCACCCGGTGATGGCGTCGAGCCTCAGCATGTCCGGGCTGAAGAGGTCCGGCCAGAACCACACCAGCGCGATCAGCCCCACTCCCGCCAGCACCAGCGAGATACGGTCCGTCACGCGCCGGGAATCCAGCCAGAAGGGCGCGAGGCAAAGGAACGCCATGAGATACGCGCTCGCGAAGTAGACCACCGCCAGCGCCACCGCCTTCAGCCGCTCCACCGGGTCCTGCCCGAACATCAGCGCCGCCAGCGAGAGGGAGGCCCCCGAAAGCACCACGATGGAATCCCGGATGCTGGTGATGAGCTTCACCATGAGCGTCGGCACGTGGCCCTTCGGGAAGAACGTCACCCCCACGAAGATGAACTCGAGCCCCACCAGCACGATGGTGAGCGAAGCCATGATGAGCAGCACGCTGGGGTTCAGCACGCCGGTCACGAAGTTGTAGAACACCCCATAGGCGGCGCTGTGCATATGGCGCATCAGCAGGATGGCGAGCAGGGTCACGCACACGTTCACCGCGTAGTTGAACAGCGTGCCCTTGATGTCGTGGAAGATCGCGAGCCGGAACAGGGTGAGCACGTCCCCCACGCTCCCGGCGGTGCGCAGCAGCAGCCCGCTCTCCCTAACCGCCTTGGTGTGCCCAGGCCGCGAGAATCGAATGAATGGCATTGACCCCATCCGTCAGGGCCGCCGGCCCCGGTTGCAGGATTATCGAAGACTTTATCTCATGCAGCTCCCCGTCGCGCACCGCCGGCACCTCGGCCCAGCCGGGGCGGGCCGCCACTTCCTTGGGGCGGAACTTCTTCCCGCACCATGAGCCGAGGATGATGTCCGGTGCCCGGCGCGGCACCTCCAGCGGGTCCCGCACGATGCGGTTCTTGGCCAGGGATTCCCGTGCCAGTTCCGGGAAGATGTCCATGCCCCCTGCGATGCCCACCAGTTCCGAGACCCAGGCGATGCCCGATATCTGCGGTGTGTCCCATTCCTCGAAATAGACCTTCGGTCTCCGTGGCAGCTTCGCCGCGGCCCGGCGCAGCTTCTCCAGGCCCTCGTCCAGCTCGCCCGTCAGCCGCCGGGTCTCCGCCTCGCAGCCGATCATGCCGCCGAGCGTCGAGATCATGCGGAAGATGTCCGCCACCGTGCGGTGGTTGAAGATGTGCACTTCGATCCCGAGCTTTATGAGATCGGCGGCGATGTCTGCCTGCAGGTCCGAGAAACCCAGCACCAGGTCTGGCTTCAAGGCCACGATCTTGTCCAGTTTGGCGCTGGTGAAGGCCGAGACCTTGGGTTTCTCCTTCCGCGCCTCAGGCGGGCGCACCGTAAACCCCGATATTCCGACTATTCGATGTTGCTGATGCAACAGGTATAGGGTTTCTGTCGTTTCCTCAGTTAGACAGACTATCCGTTCAGGGAAATGGGTTTTCATACGTCTTTATTCTGCCATCCCAAAAGCTACTGCGCTCGCCAAGGCGTTGTTGGGCATCGGACTCGCAGTCGGTCACGTATACCAAGAGTACGCTCCCTCCTGCTCGCCTCGCCCGCCTAGCCCTGCCTTCGCTCGTCACGCTTTTGGGGCGGGTAACTCAAGAACACAAGAAAACCCTGCTTCCGATAGACTGGCCGCATGGAAATGGAAGAAGAAGCTCCCCATAAGGATGCACCCTACGCCGGATTAACCCCCGACGAGGTGTTGAACGCTATAGAGAGCGCCGGCTGGCGCCCAGACGGCAGCCTGCTTGCGCTCAACAGCTACGAGAACCGCGTCTATCAGGTAGGCGTGGAGGATGGCAAACCCCTGGTGGCGAAGTTCTACCGGCCAGCACGCTGGACCGACGCCGCCATCCTCGAAGAGCATGCTTTCACCGCCGAACTCGCGGAGCTGGAGATCCCCGCGGTGCCGCCCATCGCCCACTCCGATGGCCGCACCCTGCTGCAGCACGCCGGTTACCGCTTCGCGGTGTTCCCGCGCCAGGGCGGCCGCGCGCCGGACTTGGAGAGCGAGGACAACCTGGAATGGATGGGCCGCTTCCTCGGGCGCATACACGCCGTCGGCAAGGTGAAGCCCTTCCACCACCGCCACGTCATCAACGCAGAAACCTACGGCCGCATCCCGCGGGACTGGCTCCTAGAGAGCCCTTATATCCCGGATAACCTGAAGCCCCGCTATAAGGAAGTCACGGACCTCCTGCTGGCGGGCATCGCCCGCTGCTACGAGCGGGCCGGCAAACTCGAAAGCCTGCGCCTGCACGGCGACTGCCACCCGGGCAACGTGCTGTGGACCGACGACGGCCCCCACTTCGTGGACTTCGACGACGCAGGCTCCGGCCCCGCGATCCAAGACCTCTGGATGCTGCTCTCCGGCGAGCGCCATGAGATGCAACTGCAGCTCGCGGCGGTGCTGGAGGGTTACGGCCAGTTCGCGGACTTCGACAGCTCGGAACTCTGGCTCATCGAGCCCCTGCGCACCCTGCGCATGATCCACTATGCCGGCTGGATCGCCCGCCGCTGGGACGACCCGGCCTTCCCCCGCGCCTTCCCCTGGTTCGACGGGCCGCGGTACTGGGAAGAGCATCTCCAGGGTCTTCGGGAGCAAGTGCCGCTGCTTGATGAGCCCGCTTTGGAGACTGACGGCGGGAACAGATAAAATAGGGGCATATCCACTGAGCCTCGGCCATGATTCGTTCTGCCAATCTTCACGACATCGACGCCCTGCTCCCCATCGAGCACCGCTGCTTCACCCACGACCGCCTGACGCGCCTGGACTTCACCCGTGCCTTGAACGGCAAGAGCGCCGTGGTGCTGGTGGCCGAACAGGGCGGCGCGGTGCTGGGCTATGCCCTCATCCGCATCCGAGGCCGGCAAGCCCACCTGGAATCCCTGGCGGTGGACCCGGACGCACGCCGGCTGGGGCTCGGCCGCACGCTGCTCAAGGCCGCCGAAGAGGCGGTGCTGGAGCGCGGCGCCCTGCACATGCGCCTGGAGATCCGGGAAGACAACCCCGCCGCATACGCCCTCTATAAGGCCTTGGGCTACCGCCAGCACGGCACCTGGCTCGAGTACTACGAGGACGAGAGCGATGCCCTCAGGCTGCGCAAGGCCCTCACGGTGCCCGGCACGGATGACGGCTTAGGCATAGGGTAAGAGCCGCGCGGCAAAGGCCGAACCGGTCAAAAACCCGCTTTTAGGCTACGATGGGCGGTATATCCCAGAGGCCCCAAGACATGCTGAAGCGCTTCACCGACAAGTATTCCAAGGAAGTCTGGCAGCAAGACGTCTACGCCATGGGCAAGTCCAAGCGCATCCTCATCTTCTGGGTGCGCTTGATCAACGTCATCGTCGAGGACCTGATCCGGGGCGACCTGCGCCTGCGCGCCATGGGCCTTGTGTACATCTCCATCCTGTCGCTCGTGCCGCTGCTGGCCTTCGCCTTCTCGGTGCTGAAGGGCTTCGGCGTGCAGAACAAGCTGCAGCCGGTGCTGGCCAACCTGTTCATGCCGCTCGGCGCCAAGGGCGTCGAGATCGCCGCCAAGGTCATCGACTTCGTCAACAACGTCAAGGCCGGCGTGCTCGGCACCCTCGGCCTGGTGATGCTGCTGTATACGGTCATCACCCTGGTGCGCAAGGTCGAGGAAGCCTTCAACCACGTCTGGCGCGTGCGCGAGCCGCGCAGCCTCATGGAAGGCTTCGGGCACTACATCAGCGTCATCATGATCGGGCCGCTGCTGCTCGTCACCGCGCTCGGCATCACCGCCACCATCAGCAGCCATACGGCGGTGCAGAGCATCACCGACTTCGCGCCCATCGGCGTGCTGCTGGTGGCCGCCGGCAAGATCCTGCCCTGGCTGTTCGTGATCGCCGCCTTCACCTTCATCTACATGTTCGTGCCCCACACCCACGTGCAGATGCGCGCGGCCCTCACGGGCGGCGTCATCGCCGGCATCTGCTGGGAGCTGGCGGGCTACATTTTCACGGAGCTGTCCGTCAGTTCCACGCGCCTGACCGCCATCTACTCCGGCTTCGCCATCATGGTCATGTTCATGATCTGGCTCTATACCAGCTGGATCATCGTGCTGGCCGGCGCCCAGGTGGCCTTCTATGTGCAGAACCCGGAGCTGGTGCGCCACGGCCTGAAGCACAACGAAGTGGGTGGCCGCACCCTCGAGCGCGTGGCGCTGTCCATCATGTACCTCATCGGCCGCGCCTACGTGGAGGACCACACCCCCTGGTCCCGTGAGCAGCTGGCCCGCCGCCTGCACCTGCCAACCGACATCATCCTCACCGTGCTGGACCGCCTGCGCCAGCGCGGCCTGATAGTCATGGTCATGTCCAACCGCATCCGCCGCTACATGCCCGCCTACGACATGGCCAAGATGCCGCTGCGGGAAGTGGTCATGGCCGTGCGCCGCAACCCCATGGCCCAGGGCGACGCGGACAAGCACATCAAAGCCATCCCCCAGGCCGAAGACATGATGCACAAGCTGGATGCCGCCGCCACCGAGGCTCTGGGCAGCCAGACGGTGAAGGACTTCATCTCCGCTGGTGAGGCGCAGCAGCTCGAGACGCCCACCGTATTGCTTGCCCGTCAGAGCAACTACAAAAAGTAAAAAGCGATTATCGGTCGAGTGCGCGGGACGAGCTACATTAGTAGCTCATGAAGAGCTTCCTAGAACGCAACAAGATCTACTTCGAGATCGTCGCCTCCCTCGTGTTCGGCCTCGCGGCCCTGCTCGTCTCTTTCGCGTCCTACCGCAACAGCAGCGAACTCGTGACCCTGAACCAGCGGGCGGCCCAGCCGCATTTCTCGGTGCAGACTTCGTATATCAAGGACGAAAAGACCGGGACGGACGATGATACCGAACTCTTCGTCTCCAACATCAGTGGCTTCGCCTACAACATCCACTGCCAGGTCTACAGCTTCATCAAGCTGAGTCTCTTCAAGGGCGGCACCCGCACCGATACCCTCATCCCCATCGTGGGTTACTACCCCGTCTCCCAGAAGGTGGGCGCCACCGTCGGCACCCTATTCGTGTTCAACGGCCACGCCAACAACGCCCATTACCTGGGGCTGGTGCAGTCCCTCAAGAAAGAGATCATGCCCGTGGGCCTGAGCTTCGCCGAGAGCAAGCTCCAGAACCTGGTGGTGATCGATTATCTCGACACCACCGATACGGGGCACAAGGCGTATTTTCTGGATGAAGAAGCCATTCAAACGGATGAAGCGGAGAAAGAATTAGAAGCGTATAAAGCCAGACAGCCACTCGACATCAACAGCGCCTCGGCGGCGGACGTCATGAAGTCGGCTACTCACTAAAAGGCCGAGCTAACAGTCTGACTTTCCACTGAAATAAGCCTTCGTGTCCTTGGCCAGACTCAGCCAGAGGATCATCCCCAGTAGCGGCACGTAATGCAGCGTGGCGGCCATCGCGGAGCCGAGCAGCGATACAGCGGGCGACCCCACGGGATACCAGCCCCGGACGATGAGCAGGTCCGTGAGGGGATAGGCGATCAGATCGACCGCTAGAAATGCGATCAGCCAGCTCAGTCGCAGGTTCCGCCACAGGCTCCTGAACAGCAGCCATCCCGCGACCACGGCGAGGGCCGCATTGATGAGGAACCCCACGGGACCCGGCAGGGACTGGAAGCTTCCGAGGAGCGCGAGCAAGAGGCAGATGACGGCATTCAGGGCGCGCATGAGGCAGATGCAGATGAGCACCAGCTGCGCCATCAGCATGCTGAGCGGCTTCTTCACAGGCCACTGATCCTTCATTTCGGTCATGCTAGATTGTACCCATGAAGAAACTGAAGCACGAAGCGGAGCTGATGAAAGAGGCCCTGGTGGCCGGGGTGAAGTACGCGGAAGGCCGCGGCGCGGTGGTGTTCGAGGCCACGGATTCCCAGGCCGACAAGATCCTATACATCTACCGTTTGCTGGTGCACGACAAGGTCATCCAACCCCTGCCGGAAGACCAGGTGTCCCAGCAGTCCATGCGACACAAGCTCGCCATCTGGTATTCCAAGTCGCTGCCGAAGGGTCACAAACTTTTGGAGTGACCGCCTCTTATGGTAATTGCGTGAGGGTCGGTGATTTCCGCCGTGCTAGATTCAGACCTTGTCTCTATCGCACGTCGAGGACCCCGCCATGCAGAAGATCACGCCTTGCCTCTGGTTCGATGACCAGGGCGAAGAAGCCGCCAAGTTCTATGTCTCCATCTTCAAGGACTCGAAGATCCTCGAGACCAGCCACTACGGTGACGGCGCGCCAATGCCGAAGGGTACGGTGATGACGGTGAAGTTCCGGCTCGGGGACCAGGAATACCTGGCCTTGAACGGCGGGCCGGCGTTCCACTTCTCGGAAGCGGTCTCGCTCGTCATCAACTGCGAGACCCAGGCCGAAGTGGATCACTACTGGGAGAAGCTGCTCGCCGGCGGCGGGAAGGAGTCGGTCTGCGGCTGGCTCAAGGATAAGTTCGGCTTCTCCTGGCAGGTGACTCCCACCCTGCTCCCCAAGCTCCTCATGGACAAGGATGAGGCCAAGGCTAACCGGGTGATGCAGGCGATGATGAAGATGGTGAAGATCGACATCGCCACCCTCAAGAAAGCCGCCGAAGGCTGACCGGACAGATCTGATTTAATCCTGAAACTTCCGCCTCCCGGGAACCTCTGGGCAGACCCTGCGGTCTGCTCCTATGCCCTCACAATAAAAAGGCGGGAAACATGGATACCTCCATCCGGCCGGCCCGAGCCCTGCTCGCGGCGGCGCTGATCATCCTCGGCATCCTGGGGTTCATCTATGGCGACTTCGCCCCCATCTGGCAGCGCATCCCCATCGAGAACCTTCCAAGCCGCGTGCCCCTCTCTTATCTGACGGCCTTGATAGAACTGTTCTGCGGCATCGGCCTGCTGCTGAAGCCCACTCTCAAGTTCGCCTGCCTCGTGCTGCTGCCCTTCCTGATCCTGTGGACCGTGCTGCTGCGCCTGCCGGCGGTCATCGCGGTGCCCAGCATGGAAGCCACCTGGCTCGGGGCGGCCGAGATCGCCGTCATCACCGCTGGCGGCTGGTGTCTCTATGCGGCCCACACGGGCGGCCCCCTGACCGGTGAGCGCGGCGTGCGCATCGCTCGCTGGATGCTCATCCTGTCCCTGCCCGCCATCGGGCTCGCCCACTTCTTCTATGCGGATCAGACCGCAGGCTTCGTGCCGGCCTGGATAGGCGTGCCCTACTTCTGGACCTACCTCACCGGCGCCGGCAGCCTCGCTGCCTGCCTGGGGCTCGCGTTCAACGTGTTCCCGCGGCTCGCGGCCACGCTGGAAGCGGCCATGCTCGGCGCCATCACGCTCGGCGTGTGGGGCGCCGGTCCGTTCCTGCATCCCACGGACCGCATGGCCTGGACCGGTCTCACGATCTCCTCGGCCATCGCCATCGGCGCCTGGCTGGTCGCGGATACCTATCGCAGCAACCGTTGGCTCGGCACCGGCAAGTCCGCCGCGGGCATCACGCTCGACTGAACAAAAAAAGGCGGGCATGACGCCCGCCTTTCCTTTCAGGTCCCGCCGTCAGATCAGAAGCGGAACACCAAACCTAAATTCACCACTGGGTAATTCCGGTAGCTGCTCCAGTCATTCTCCATCTTGGCCTGCTGGGCCAGCACATCCTGCTGCACGATGGGCAAGACCGAGATCGGGCCGTTGGCGGTGAGCCGCACCTTGGGCGAGCCCTGGTAGAAGACGCCGAGACCGAACTCCAGACCCACGCCCTTGCTCTCGCTGCCCAACGTGTTCCAGCCGAGGCCGAGATAGGGCGCCACGGAGTTGAAGGTGATGTGGCCCGAGAGGGTACCGATGTCCGAAGCCCGGTAGACATGGCCGTTCAGGCGGTAGGTCTGCTGCGGCACGCCGATAGCATCGATGTTGTTCTGGTTGTCGAAGAGACCGAGGCTCACCAGGAAGATGCCGCCGAAGGGATGCCAGTCCGCGGCGATACCATAGCTCTTGAGATGCAGGTGCGCATCGTACTTGATGTCTTCCTTGGTGGTCGTGTAGCTGTAATCGCTGTAATAGTTGTAATCCAGGCGCCACACCAGGTACTGGCTGGCGGTGAAGTTCAGCTCCGCACCGTAGCCTAAGGTGCTGGCATGCAGGCCGATCCCCACGCCGCCGCCGTTGTCGTCATCCTCGTCGTGGTACGTGGGCTGGATATCCGTCGTCGTGGTGGCGGCACCCGCGGTACTGGTATCGGTCGTGGTGGCCGGATAGGCGGTGGTCGTCGTCGCGGGATACGTGGTGGTGGTTGTGTCGTCAGCCGCGGCCGCTACCGGCAGCGCGAGCGCTGCGAGCAGGCCCAGCACCGAGAAACTCTTCATGACTTCTCCTTGTTATAGATGCGTCCTTCAGACTCATCTTAGGAGAAAGCATACAATCTGGCTGTCGGGGATAGACCCGATAAATCAGCGGGTAAAGTCAAACCGGCACACAGGTCAAATGCCGCCGGGACCGCCCTTCTGCTGCATCTGGTCCAGTTTATCCAGGCATTTGGTCATCGTATCCGAATCGCGCGGATCCGCGAAGGAGGAAGTCCACAGGTCGAAGGTGGATTTGATCGGGGTGTGTTTGACGTTCTCCGCCGTCGGCCGGTATCGCAAAGATTTGAGGATCAACGCTTCGGCGTCGGGCAAGTCCCTGGATCCGGAGGCCGCGATCGGCTTCACATCGAAGGCCGCGCCGTTCGAATCTATGATCGCCTCGAAGCGGAAACAGCCGCTGAAGATCGTGTCGGGCATGCGCTTCTTGACCGAGTCCACCCAGGAAAAATCGGGTATCCAGAACTTAAGGGCATCTTGACGAGATACCACCAGCACGTCTTCGGCCAGATAAGGCTTCAGTGGAGCCGTGGGCGCAGACCCGCAACCGGCGAGAAGGAGCACGAGCAGCAGGCTGGATGTAACTTTCATCGGTCCCCCCTCGAAAATCAGGCCGTCATGGCCCGCTTATAGACCTCATCCACTTCCATCTGCATGAAGCAGTTGAGATGCCCCAGGGGGCAGGTGCGCTCGAAACAGGGGCTGCAGGAGAGCCGGAGATACACCACTTCCGCCTTGTCCGTGAGCGGCGGCGTGTAGTCGGGGCTGGAGGAGCCGTAGAGCGCCACCAGCCGCACACCCACGGCGGCGGCGATGTGCATGAGCCCGGAGTCATTGCTTACGGCGGTCTCGGCCAGGGCCAGGAGGTCCACCGCGTCCGCAAGCTTGGTGGTGCCGCATAGGTTGCTCACGTCCTTCTCGCCGGCCGCGCGCACGATGGCATCCCCCAGGCCGTGCTCCTTGGCGGAGCCGAACACCCATATCTGCTGGCCCGCGTCCTTCAGGCGCTTAGCCAGTTCGCCATAGCGTTCCACCGGCCAGCGCTTGGCTTCGCCGTATTCGGCGCCGGGCAGCAGCGCCACCACCGGCTTATCCAGGTTGAGCCGGTTGATGTCCAGCTGCATGCGCTGGTTGTCCGGGTCTATGCGCAGCTGCGGCTGCGGGATGGCGGGCGGCAGCGACGCATCCTTCGGCAGACCCAGCGCCACGTAGCGCTGCACCGTCTGGGTCAGCACTTTCTTGTCCAGCTTGCGCATGTCATTGATGAGGCCGTAGCGCAGTTCGCCCCGGTAGCCGGTGCGGATGGGAATGTTTGCGAAGGCCGGCACCAGGGCCGCCTTCCAAGAGCGCGGCAGCACGATGGCACGCTGGTACCGGCCATAGAGCGTGACACCCAGGCGCCGGCGCACGCCCCAGCCCAGCTCGCCGTGCTCCAGCGGCAGGTTCACGGCGGATTTGACCTCCGGCATGCGCGCCAATAGCGGCCGGGACCAGGAGGGGGCCAGCACGTCTATCTCGGAATCGGGGAAGCGGGCCTTGAGCGTTATAAATAAGCTCTGGGCCATGACCATGTCGCCGACCCAAGCGGGCCCGACGACGAGTATCCGGTTCGATGCAGCCATCAGGGTCTTACTTGTTCAACCAGGTCATATATTTTGAGACTCCCTGCTCCACTGTCATGAACTGATGGTCGCAGCCGGCGGCACGGAGCGCGGACATATCCGCCTCGGTGAAGCTCTGGTAGCGGCCCTTCAGCACGTCCGGGAAGGGGATGTACTCGATCTTGCCCTTGCCGTGGTGGGCGATGACCGCCTTCGCCACGTCGTTGAAGGGCTGGGCATGGCCGGTGCCTAAGTTGAAGATGCCGGAGCACTTGGGGTGCTCCCAGAACCACAGGTTCACGGCGCAGACGTCGTCCACGTGGATGAAGTCGCGGCGCTGCTCGCCGTTGCCGTAACCGTCGCTGCCCTCGAACAGCCTGCACTTCCCGCTCTCGAGGATCTGGTTGTTGAAGTGGAAGGCGGTGCTCGCCATCTTGCCCTTGTGCTGCTCGCGGGGGCCGTACACGTTGAAGTAACGGAAGCCCACCACCTGGCTCTTCAGGCCCGTCTTGATGCGGCGGCGCACGTACTGGTCGAACAGGAACTTGGAGTAGCCGTACACGTTCAGCGGCGCTTCATGGCCCCGCTCCTCCTTGAACACCTTGCCGCCGCCATAGACCGCGGCGGAGGAGGCATAGATGAAGGGGATGTTGCGGGCCTGGCAGAAGTCCAGGAGCGCCTTCGAGTATTCGTAGTTGACGGACATCATGTAGCGCCCGTCCCACTCGGTGGTGTCGGAGCAAGCGCCGTTGTGGAACACCGCTTCCACCGGGCCGAAGCTGTGGTTCGTGGCCAGCAACTGTTGCAGGAAGGCGTCCTTGTCCTTGTAGTCCGCGATCTCCGCGTCCACCAGGTTCTTGAACTTGGTGCCGTCTTTCAGGTCATCCACCACCAGGATGTCCGAGTGCCCGCGCTGGTTCAGCGCCAGCACGAGGTTGGAGCCCACGAAGCCTGCGCCGCCGGTGACGATGATCATGAGTTGTCTCTTTTAGAGTAGATGACCATGTATTTGTAGAATACGCCATTGGCTTCGGAGACGGAGATGAGCACCCCCCGCCAACCATCCAGCATCCCCAGCCGCAATATATAGCTGCGGATGAAGGCCCACAGGGTCTTGAGCAGGATGATCGCGGGCGGGTAGGTCTTGTCCGATTCCGCCGCCTTCAGCATGGTGTAGCGGTGCATCTTCACCAGGAAGTCCCCCGCATCGCCCATGGGCGCGTGCTTCAGGGTCCCCTTGAGTTTCACCGGCTGCTCGCCGCCCTTCAGCGCCACCTTCTCGTGCACCGCCACGTCCGTGAAACCGTGGCTGCCGCGGTGGTAGAGCCGGGTCAGCCACTGGCTGCCCCAGCCGGAATGCTTCACGCGCTTGCCCAATAGATAGTTCTGGCGCTCCACCGCGTACACGGCTTTGGCGTCGTCCAGGGGCAGCGCGTCCAGGGCCGCGAGCAGCGCCTCGTCCGGCACTTCGTCCGCGTCTATCGAGAACACCCACTCATTCTTGGCGAGCTGCGCGGCCTTATTGCGCGTGGGCCCGAAGCCCGAGAACTCGCCTTCATGCACCGCCACGTTGGGATAGCGCCGCGCGATCTCCAGGGTCTTGTCCTTGGAGCCGTTATCGAAGATCACCACTTCGCCGAAGCGCTTCAGGCCGTCGAGCGTGGCCGCCAGCGACGCCTCGGCGTCCCGCACCATCAAGACTGCTGAGATGCGGGATAGATTAGGCATCAAGTTTCCCGCGAGGAGAGAGGATCAAGCGACCAATTTATAGTCGGCGCCGCAATAGGGGCACTTGGCTTGGCCCGTGGTCTCGATGGCCAAGAACACCCGCGGATGGGAGTTCCACTGGCTCATGCCGGGCATGGGGCAGTGCAGCGGCAGGTCCTTCGTGGTCACCTGGTAGTTCGACTGGGCGTTGGGCGGGTTGACCAGGCTTTCGCTTTCGGCTGCGGACACGGGGGACCTCGGGGAAGCTCTCTATAGAAGAGGCGCGATTATACCAACTGGAGCGGCAGGGGCCCTGTTCAGGACAGGGGGCCGCCCAGGGTCGCCATCCACAGCTCCCTTATCCGCTGGCGCGCCGGTTCCACCTCGTAGGGCGGCACGAGCCCGGGGCGGCCTTCCAGGGTGAGGTGGTGCAGGCGGCGGCGGAACTCCCGGTAGGTGTCCGCCACCAGGGCCGCGGTCTCCGGCGGGATCACGCCCGTGGCCTCGAGGCCTTCCAGATTGCGGATGTTATCGGTCCATTCAAGCAGCGAAGGATGCTGGTGGGCGTGGGCGAGTACCCAATATTGGACCAGGAACTCCATGTCCGTGAGGCCGCCCGGGTCCAGTTTCAGGTCGAAGTCATTGCCGCTGCGCTTCTGTTCCTCGCGCATGCGCGCGCGCATGGCGGCGATGTCCTGGCGCAGCTTCGCCGCGTCCCGCGGCACGCCGAGCACCTTGCGGCGGACGGCGTTGAACTCCTCCGCCGCCTCCGCGTCGCCCGCCACGGGCCGGGCGCGCAGCAGGGCCTGGTGCTCCCAGGTCCAGGCGTTCTGTTCCTGGTAGTGCGCAAAGGAGTCCATGGAACTCACGATCAGCCCGGCGCCGCCGCTGGGACGCAGCCGCGTGTCCACCTGGTAGAGCACGCCCGAGGTGGTGGGGATGGAGAGGATGTTGATGACACGCTGCGCGAGCCGCGTGAAGAACTCGATGTTGTCCAGCACCCGCGGGCCGTTGGTCTGCTGCTCGCCGCTGCGGCTGTCGTGCAGGAACACCACGTCCAGGTCCGAGCCGTAGCCCAGCTCCCAGCCGCCAAGCTTGCCGTAGGCCACCACCGCGAAGCGCGCATCGCGCAGGCGTCCGCGCTCGATGCACTGGGGCCGGCCGTGGCGCTTCACCAGCTGCCGCCAGGCGATCTCAAGGGCCTTGCGGATGACCTGCTCCGCGGTCCAGGTGAGGAAGTCACTCACCTTCATGAGCGGCGCGTTGCCGGCGAGGTCCGCCGCTGCCGCGTGCACCACCGCGGACTGCTGGAACTGGCGCAAGGCGTCCATCTGCATCTCGAGGTCGTCCGGCGCGATGCCGGCGAGCATGGCTTCGAGTTCGGTGCGCAGGGAGTCCTGGGAGGGGAACTCCTTGAAGATGCGCGGATCGATGAGTTCGTCCAGGAGGATCGGGGAGCGCACCACCATGTCGACGAGCCACACGCTCTCGGCGGCGAGGCGCGCGAGCTGCCCCAGGGCCGTGGGGTTCTCGGCGAGCAGGGCGAGGTAGGCGGAGCGCTTGGCGATGGCTTCCACCACCCGCGCCAGACGCTTCAGGGTCTCGTCCGGCTTCGAGCCCTCCTTCTTCACGGCCACCGCCGCGGTGACGAGCCGGGGTAGCAGCGCCAGCAAGAGGCGGCGCGAGCGGTCCCCCTGCTCGCGGCCGGCGTCCTCCCGCAGGGAATGCAGCACGCGGGCCGCTTCCTTGGGGTCCGCGTAGCCGAGGGCCGTGAGGCGCGTCTCCGCCTCCGCATCGTCGGCCCAGGCGGCGGAGATGGCCGCCTCTTCCTGCACCGCCTTCGGCGCCACTATCACTGCCTCGAAGATGCGGTGCACCGCGGCGCGCTCTGCATCCAGCACCTGCTTGAACGCAGCCCAGTCCGCATAGCCCATGCTGAAGGCGAGGCGCACGCGGCCGGTCTCGTCCTCCGGCAATTCGTGGGTCTGCTGGTCGGCCGCCTCCTGCAGGCGGTTCTCGACCCGGCGCAGGAAGGCATAGGCCTTGAGCAACGCCGCCGCGTCCTTCGGATCCAGGTAGTCCTTCTCGCCGAGATGCTTCAGCACCGCCACGATGCCCCGCTCCCGCAGCGCCGGCTCGCGCCCGCCGCGGATGAGCTGGAACACCTGGCCGATGAACTCGATCTCGCGGATGCCGCCGGGGCCGAGCTTCACGTTGTCCGAGAGGCCGCGCCGCTCCACTTCCTGGGTGAGCATGGCCTTCATGTCCCTCAGCGACTCGAAGGCGCCGTAGTCGAGATAGCGGCGGTAGACGAAGGGCCGGAGCGTCTGCAGCAACCGCTCGCCGGCCTTGATGTCCCCCGCCATGGGCCGTGCCTTGATGAAGGCATAGCGCTCCCATTCACGGCCGTGGTTCTGGTAATAGGTCTCCATGGCGTCGAAGCTGAGCGCGATGGGCCCGGCCTCGCCGAAGGGCCGCAGGCGCAGATCCACCCGGAACACGAAACCGTCGGCGGTGTTCTCGTCCAGCGCCTTCACGAGCTTCTGCCCGAGCCTCAGGAAATACTCCTCGTTGTCCAACGGCCGTTCGCCGTCGCTGCTGCCGCCTTCCGGATACGTGAAGATGAGGTCGATGTCGGAGGAGAAGTTCAGTTCCCGCGCACCGAGCTTCCCCAGGCCCAGCACCACCAGGGATTGCGCCTCGCCCTTCGCGCTGCGCGCGGTGCCGTGGCGCTCCGCGTGCCAGCGGGCAAGATGGGTAAGGGCGCCTTGGGTGAGCGCATCGGCGAGATCCGAGAGGTCCCGCAGGGTCTCGTCCAGCTCCGCCCAGCCGGCGAGGTCGCGCCAGGCGATGCGCGTCATCTCGCGGCGGCGCACCTGGCGCAGGCGCGTCATCAGCATCCGCTCATCCGGCACGTCCTTCAGCAGCCCCTGCACCCGGGTCGCCGGTGAGGCGTCCGAGGCGAGGTCGCCGGAAACGGAGAGTTCTTCGAGGAATCCGGGCTCGCGGGCGCAGTTCTGCGCCACGAAACTGCTCACCGCCCACACACGCGAGAGCGTCCCGGCGGTGGCCGCCGGCGGACGGTCAGGCGAACCGCCGCTGTCCCGGTAACGGGACTCCGCTGCTTCGAGGGCGGGCAGCAATGCGGCGGGGATGGTCGCGGCGCGGGTCATGCGTCTGGATTAGGCGCGAGGCTGCAAGGGCATGTACCCTAGCACAATGAACCGTCCGCGCCCCCGTCCGCACAAGGACAAGCCGCCGCAGGGCCGCTCGTTGCGTTTCTTCGCCACCGCCGCCAAAGGCCTGGAGCCCCTGGTGGCGGATGAGCTGCGCGCGCTGGGCGCGCAAGAAGTGAAGGAAGCCCGCGGCGGCGCGAGCTTCGAGGGTTCCCCCGCCGATGCCTACCGCGCCTGCCTGTGGCTGCGCACTGCCAACCGGGTGCTCTACCCGGTGGCGCGCTTCCCGGCCCCGGACGCGGAGGCCATCTATGCCGCCATCCGCCGCATGCCTTGGGAGCAGGACCTGGGGCCGGACGGCACGCTGGCCGTGGACTTCGGCGGCACCAACGAGAAGATCACCAACACCCAGTTCGGCGCCCAGAAGGTCAAGGACGGCATCGTGGACCGTTTCCGGGAGCTCACCGGCCGGCGCCCCTCCGTGGACCGGGTACGGCCCGACGTGCAGGTGAACTGTCACCTATATAGAGACCTGCTCACGGTCAGCATCGACCTCTCCGGCGACAGCCTGCACATGCGCGGCTACCGCGAGCAGGGCGTGGCAGCGCCATTGAAGGAGAACCTGGCGGCGGCGCTGCTCCTGAAGTGCGGCTGGCCCGAGATCGCGAAGCGCGACGGCAGCTTCGTGGACCCCCTCTGCGGTTCCGGCACGCTGGTCATCGAGGCGGCCCTCATCGCCCGGGACGTGGCGCCGGGCCTGCTGCGCGACTACTGGGGCTTCGCTGGCTGGCTGAAGCACGACCAGAAGCTCTGGGAAGAAGTGCTGCGCCAGGCCCGGGAACGGCAGAACGCCGGCCGCACCCGGGGGCCGGTGATCATGGGCGCGGACATGGATGCGAAGGCCATCCTCGCGGCCCAGAAGAACGCCCGCACCGCCGGCATCGCCCCCATGGTGCGCTTCGAGCACAAGCCCCTGGAACAGAACGTGCTGCCGCCGAACCTGAGCGCGGGCCTGGTGGTCACCAATCCGCCCTACGGCGAGCGTCTCGGCACCGTCGAGACCCTGGGGCCGCTCTACGCTTCCATCGGCGACTGGCTGAAGCGCCAATGCCACCACTGGAAGGCGGGCGTCATCACGGACAACGCCGACCTCGCCAAGCAGATCGGCCTGCGCGCCCGCAAGATCAACTCCTTCTACAACGGCGCCCTGGAATGCAAACTGCTCCAGTTCGAGGTGGAGGAAGAGTGGTTCATGCGGCACCGTCCCGACGCCGCGGCTTCGGCCTGAGAGGCGCGCGGCGATGCTGCACATAGAATCTTTCCCCATCGCCCTCATCGTCTTCCTGGCTGCCGCCACCGCCATTTGGTTCGCGGGCGTGAAGCTCTCCTTGAGCACCGATGTGCTGTCGGACCGCCTGGGGCTGGGCGAGGCCCTGGCCGGCATGGTGCTGCTCGCCATCGTCACCAACCTGCCGGAGATCGCCATCACCGCGAGCGCGGCGCTGCACCATGACCTTGGCCTCGCCATCGGCAACATCCTGGGCGGCATCTCCATCCAGACGGTGGTGCTGGTGGTCATGGACGTGTTCGGCCTCGGCGCCGTGGCGGCCTTGAGCTATCGCGCCGCGTCCCTCACGCTGGTGGTGGAAGGCATCATGGTGGTGGCGGTCCTCGTTATGGTGCTCATCGGCACGCAGCTGCCTCAAGGCTTCATCTTCCTGCGCGTCACGCCGCCCACCTTGCTGATCACCGTGTTATGGCTGACCAGCCTGTGGCTCGTGAAACGGGCGCGGGCGGACCTGCCCTGGCACAACTCCGGCGTCGCACCCGGCGGCCAGCGCATGAAGCGCGGCGGCGCCATCAAGGCGCGGGTCAAGATGGTGGCGGAACACACCCGCAGCCTGACCGTGGTGGTGCTGATATTCGCCGGAGCGAGCCTGGTGACGCTCATCGCCGGCGTGCTGCTGGAAGCCTCCAGCGAGACCCTGGCCAAGCAACTCGGCATGGATGGCGTGATCTTCGGCGCCACGCTCTTGGCGGCGGCCACCGCGCTGCCGGAACTGTCCACCGGCATCGCCGCGGTGAAGCTCGGCGACTATCAGCTCGCGGTGAGCGACATCTTCGGCGGCAACTCCTTCCTGCCGGTGCTGTTCCTCATGGCCACGCTGCTCTCGGGCGAGGCGGTGCTGCCCTCGGCCCACAAGACCGACATCTATCTCACTTGCCTAGGCATCCTGCTGACGCTGGTCTACATGGTGGGCCTCTTGTTCCGGCCCAAGCGCCAGATCCTTTGGATGGGCCTCGATTCCCTGGCAGTGCTGCTGCTCTATGGCTTGGGGATAGCCGGCCTATTCTTCCTGGCTTAAAGCCCCTCGATCCCTCCTGGCGACCGGTTTCCCCTGCATTGACAGGGTTCGTCTATCCCTTTATATTGCAAATGCGAATCATTATCGTTTAGTTTCGGTATCCGCCGTGGGGACTCTGGGGCACTACAGTTATCTCGAAGTGCTGACTTATAAGGTCAGCGCGGGACGCCGCGAGGATTTCCACGCGGCGCTGCAGGCAGCGCTCGGCGCCATGGAGCGCGCGGGCCTGTGCATCGTGGGCTTCGGCCCCTCCGCCCATGACGCGGACAGCTACTTCCTGCTGCGCGCCTACCCCTCCCTGGAATCCCGCTCCCACTCCCTGGACCGCTGCTACTGCGGCCAGGAATGGCTGAAGGACTACGACCCGGCCCTCGCCCCCCTGGTGCAGAGCTGCAGCACCGTGGTCCTGCCCTGTGAACCGGAAGGCATCGAGAAGCTCAAGCACACCATCTTCTATTGAGGGATCCCATGACTCCGCGCCGCTGTCTCCTGTTGCTGCCCCTCGCCCTGCTCGCCTTCACCGGCGCCGCCCATGCCGATGACGACGAAGGTCCGGGCGAGGCCCTGAACGAGTACAACGTCTACTCTCCCTACGTGACCGAGGGCCAGAGCGAGGTCGAGCTGCGCACGGCCCAGTACCGGGACAGCAGCACCCTGGTGGATGCGTCCCGCGGCATCACCCTCTCCTTCGCCCATGCCTTCACCTCCTGGTGGCAGCCCGAGGTCTATGTCGCGAAGTACGAGCGCGACCCGCGCCATCCGAACCAGCTCACCGGCTACGAGTTCGAGAACATCTTCCAGCTCACCTCCCAGGGCGAGTACTGGGCGGACGTGGGCTTCCTCGCCTCCTTCGAGTACCAGAGCCACCTCTCCAGCGCCAACAAGCTCGAGTTCGGGCCGCTGTTCGAGAACCGGCTCGGCAGCTTCCGCGAACGGCTCAATCTCATCTGGGAGAAGGAAGTGGGCCGCCTGCGCGAGGAGAACGGCACCGAGTTCCGCGCCGCCTACAACCTGAGCTGGATGTGGCGCGGCGACCTCGCGCCGGGCGTCGACGTGTTCGCCCGCCCGCAGGACGACGTCTACCAGATCGGCCCATCCATCTCGGGCGAGTGGTACATCGGCCAGAGCGAGCTGGAATACGACGGCGGCGTGGTGTTCCCGATCGGTTCCAAGGGACCGGACGCGACCCTGCTGCTGCGCCTCGAATACGAATTCTATTGATATGACCGGGATCACCATGGACAAGCGCACCCTGACCTTCAGCCTCGCCGCCCTGCTCGTGCTCGCGGCGGCCCTGAGCCTCGCCTCCTGCAAGCTCACCAACGGCGGCGGCGCGGCCGACGACGACACCGACCCGCCGGAAGTCCAGCTGGGCGAACGCCTGTTCAAGGACACCCGCTTCGGGCACTTCTTCGCGGTGAACTCCCACGGCGCGGTGAACTCGCCGCTCAGCCAGGGCGAGGCAGTGGTGGACACCACCGTCACCACCCACGGCACCCTGCCCGGCCCCATGCGCGGCCAGGCGGTGAACTGCCTGCAGTGCCACCTGGTGGAGCAGCAGGTGGATTACGCCAAGGGCACCGGCATGCGCACCTACGCCGACTTCGCGCCCCGCTCACCCATGCCGGCCCGCAGCGAGGACATCATCCACACCAGCGGCTTCACCCCGCGCAACGCCGCGAGCATGGTGGACGACACCTTCCACGGCGACGTGGACCGCATCCTGCACTGGGACGGCGAGTTCGGGTCCATGACTGACCTCGTCACCGCCACCCTCATCGGCCGCAACTATGGCTGGCTGCCCGGCGAACATGAGCAGGCGGTGCACCAGATCGCCGACGTGGTCCGCCGCGACGACGGCACCAGCGAGCTGGCGGGCGAGTTCGGCTCCCTGCCCTACTACCTGGTCATGGCGTGCAAGGACAAGAACATCCCGGTGAAATTCCAGTTGCCCGCCCAGTACTGCATGGACGTGCAGACCGCCACAGACGCGGAAGTGGAAGCGAACGTCTCGGCGCTGATCGCCGCCTATGTGGACAGCCTCACCTTCTTCCAGGACGAGGCCGGCAACTACAACGGCTCGCCTTACGACCAGTTCCTGATCGACAACGGCCTGCCGCAGTCCCCCAGGGCCGGCGAATCCACCCATGACTATGCCGCGCGCCTGCTGGGCGCCGTGCAGGCCCTGCCCGATCCGAAGTTCGTGAGCTGCTGCAGCCAGTTCAACGGCGGCAAGGACTTCGCCTTCCACAGCCTCCGTCCCTTCCACTTCGGCCCGCAGGAGCTGCGCGGCCTCAAGGCCTTCCTGAGCCGTCCCGCCGGCGCGGTCATCATCCCGGGCGAGGCGGCCCACGGCGGGATCGGCGACTGCGCCGCCTGCCACACGCCGCCGGCCTTCAGCGATTTCCGCATGCACAACACCGGCGTGGCCCAGGCGGAATACGACAAGGTCCACGGCCAGGGCAGCTTCGCGCTGCTGGCGGTGCCGACGCTGGCCCAGCGCGACGCGGACCCGGGTGCGTATCTCCCGGTGAGCGACGCCCATCCGGATGCGAGCGAGACCTTCCGCATGGCCGCCAGCGCGAGCGACGCCGGCAAGGCGGACTTGGGGGTCTGGAACATCTTCGCCAACCCGGACTTCCCCAAGCGCAAGGCTTCCCTGCGCAAGTTCCTCTGCGCCATCGACACGCATCAGTTCGCCGACTGCGGCGCGAGCGACGCCACGCTGCTGGACCGTGCGCTGGGCGTGTTCAAGACCCGCAGCCTGAGGGACCTCGGTGACTCCGACCCTTACATGCATGACGGGCAGTTCGACACGCTGGAGGCGGCGGTGAGGTTCTACCAGCAGTCGGGCCAGCTCGCCCGCCTGGGCAAGCTGCGCAACGGCGACCCCGCCATGCAGGGCGTGGCGCTCACGGACCAGGACGTGCAGGATCTGGCCGCGTTCCTCGCGGCACTAGATGAAGACTACAGCAACTAGTATCTGACTTCGGTCCCGACGCGGCGCTTAAGCGCCGCGTCGTAGACCAGCTGGGCGGCCACCGCGTCCTGCACCGCCACGCCGACCGACTTATAGAGCGTGATCGTGTCCGGGGACTCGCGCCCCGGGCGCGTCCCCGCGATGACTTCACCGATCTCCGCCTGCACCTCAGCACCCACGAGATCGAGGGCGCCGGAAGGCGGCGGCGCGAGCGCCGCGGCACGGGACTCCACGAACACCCGCGAACGGCGCACGGCGGCCTCATCCAGCTCCCGCCCCTTCTGGTGCAGGCCCACCGAGTTCACATGCATGCCGTCGCGAAGCCACTCGCCGCGCACCACCGGCTCCGCGGCATCGGTGGTGGCACAGACTATGTCCGCACCGGCGAAGGCTTCGGGCCCGATGGGATATGACTTCGTTTGCAAGCCCCAGCGCGCCGCGAGTTCCCGCGCCAGCGCAGCGGCCTTCTCTGGATCGCGTCCCGCCACGCGGATCTCTTTCAGCTTGCACACCCGCGGCAGCGCCTCGCCGTGGCTGCGGGCCTGCACGCCGGTGCCGACGATGAGCAGCACCGAGGCGTCTTCCCGCGCCAGCAGGCGGGTGGCGAGGGCCGAGCCCGCGGCGGTGCGTAGCGCCGTGATGGAGGCGCCATCGAGCATCGCCTTCGGCGCGCCCGTATCCGCATCGAACAGCATCACCACCGCCTGGTGGGTCGGGATGTCCCGCGCCGCGTTGCGGGGGAACACGCTCACCAGCTTGCAGCAGAGCGTGCCGCTCGACGGGAGATGCACCGGCATCACACCGAGCAGGCCCTTGCCCTGCACCTGGGCCGCGGTGCGCACAGGCATGGAGACGAGGCCGGCGGAGAGTTCCACCATGGCTGGGCCGATCGCTCCGATGAGCGCATCCATGTCCAGGAGGGCATCCACTTGCTTGCGGTCCAGCAGCAGCATGGGATCAGTCGACAGGTACGGGACGCTTCTTGGTCCCAGCTAATTCAGATTCCGTATCTTTGATGTTCGGCAACGAGAAGTAATCGAAATAGCCCCAATCGCCATACTGCTTCTTCAAGCCCGGCAGCACCTGATCCACGAGCCCCTGACCGGTCTTGCCGGCGCTACGGGCGCCCGCCACCGCGGCGCGCAGCGCCATGATGTAGTCGCGGAAGGCCATCACGTCCGCCTTCTTCCCCGGGACACCATGGCCGGGCACGAAGGTGGCGTCCGGATGATCCTTGACGAAGTCATCGTTGGTGGCGATCTGCTGCAGCGTGTCCGCATCGATGAGGTTGGGCAGGTCGTGGTCCCAGAAGAGGTCGCCGGTGAACACCACCTTCGCATCCGGCACGATCACGGCCGAGTCGCCGCCGGTGTGGCCCTGCACCACCTTCACCACCAGCTTGCGGTCGCCGAGGGATAGCACCACGCCGTCCTTGTAGGTGAGCGTGGGCAGCGTCAGGGACTCCACCATCGCCTTCTCTTCAGGCTTAGGGCTTGCGCCGAAGAACTTGAGGTTCTCGGTCCTTTCCCAGGCCGCCACGTTGTGCTCCGCCATCACCACGGCTCCCGCCTGGGCGAACACGCCGTTCCCGCCCACGTGGTCCAGGTGATAGTGGGTGTCTATGACGAAGCGCACCGGCTTGTCCGTGGTCTTGCGGATGGCATCCAGCAGCGCCTGTGCCGCCGCAGTCGTCTGGAAGGCGTCGATGACGGCGACCCCATCGGACCCCACCACGAAGCCGGCATTGCCCCCGGTACCGCTCTTCGGCACCGAGATGGCGGCCCACACACCCGGCGCGAGCTGCTGCAGCGTGAAGAGAGGCTTGGCTGCGTCAGCTGCCAGGCTGGAAGACAGCCATAGCGCCGGGAGCGCGAGGGAGAGCATCCTGAGCTTCATGGTGGCTCATCCTAAAGGGGTGACCGCATGGATTCTAACGCCCGGGGGATGCGAAGATGATCCGGGGCGCAACCTTTCACCCCGGCCCCGCATCTCTAATATAGGACCTCACCCGAAGGAATACCCGACATGCGTACCCTGCTCCTCGCCGGCCTCCTATTGGCGGTAGCTTCGCCTTCCCAGGCCGCAGACGCGCCGCCCACCGACGACAAGCTCATCGGCTTGTGGGGCGCTGAGCAGGTGTTCGGTCCCGCCGCCAAGGGCACCCTTACCCTCTACGGGCGAGGCGGCGACTGGCACGCGGAGATAGCCGGCTTCCAGGCGGCGGTGCATCACACGCCCGGCAGCGTGGACTTCAGCCTGCCTGGTGGCCAGGGCAGTTTCCGCGGCGCGCTGGGTGCAGGCGGCGGTTCGATAACAGGCTTCTGGGTGCAGCCCCCGGGCGTCACACTCGAGCAGAGTTATGCCACGCCGGTGACCCTGAAGCGCCGCGAGAGCGGCGTGTGGCAGGGCGAAGTGAAGCCACTGGAGGATTCGGTCTCGCTCTATCTCCTGGTGAGCCGTGCCGACGACGGCAGCCTCAAGGCCTTCATCCGCAATCCGGAGTTCAACTTCGGCATGCGGCGGCTTTATACGGTGAAGCTGGACGGCCAGCAGGTCACGCTCGACGACACCCTGCGCAAGCACGATCAGCTGCGCGGCAGTTACGACCCGGAGCAGGACCGGCTCGCCATCACGCTCCAGGGCATCGCCAGCTTCGACTTCACGCGCCGCGACCGGGACCATGCCATAGGCTTCTATCCCGCCACGCCGGCAGGGCCGTACGTCTACCGTCAGCCCATAAGGGAAGACGACGGCTGGAAGACCGCCGACCTCGCCGGGGCGAAGCTCGATGCCGGGCCCCTGAAGGCGCTGGTGCAGCAGATCCTGGACCAGAAGACCGACGGCTTCAGCACGCCCTACATCCAGAGCCTCTTGGTGGCGCGCCACGGCAAGCTCGCGCTGGAAGAGTATTTCTACGGCTTCGACCGTGAGCAGACCCATGACACGCGCTCTTCCGGCAAGACCCTCGCGGGCACCCTGACCGGCATCGCCCTCGACCATGGCGCGAAGTTCACGCTGGACTCCTCCGCGACCGCGCTGTATCCGCAATACACGGACCTCGCCAACCCGGACCCGCGCAAGCAGAAGATCACGGTGCGTGACCTCCTCACCATGGACTCCGGCCTCGCCTGCGACGACAACGACGACGACTCGCCCGGCAACGAGGACACCATGCAGGGCCAGGACAAGCAGCCGGACTGGTACCGCTACATCCTCGACGTGCCGGTGCTGGATGAGCCGGGGGACAAGAAGGCGGTGTATTGCACCGCCGCCATCAACCTCCTGGGCGGCATCGTCAGCAGCAGGAGCGGCATGCCGCTCACGGACTTCTTCCAACGCTACTACGCCGGTCCGCTGGGCATCAGCGACTACCACATGAACCTGATGCCGACGGGGCAGGCCTATATGGGTGGCGGCATCCGTCTGCGGCCGCGGGACATGCTGAAGCTCGGCCAACTCTATCTGGATGGCGGCACCTGGAACGGCAAGCGCGTGTTGAGCAAGGGATGGGTCGCCGACGCCACCCGGCAGCATTCCTACTTCCCCGCCAGCGACTACGCGCCGGGTCACGGCTACGGCTACACCTGGCACCTCTTCCAAGTGGAGATCGCCGGCAAGAAGTACGACGAATACATGGCCCAGGGCAACGGTGGACAGCTCGTGATGGTGGTGCCGAAGCTGGATCTCGCGGTGGTCATCACCGCCGGCAACTACGGCAACTTCCCGGTGTGGCGCAAGTTCTTCGAGGAACTGATGCCCCAGTACATCATCCCGGCGGCCGGCGGCTGAAAAATAAGGGCGCCGCGACTGCGGCGCCCCTGCCCAGCCCCCCGGCCGGGCCGAAACATCCGGCTCAGTGCACCGGGCTGTCGTATTCCTTGTGGTGCAGCAGGCGCAGGTCGTGCAGGCCAGTGGCGGCCTTGACGGGTTCGCCCTTGGGTTTCGCCCGGTTCGCCGCCTGCAACTCCTCCATGTTGTGCAGACGCGCCTTCTCGAGGGAAGCGCCCACCATCTCCATGAGTTCGTCCAGGCTCTCGCCGGGGTAGTACTCCACGATGCCGATCGTGAGCGCCACGTTGAGCAGGCCTGCCATGGTGCGGATGGACTCAAGCTCCACCACCTTGTGCAGTTGCTTGGCGCAGGCCAGGGCGCCCTTGACGTTGGCCCGCGGCAGGATCATGCCATAGAGCCCATCCCCCACCCGGCCCAGCGGATGATGTGCGCCGTCGCCTTCCTCTTCCAGGCCCATCTTGGCGATGACCCCGGTGACGCGCTCCACCACTTCACGCAGCAACTGCTTGACCGCCATCTCGCCGTAGCGTTCGCCGATCACGGCGAAATGGTCTATCTCGATTAGGCCGATGGAGAAGGTGCTGCCGGAACGGTCCGCCCGCTCCTTGCAGCGGCGCAGTTCCTCGCGGAAGAAGGGGTACTTCAAGGCGATGGTATCCATGTCCTGGATGGTGATGGCATGGATACGCGTCTTCGCCTCCTCCAGTTCCTCCGCCTGCCGTAGGTTCGCCTCATGCAGCTCGGCCTTCTCGTTATGCAAGTGCGCATATTCATACGCCCTCGAATACATGAAGCCGCTCAAGGCCAGCGACACCAGGATCGCGTAGAGCGCATCCGCGTGCCGTGCCGCACCCGGGTCCAGCATCACGCCGGTATAGGCGTTCAGGAAGATGCCCAGGTATAGCGCCGTCAACACCAGCACCTGGCGCGGGCTGAGACTGGTCATGCCGATGGCGACCCACAGCAGCGACATCTGCATGATCTGCGGATGGCTCACGGGGGCCAGCAGCGCGTAGAGGCCCGCGCATACGGCGAGACCCAGCAGGGCCTGGATGAACTTCGCGCCCGGATCGCCGACCCGCGCATCGAAGGCGGTCAAACGCATCAATGCCACCAGCACCGAGGCCAGGCCCGCTGCCAATGCGAGACGCGCAGCCACATCCAGACCCAGGGGCGGATGGAAGATGGGCAATATCGCGGGCACCAGACACACCGCATAGGCGCCCAGACCGCAGAAATAGGCTTTCCAAGATTTCGTATGCATGACTCACTCCCTGTTGTTATCAAGAGTGCAGCCCTTCCTGATCGTGACGAGCCGCGGTCATGTGCGTGAGCGCGGGGCTGCTGTCGTCGGATGACAGCAGACCACAGCACACGAAGCATCGCATCAGCACCACCCCTGCTTGCCCACGCTCCACTCTCTGAAAGTCACCTAAGGGATTCACTGAGCCGCGCCGCCATTGGTCTGGCGGGCAGCGTCATGCAGGCACGCACTCCTGCCAGTTGACCTGGATCAAGACCGGGCATGCCGTCCCCGCGTAGCTTGGCGCCACGGATGCGAAGGCAGGGCAGCACCGGGCCAAAGATGGCCAACAGGGATAGACAACAAAGATCAACATCAGGGAGTGAGATCATGAAAACGGGTACTTTCCGGCTTGCAGCCTTGCTGCTCAGCCTCTCCATCCAGGCCTGCGGCGCCGGCGGCGGCACCTCAAGCACTCCGGTACCGGCACCGGCGGCGAAGACCGCCCAGGTGCAGCGTACGGAACCGGCCAATCTCAGGACCGGCGTGCCCTTCGGCACCTCCCTGGCGGTGACGATGGACGAGGATGTGGATTCGACCACGGTCAATACCGGAAGCTTCCGCCTGATGGCGGACCGCGGGTCCCCGGTGACGGGCACCGTGAACACCTCCGGCCACACCGCCCTCTTCAGGCCCACCACCCAGCTCCAGCCGGACACGGTCTATACGGCCACCATGAGCCGCGACATCAAGCTGAAGAACGGGGACAGCCTCACCAACGACTACAGCTGGACCTTCGTCACCGGTACCGTGCCGGACGTGACGCCTCCCCAGGTCACCCTCACCGCCTTCGCCATCGCCAAGACCAATGGGGTCTACGGCGGCCTGGTGGTGGCGTTCTTCAGTGAGTTCATGGACCCGGCTACCATCAATACCGACACCTTCCAGGTCACGGATCCGGATGGAAATCCGGTGCCGGGCACCACGGCCTATATCGGCCTGAACGCCATCTTCTACCCCCTCGTGGCCCTCCAGCCCAATGCCACCTACACCGCCACCATCACCACCGGCGTGCAGGATCTCTCAGGCAACGCCATGACCGAGCCGAACAGCTGGACCTTCGATACGCCGAATGCGGCCACCCTGCTCGGCACCATCAGCACCGTGAAGTCCACCTCACCGGCCGCCAACGCAGTGGAGGTACCCCTGGGTGCCGAGATCAGCGCTGCTTTCAGCCAGACCATGGACTCCTTCACCCTCACCACCGATACCGTCACGCTGCAGGCCCCCGGCGGCGTGAAAGTGCCCGGCACCGTGAGCTACGACGGCATCAACGTGGTGTTCATGCCCGCAGCACCGCTGCAGCCCAACACCAGCTACATGGCCACCATCACCAGCGACGCCAAGAGCTTGGCCGGCGTGCCTCTGGATTCGGACTACGTGTGGATGTTCATGACGGGCTCGGATGCGGGACCGGTGGCTCCCAAGGTCGTGTTCAACGCCCCTGCGGACGGCGCCGCTGGCATCGATACCGACGACAGCCTCGTCATAGACTTCAGCGAGGCCATGGACGCCCACAGTCTCGCCGCGTCCAACATCACCGTCACCAGTTCCCAAGGCCAGGACGTCCCCGGCAGCGTGACCTACAACGACACCAGCGCGGTGTTCACGCCCAGCGCCGCCCTGCGGCCTCGCATGACCTATACGGTGAAGGTGAGCGGTGCCGTGCTCTCCACCGGCGGCATCGCCATGGGCGACGACTTCAGCTGGAGCTTCGCCACCGGCAACTTCGTCACCGGGGCTGCGCCGGTGGTGGTCTTCTCGGATCCCGCGCCTTATGCCCACAGCGTGTCCCGTTCCAACCCCATCAGCATCGCCTTCAGTGCCGTGCTGGACCCCACGAGCGTGAACACGACCACCGTCCAGGTCGTGGATGCGGACGGTACCCCGGTGGCGGGCAGCGTCAGCTATCTCGGCGACGTGGTGCAGTTCACGCCTCTGAGCCTGCTCGACCCCAATACCTACTACACCGTGACCCTCAGCACGGGCATCAAGGGCTTGGCGGGAGACGCCTTCCAGGCGGACTACTCCTGGAGCTTCATCACCCAGCAGATCATGTGAGGCAGCCTTGGAGGCTGCGCCAGGGCGCGCAGCCTCCTCTCCCAAGTGTCGGTTTGAACAGCGAAATTTCGCTGCCGAACGGATTATTTGTAGGCTTTCCTCACCTTCTCCTGAGGCCCCTCTAGGGGTTTCCCCGAGGAGCTTGTAGTCCTGGCTTTACATAGCCTCTTCAAACCCCTCCCCCAGGCCTGTTCCTGTCGCATCCATATCAGATATCCCCCGAGAGCCATACGCGCCCAAGCCTGGGTCCGATTCAGCGTTAATCCGATGTGTCTGAGACGCAGCGGCTGTTGAAATACGTCCCATACACAATGCGCTTGGATGCGCGACAGGGAGTGGAGTCATGAAGAGCAAGTTCTTTCTTTCAGGGATGATGTTGTTGTCGGCCGCCTTGCTGCAGGGATGCGGCGGTGGCGCCGACGCGGTGCCGGGCGTGAGCCTCGGCTCCACGCCGCCCACCCTGGGTTCCTCGGGTGGCAGCACCTCCGGTGCGGCCCCGACCATCACCTACACCGGTTTCGCGGTGGTGCAAGACAAGGGCACCTACAGCGCCAAGGTGGTGGTGTTCTTCAGCGAGGACATGGATGAGTCCAGCATCAACGAGCAGACCATCCTGGTGCGCGATGCGGGCGGCAAGCTGGTCCAGGGCAGCGTGCTCTACATCGGCGTCACCGGCGTGTTCACCCCCAACGAACGCTTCGAGGCGGACAGCAACTACACCGCCGAGATCACCACCGGCGTGCGCAGCCTGGAAGGCATCAACCTGGCCAAGGACCGCAACTGGAAGTTCACGACCCCCAGCCCTTCCGACCTCACGGGTGTGGTGGTGGCGGTGTCCTCCAACTCGCCGGCCGCCTACTCGACCGACGTGCCCCTCAGCACCGGCCTCAACGTGACCTTCGCCCAGGTGATGGATCCGGCGAGCATCAACAAGTCTACCTTCACGCTGGTGAGTCCCGCCGGCGACCCGATCCCGGGCGAGGTGCACTATACTGGCCTCACCGCGACCTTCATGCCCAAGGTGCAACTGGCTCCCAACACCAGCTACCGCGCCATGATCAGCGCCAGTGTGAAGAGCCTGGGCGGCATCTCCATGGATACCGACCATCGCTGGACGTTCACCACCGGCACCGCCCCGGGCGCGGTCCCGCAGATGCTGATGAATTCCCCCGCCGACGGTGACACCGGCGTGGCCCGCGACAGCTCCGTAGTGGCCTACTTCAACGAGGCCATGGATACCCAGAGCGTCAACACTGCCACCTTCAGCGTGAGTGACGACAACGGCCAGCCCATCGACGGCACCGTCACCTACGCCGGCGACAGCGCCGTGTTCACCCCGGACACGGCCCTGCAGCCCCAGGCGGTGTATACGGTGCACGTGAGCGGCATGCTCGCCGCCGACGGCACCGCCATGCAGGACGACTACCAGTGGAGCTTCACCACCGGCAGCTTCAGTGGCGGCCTGGCCCCCACCGTGGTGTTCTCGGATCCGGCCCCCAACGCCAGCCACGTCTCGCGCAGCGGCAACATCAGCATCGCCTTCAGCGAGGCGCTGGACCCGGCCACCGTCAGCACCCGCACCATCACGGTGACGGACGCGGACGGCAACGCCGCCGCTGGCAGCGTGAACTACGCGGGTAACGCGGTGATCTTCACCCCCTCGAGCCCGCTCATCCCCGGCACCGTCTACACGGTGACCGTGACCTCGGGCATCAAGGACCTGCAGGGCCACGCCTTCCAGGGCGACTACTCCTGGCAGTTCGTGACCGTGAACCTGATGTGACGACAGGGGCGCCCAAGGACGGGCGCCCGCAACAGATGGAAGACGGACCGGCCGGATAGGGAAGCATGGCCGGGACCCAAGGCGGCGGCGAGACAGGGAGTCTCCCGCCGCCTTTCACTGTCCGGGATGTGGACTAGAATTAACCCTCAATACCCATCCCGGAGAGGGTCCATGGCCGTCAAGCGTCCGAAGAAGAAAGCCGCCCCGGCGAAGAAGAGCAAGACCGCCAAGCCCAAGCCCCGCACCAAAGTGAAACCGGTGCCGGCCGGCTACCACACGGTCACCTCCTATCTGTTCGTGCCCGGTGCCCGGCGCCTCATCGAGTTCCTCAAGGCCTCCTTCGGCGCCAAGCAGATCTCCTGCCACCAGGGACCGGACGGTGCGGTCACCTACGCGCTGCTCAAGATCGGCGACTCCATGGTCATGCTCTCGGAACCCCGCGATCCCTGGAAGCCCATGCCTTGTGGCATCTACCTCTATGTGAAGGACACCGACGCCGCCTATGCGGCGGCCATGCGCGCGGGCGGCATCAGCCTCATGGAGCCTTCCGACCAGTTCTACGGCGACCGCAACGCCGGCGTACAGGACCCCTGCGGCAACCAGTGGTGGATCGCCACCCACGTGGAGGACGTCCCGCCCAAGGAGCTGGAACGCCGCATGCAGGCGATGTGAGCGCCTATACTCAGCCTTCACCCCCACGAGGAGTCGTCCATGGTCAAGTTCACGCTCTTGGACAGATGGTCCCCGCAGATACTCAGCCTGCTGCGCTTCGTCGCCGGCTTCTGCTTCCTCTGGCACGGCAGCGCCAAGCTCCTCGGCTACCCGCCCGGCATGGAAGGCGTGCAGCTGATGTCGCTCATGGGCCTGGCCGGCATCCTCGAACTCGTGGGCGGGGCGCTGGTCTGCATCGGCCTCTTCACCAAGCCGGTGGCCTTCATCCTCTCGGGTGAGATGGCCTTCGCCTACTTCATGGCCCATGCACCCCACGGCTGGCTGCCCGCCATGAACGGCGGCGACGCGGCGGTGCTGTACTGCTTCACGTTCCTGTATCTCGCGGCGGCAGGAGGCGGACCGATCTCCGCGGACGCCATGCTGCGCAAGAGCTGAAAGACCTCCCCGCGGGCCGCCAGGCCCGCGGGGATGCTGGGCGGGCGCCTAGCGCGCCGCCAGGGAGAGGGAGGGTTTCGCGGCGCGTGCGGGCTCGCGCAGCACGCAGAGCAGATCGTCCAGTTCCTGCAGATGTCCCCGGTCGTGTTCCACCCACAGTTCCAGCAAGCGGTCGAGGCTCACCTCGCCCACGCCTTCCATGTGCCCGCTGCGCCCGAGGTCCAGCTCGGTCACGCTGCGCAACCGCTGCAGGTTGCCGCGGCGCGAGATGAGGAACGTCTCGAGAGCCGGCGCGAAGGCCTGCCGGTCATAGCCGCGTTCCCGGGCCAGCGCGGTCCCGTCCAGGTCCGTCAACCGGGGCTGCTCGGTCTCCAACAGCAGCCGCAGGCGGCGCGCATAGCCTTCCACCTCGATGTCCCGCAGATGACAGACGCTCTCCAGCACGGAGAAGACATCCGTCCGGGGCTTGAAGCGCAACTGCGCCTCGCTCAGGCCCACCACCCGCTCCTCCACTGCCGCCGGCATGGCCCGCAGTGCCGCGATCGCTTCCTCAAGTCTCATTGGGCACCTCCACCACCAGCCGCCGTCTCCAGGCCGGTAGCTTGACCGCCGGCATCGTCGCCAACACCACGCCGCCAATGGCCACCACGCCACCCACCACCGTGAGCCAGGCGGGGATCTCACCCAGCCAGAAGTAGGCGATCACGCAGCCCATGAGCGGCTGCAGGTAGAGGAAGCTCGCCACCCGCGAGGCCGGCGCCCGCGACAGGGCGAAGGACCAGCACACGAAACCCACCACCGTCGGGAACAGCGCGAGATACAGCACCGAACCGAGCTGCGGCCAGGGCGTAGCCATGAGCTTCGCCGGCAGCGCGGTGCCGAAGGGGAGGAACAGGACCGTCGCCACGAACATGCTGGCGGCGGTGAAGCCGAGCGCATCGGTGCGCGCGAGCAGCGGCTTCTGGAACACGAAGTTGGCGCTGCTGCACAGCACCGCCACGAACACCAGGAACGCCAGGGGCTCGAAGTGGATGCTGTGGCCGCGGCCCAAGGTCACCATCAAGGTGCCGGCGAAGGCGATGGCGAGGCCCACCGCTGCGCGGGGGCTGATGTGCTCCTTGAGCCTGAGCATCGCCAGCACCGCGGTCACGCTCGGCACGGTGGAGATGACCACCGCCGCCGCGCCCGCCGAGAGACGCGTCATGGAGTAGCCGAGGGTCAGCTGATAGAAGACGTGGCCGACGAGCGCGAGCAGCACCAGCGCGCCCCAGTCCTGCCGGGGCGGAAGCTTGATCCTGCCCATTGCCACAGGCACCGCCAGCACCAGCGAGGCGATGGCGAAGCGCATGAGTGCGATCTCACCCGGCGTGAACACCTGCAACCCGTAGGAGATGGCGGCATAGGACGAGGACCAGAGCACCAGCGTGAGGCCCGCGGCCCAGTAGGCCAGGTTCGTGTTCTTGGACAGGTTCATGCGGCGCAACTCCCCTGAGGCATCTTCTTGAGGGCGGCCGGGGCCGCGGCTTTCGCCCGCTTCTTCTGCGACACACGCCACAGCGTGAACCAGGCACCGACGCCAGGCTGCTGGCCGAGGGTGATGAAGAACTGCACGCGTTCGGCTTCGTCTCTCGGGATCTGCATGGCCGTCTCCTCAGTGTGACCGTCAGCCGGCAGCATGGACGCCGACAGGGAAAAGTTCTGGCTGTTTTCGGACATGTGACCTAACGCCGCGATTCGCGCAGCATGCCGAGGGCGAGTGCGGCCAGCACCGTGCCCATGAACCAGCGCTGCATGCGCAACCAGAGCGGGTTCTCGGCCAGGAAGCGCGAGATGGCACCGGCCGCGATGGCCACGGAACCGTTCGCCGCCGTGCTCAGGAAGATGTGGATGCCCCCGAGCACCATGGCCTGGGTCAGCACGCTGCCGCGCTGCGGGTCGATGAACTGCGGCAAGAGCGCGAGATACAGCATCGCGGCCTTGGGGTTCAAGAGGTTGGTCATGAAACCCATGGCGATGAGCCGGCGCGTGCTGTGCACCGGCAACGGGCGCGCCTCGAACGGTGAGCGCCCGCCGGGCTTGAGCACGCCCCAGGCGAGGTACAGGAGATAGAGCGCGCCGGCGATGCGCAGCGCGTCGTAAGCGAAGGGCACCGCCAGCATGATGGCGGTGATGCCGAAGGCCGCGAACAGCATGTAGACCAGGAAACCGGCCAGCACGCCCACCAGCGAGACCAGACCCGCCGCGGCGCCCTGGCTCAGGGAGCGCGACAGGATGTAGATCATGTTCGGCCCCGGCGTGATGGCAAGGCCGAACGCGAGCAGCGTGAAGGCACTCAGGGCAGCGAAGCTTGGCATCGATGCATCCCCGCAGGTTTACGCGGGCATCATCATCGCTTTTATCTGGTATACTTTTAAGTGCCAGTTTCAACATTTTGGCTAGACCAGAAACCCCGCTCCCCGCGGGCCTCTGGGAGGGAACCGACATGCTCGACCTGGTCCTCACCGTCCCCCAGGACTCCCGTCCCGGTTACCTGCGCATCGCCGAGGCCCTGCGCGTGGCCATCCAGGCGGGCCAGGCCAAGCCCGGCGAGAAACTCCCTTCCAGCCGCGTGCTGGCGGAGATGCTGGGCGTGCACCGCCACACCGTCACCGCGGCCATGGACGAACTCGTGGCGGAAGGCTGGCTGGAATCCGGCGAGCGGCGCGCACATCGCGTCTGCGAGGTGCTGCCCTCGGAGTTCTTCAGCCCCAAGGGCGCCGGCAAGAAGACGTCCGTGTTCGAGCGCAAGTTCAAGTGGCGCCTCGCGCGCCACAGCAACACCTACATCTGCGGGCTCGCCGATACCCGCGGCTACACCCACGTGTTCCAGGGCGGCCAGCCGGACCTCAGGCTGTTCCCCTACGACGAGTTCCGCACCTACGTGGCGGAGACCATGCGCCGCGCTCCGGCCGCCCTCGGCGGCTACGGCGATCCCGCCGGCCATGCCGGCTTCATCGCGCGCCTGGAGGAATACCTGCGCCGCATGCGCGCCATCACCGGGCGGCGCATCGTCGTCACCCACGGCGCCCAGGAAGCCATCTTCCTGATCTCGCAGCTGCTGGTGGTGCCGGGCGACAAGGTGGCGGTGGAAGTGCCGGGCTACTCCGCCGCCTGGGACGCCATCCGCGCCGCCGGCGGCGAACCGGTGCCCATCAAGGTGGACGCCAACGGCATGGACCCGGACGCGCTGGAGGCGGCCATCGGCAAGCACCGCATCCGGCTCATCTATCTCACGCCGCACCACCAGTACCCCACCACGGTCACGCTGCCCGCGGCCCGGCGCATGCGCATCTACGAACTCGCCAGCCGCCACCAGATCCCCATCGTGGAGGACGACTACGACCACGAGTTCCATTTCCGGTCGCAACCCATCGCGCCCATGGCCAGCAACGATCCCTGCGGCCTCATCATCTACATCTCGACGCTCTCGAAGGTGATGTTCCCCTCCGCGCGCATCGGCTTCATGGCGCTGCCGGAGGAACTCTACGCGCCGCTCGCGCGCCAGCGCGCCATCGTAACGCGCCAGAACAGCATGTTCATGCAGGATGCGGTGGCGCGCTGGATGGAGGACGGCGGCTTCGAGCGGCACCTGAAGCGCATGCGCCGGGTCTACCAGGAGAGGCGCGATGCCTTGGTGGATGCCCTGGAGGCGGGCCGGGCCCGCGGCCTCAACCTGGACTGGACAGTGCCGGACGGCGGCATGGCGCTCTGGTTCGACTGCGGCGTGGACAGCGATGCGGCCCTGGCCCGGGCCGCCGAGAGCGGCGTGTTCGTAGCCTCGGAATCCGAGTTCCACCTGCCGCCGGTGCCGGCGCTCACGCACCTGCGCTTGGGCTATGCCAGCCAGACCCCGGAGGAGATCGGCGCAGGCATGGAACTCCTGCTGGGCGCCATCGGCGAGCTGCAACGCGCCCCCAAGCGCCGCAAGGCGGGCTGATACCGATGCGCATCAAAGCCAGCACCCTGCGGCGCGTCATGAACTTCTGGCCGCCGTTCCTGTTCTCAGGCATCAGCCTGACGCGGGTGGACGAGGACTACCGCGTGGCGGAGGTCCAGCTCAAGCGCCACTGGTACAACCAGAACTACGTCGGCACCCACTTCGGCGGCAGCCTGTTCGCCATGACCGATGCCTGCTACATGGTCATGCTGCTGCAGGTGCTGGGCAAGGGCTATTACGTCTGGGACCGGCGCGCCGCCATCGACTATCTCAAGCCTGGGCGCGGCACCGTGAAGGCACGCTTCGAGATCACCGACGCGCGGCTGCAGGAGATACTGGACAACACCGCCTCCGGCGAGAAATACCTGCCGGAGTTCACGGTGGACATCACGGACGCGGAAGGCGACGTGGTGGCGCGGGTGGTGAAGACGCTCTATATAAAGAAGAAACCCGTTAAGCCCGCTTGAGCGTCGCGGCGAGCTTGTCCGCGAGCTTCAGGGCCGCGACCCTGAGTTCCGGCACCGCCGTGCACTCCCAGTCCCGGGCCTTCAGCAGGGGGCCGGTGTAGAAGAGAGCGCTGGAAACCCGGCCGGCCTTGTCCAGCAGCCCGCCCTCCTTGTCCACCTGCACGCCCAGGCCCAGGGCATCCGCCTGCATCAGGCCTTGGTCCAGCAAGGAGCGGATGAAGGGATCGCCGGAGCGTTCCACCGCGCCCTTGGGTCCGGTGCAGTTGATGACCGTGCCCACCTCGAAGGTCTCGCCCGCCGCTCCGTGCCGCGGCCGCCACAGCACCCGCACGCTGTCGCCCTCCGGCGCCAGTGCCCGCAGGTACCCCGCCCGCAAGCTAAGCCGGCCCTCCTTGATGAGCCGTTGCAGCCTGGCATGGGCCACCGGCGCAGTGCGGTGCCGATGACTGTCCCAATAAGGTTGCAGGTGCCGCAGGAAGCGGCGCCGCTCGCTGAGATCCAGCCGCTGCCAGAGTTCCGCGGTGAAGGGCCGGATGGCGCCGATGACGTCGCGCCAATCGATGCCGCTCGCCTCCAGTTCCGCCGCGCAGAACCTGATCGCCCGTGACCAGCGGCGCACCTTCGGCTCGCCCTGGCGCAGCATGTCCATGACCACGCTCGGCTCGAGCGGTCCGCCGTGGTGGGTGCGGTGTTCCTGGGGCAGGAGCCCGCGGCGTGAGAGCGCATGCATGGGCTGCGTGTAGCCGCGCCGGTCCAATTCGAGCGCCACATCCATCATGGTGAGGCCGGTGCCGATGAGCAGCACGGGACGCTTCGCATCCACCCGCTCCAGCGCGCCGGGCGCCCAGGGGTCGCGGATGTAGCGCGCATCGGAATAGAACCCCATGTCCGGCAAGCGCGGATCGCCGGGCGGATAGTTGCCGCTGGCCACCACCACCCGCTCTGCTTCGAGCATGCCGCCATCCGCGAGCTTCAATTGGATCCGCCCGTCGGGCATCGGCAGCACTTCCTTGGCTTCCGCCGTGAGCGCCACGAAGCGCGCATGACGTGCGCCCACCACCGCCTCTTCCAGGCGCGTGGCGAGATACTCGCCGTAGAGGCTGCGGGGCATGAAGCTGCCGCCGGTGGCTTCCGGGACCCGCGACCTGGCGAAGCGCAGGAAGTCCTCTTCGTCGTCCGGGAACAGGCTCATGCGTCCCGCCGGCACATTGAGGAGATGGGTGGGCGAATGGGTGCCGTAGGCCACGCCGCGGCCCAGCTCCGGATGGCGGCTGATGAGCGTCACCGTGAGCGGCAGGTCGCCGTGGCGCCGCAGGAGCTGTATGACCGTGGCCGCGCCGCTGAAACCGGCGCCCACCACTGCGATGCGTTGCATGATCGGTTCTCCCCTTCCTATTCCTTAGAAGTATGCAGGCAGCGTGCCAGGCAGCAGGGCCAATGGTTTCAAGGGCTTAGGAAGCAGCGCTCGGTAGGTTCGTCAAATACCAAGGATTTCCGTCAAATGTGACGGGCAAAAAAAGCCCCGCTCGCGCGGGGCCGGGTCTTCTCAGGGTAGCTCTTGCCGCGCCGCCGGCATCCGGTCCGGCTCTGTCGCCATCCCTGGCGCAGGCGGTGGGGCTTCAAGCCTTCTTTATCAGCCCGACGATGAACAGCAGGATCACCGCGCCGATGAAGGCCACGAACAGCGTGCCCAACAGACCCCAGAAAGCGATGCCTAAAGCACTGAACAGGAAGCCGCCGATGATGGCGCCGACGATGCCGATGACGATGTTGCCGATGAGACCGAAGCCGCGGCCCTTCATCACCAGCCCCGCGAGCCAGCCGGCGATGGCGCCGACGATGAGCATCCAGAGCAGTGCGGTGAGAGTGATCATGGTCTTTATTGCCCTCTTCTTATTGCGACGGCTCTCAGGGACCCCCGTCGTTGACACCACGTTAGACGCGTCGTCCAAGCGACACTGCGCCGCAGGTCACAGTACCGGGGTATTCCGCGGGGGGATTTGACCGATATCGGGGTGCTTGTGACTGGAGTCACAGGGCCGCAGTTGCTGACCGGGGACCTGCGCTTTTTGCCCCTGTTTGACAGAGGTAAATAATATACTGTATATATATACAGTCTGCATATCCGGGCTCCACTATGTCCCGATCCTGGCCCCGCGCGATTCTCCACGTGGACATGAACGCCTTCTTCGCGTCCATCGAGCAGCGCGACTTCCCGGAGCTGCGCGGCATACCGGTGGCGGTCACCAACGGCCCCCAGGGCGCCACGATCATCACCGCGAGCTACGAGGCGCGCGCCCGGGGCGTGCGCACCGGCATGCACATCCGCGATGCACGCGTGCTCTGCCCCGGCATCGTCAAGCGCGCCTCGCGCCCGACGGAGTACGTGAAGGTCTCCACCGCCATCATGGCGGCGCTGGACGCGGTGACGCCGGACATCGAGGTGTTCTCGGTGGACGAGGCCTTCCTCGACGTGACCGGCGTTCAGCACATCCACGGCACACCGGAGCAGATGGGCCGCATGGCCAAGCGCATCGTGCTCGATGCCAGTGGGCTGCTCTGCAGCGTCGGCGTGTCGGGCGACAAGACCACTGCCAAGTTCGCCGCCAAGCAGCAGAAGCCGGACGGCCTCACGGTCATCCTGCCCTGGGAAGCCCGCGAGCGCCTGCGCGATGTGCCGGTGACCCAGCTCTGCGGCATCAACCGCGGCATCGGCGGCTTCCTGGCGGAGCGCGGCGTGAAGACCTGCGGTGACATGCAGCAATTGCCGGTGAGCGTGCTCGCTTCCCGCTTCGGCAACCTCGGCCGGCGCATCTGGCTCATGGCCCAGGGCCAGGACCCGAGCAAGGTGGAGACGCGCGTCGCCGCGCCGAAGTCCGTGGGCGCGAGCAAGGTGCTGCCGCCCGCCACCCGCGACCGGGACATCCTCGCCGCCTACCTGCAGCACATGGCCGAGACCGTGGCCCTGCGCCTGCGCCGCCATGGCCTGCGGGCGGTTAGCTTCGGCGTCGGGCTGGCCACCGATGCGGGCTGGGTGGGTTCCGAATACCGTTCCGCCTTCCCCACCGACGACGGCCACGCCATCAACGCTTTCTGCACGGATCTGCTGGCGCGCCGCTGGCGCGGCGAGCCCGCCTACCAAGTGGCGGTGCGCGCCTTGGATCCCAAGGAGCGCGGCAACCAGCAGGATCTCTTCGGAGCGCCGCCGGAACGGCAGCAGGAAGTGAACGCGGTCATGGACCGCATCAACGACAAATACGGACGCTGGACCGTGATGCCGGCGCGCATGCTCGACAAGAGCGAGACGCCGGACGTGATCTCACCTTCCTGGAAACCCAGCGGCCACCGCCAGACGATCTAGTGCGCGGCCGGCACCACCCGCCAGATGGTGTTGCCCACGTCGTCCGCCACCAGGAGCGCGCCCTGCTTGTCGAAGATCACGCCCACGGGCCGGCCCTGGGCCTCGCCCTTGGCATCGAGGAAGCCGGTGAGGATGGGCTCCGGGTCGCCCTTCGGTTGACCCGCCACGAAGGGGATGAAGATCACCTGGTAGCCGTTCGGCGGCTTGCGGTTCCAGGAACCGTGCTGGCCGATGAAGGCGCCGCCCTTGTAATGGGCCGGGAAGAGACCGGACTTATCGAAAGCCAAGCCAAGCGAAGCAGTGTGGGCGCCCAAGGCATAGTCCGGCGGTATGGCCTTGGCCACGAGGTCGGGCCGCGGCGGCTTGGCCCGGTCATCCGGATGCTGGCCGTAATAGCTGTAGGGCCAGCCGTAGAAGGCGCCTTCCTTCACCGCCGTCATGTAATCCGGCACCAGGTCGTTGCCGAGTTCGTCCCGCTCGTTCACCGCCACCCACAAGGCGCCGGTGTCCGGCTGGAAATCCATGCCGTTGGGGTTGCGGATACCGGTCGCGTATTCCTGATGCTGGCCCGTGGCCGGATCCACCTTCCAGATGGCGGCACGGCCCACTTCCGCTGCCGCGCCGTTGTCACCGGCGTTGCTGTTGGAGCCCACCGCCACAAACAGGGTCTTGCCATCCGGCGTCGCCACCACGTTCTTGGTCCAGTGATGGTTGATGGTGCCCGCCGGCAGGTCCGTGACTTTCACGCCCTGCTCCTTTATCTCCGTCTCACCCTCGTGATAGGGGAACTTGAGCAGCGCATCGGAATCGGCCACGTACAGCGTGTCGCCCACCAGCGTCATGCCGAAGGGCGAGTTCAAGCCCTGCAGGAACACCGTCTCGGTCTCGGCCACGCCATCCCCGTCCTTGTCCCTGAGCAGCAGTATCTTGTTCGGGCTCTTGCCGTTGACACCGCTGTTCTTGAGGAAGGGCTTGGCGTACCAGGCATGGGGGCCGGTCTTGTCGTCCGGCTTCTCCGGGGCATTGGTCTCCGCCACCAGCACGTCGCCATTGGGCAGCACATACAGCCAGCGCGGATGCTCGAGCTTCACGGCGAAGGCCTTCACCGCGAACCCCGCCGCCGCCGTGGGCGTGGCGCCTTCCTTCCAGCCCACCGCATCCGGCACCTTGAAGGTGGGGATCAGGCTCTTATGGGGTGCGGGCAGTTCCGGATGAGGCCCATAGCCGGCGCTGGGAGGCAGGGCCGGCGCATCCGCGCAGGCGGACAGGGCCGGCAAGAGCAGGCAGGCCAGGGAGAACAGGATGCGGCGCATGGCGAGACCTCGGAGGTTCAGTGATGTTGATGCTGCGCGGGCAGCGGCTCGCCGAACACGGAACTCGGCAACTGCGTGTGTTCCGCCTTGCCGGGCTTGGCGCCCAGCTCGGACATGAGTTCCTGCTTGCGTTCCGCGAGCTTCACACCCAGGACCTTCAGGTCCACGCCCGAGGCGCGCGCCTTGGGGAACATCTCAGTCTGCTCCTCCTTGACGTGGTGCTTCACGTATTCGCCCATGACCTGCATGCGCGCGTCGAACAGCTCGTCCGGCGAGGCATCCTCCACCTGACTGATGAGCTGCTTCAGGGTCGCATGTTCCACCCGGGCTTCCGGCACCAGTTCCTTGTCCTTCTCCTTGAGCGCCTGTTTGATCGCCGGATAGAAGATGTCCTCCTCGATGCGCATGTGCACGCTCAAGCCGATACAGATCTCCGCGGCAAGGTCCTTCTTCTTCGCTTCCGAACGGGTCTTCTCCAGCTTGGCGAAGAGCGCGCTCACCTCGGCATGGTCCGCGCGCAGGAGCGCGACGGCGTCCTTGCCGCGGCTCTTCGCCTTCACGTTCTTGCGTCGCTTGCTGGAAGCACTGTGTTTGCTGTTCGACATGGGGTCTCCTTGGATTGCGGTTCTCGGCGGTCGCGAAGCTGCGGCCACGGTGTCCGAAAACCAAAAAAGCGGTGGGCCCCGGCCATCAGCCGGGACCCGCGGGATGATCTTGGGGGTCAATGCCAGAGCAGCGCGATGATGATCAGGACGGGGATGGGCACACCCAGCAGCCAGAGCAGTACGTAACGCATGGTCTATCTCCTCCTCAGTTGTGCTGGTCGCGCAGACGGCCGCCGAAGGTGGCCATCAGGCTGGCAGTGAAGGCGCCGATGAGCAGCGCGATGGCGAACCACAGCGCCGCGTAGGCGGAGGCCTTGCGCGCCTTGTCCGCGGCTTCCTTCGCCGTGGCGGCCGCGGTCTTGAGCTTAGCGTTCAGCCCGGCATAGCCCTCGCTCACCCGTTGCTCGGCCTGCTCACGCGGCAGACCGGTGCGGGCCGACACCAGTTCGCCGCCCGCGCGCACGTCCTCGGTGGTGAGTCCCTGGGCCGCGAGCGCATGCAGGTAGATGCGGTCCAGCGCCGCGGTGGCGCCAGGATCGCCCGAGCCCGCCGGGATCGGATGGCCCGGCGTGCTGCGGAAGGTCGTATCGACGAAGTAGCCGAGCGTCTCGGCATCCGCCGTGGCTGTGACGGCCGCCGCCGCGCTGGCGGTCTTCACGCCGCCGCCCACGACGGAACCGGCCACGGAGGTCAGCACCGTCGCAGCCGCGAGCGTCGCCACCGCCCAAGCCACGAGGCCATGGGCCGTATCGCGGAAGAAGACTTCATGGGTATGCACACGCACCCATTTGGTGCGCAGGCGGCCGGCGAGATAGCCGCCCACCGCAGACGCCAGCAATTGCGTGAGGCTCAGCCACAGGATGGCTGAGACACCCAGCGCTTCGCCGCTGATGCCCTCATGGGTCCAGGGTGATACCGATGAGAGTCCTAGCCCCGCGCCGATGAATAGCAGGATGAGCGAGAGCCCGGCGGCGACGGCGGCGCCGGCGAAGATGGCGCCCCAAGACGCAGCGCTGGTGTTTGAGACAGGCTGCGACTCGTCGGTCAGCCGGATGGTCTGTTCGTCCGTGTCCTGGACGGTGGAGTGTTTGAGCATTTCCATTGCGACCTGCGCGATGTGAGGGGTATGTTGGGATACTGCGAGTCGCGCAGAGATGCGTCTGTGCGCTGATACGCAGAATCGCGCGCATGGGGAATAGGCGGCCTTTACATATCCGCCACGTGACGGATCAGGCCGCGGGGTGCAACAGCAGGTTCGGCCCGAAGTGCTGGATATCCAGGTCCGCCCCCAGTTTGCCGGAGTGCAGCAGCTTCGCCACCACCGCAGTCACGGTGGTATCGTTTGCCCGCGGATGCACGCGCACCAGCTCACGCATGGGGAGGTCGGTCAAGACCCGCAGGCGCTGCAGCACGGCCCTCTCCAGCTCGGCATCCGGGTTATCGATGGCGTACTTCACGAATGGCAGCATGCGACGCCAGTTGTTGATGCGCTTCATCGAGCCCGCGAGCTGCTGTTCGGTGACCAGCCGGCAGCCGTAACCCCTCTCCTGGGCCCAGTGCACCAGCACCGCCCACTCGGGCATCTCGCGCGATCCGCCGGTGAGCACCTCGCGGCACTCCTGCCGCCCGTCGCGCCAGCGTACCCACATGTCGAACACGAATTCGCGGCTCTCCAGTTGCACGGAGGGGTAGTACTCGCAGAGTTGGACCACTTCCGGATCCCCCTCCAGCAACAGCCAATGGAAGAACTCCATGCGGCTGCCGAAACAGACCGAGCGGTCCATCTTGGGGCTCCAACCGATGTGACTGGTAGCGCCGCTCCGGCTCCCCTGCGGATGCTGGAGAGGGCTCGGCATGGACCGGGATGCGCCATTGGGCACCCGTCCACCGGATGTGGGGTTTTGGAGTTGCGGCATACGATCCTTGTATCCGCGTGACGAGTCGGTATTTCAAGCGCCGTCAGCGACGGCAGGTCACGAGGACGGCAAGCATATAACCGCTTTACAAGAAAAAACATCAGGTAAAATCACCACGCACACGACATTTTCCCCGGCGATCTCCCGGGAAATACCTGAGCGGAACTCCCCTCTGCTGCATATGCGCCCGGCGTTCTTTCCTGACTTTCCACCTCAGGTACTGGCGCTTACCTCTTTCGACTGCTGCCACGCTCTCCACAGCCACAACCCCGCCCACGCCCAGGACAGGATCATGAGCACGGCACCGAGCGTGTGCGCCACGCTGCCCAGCGTCTCAGCCGAACCCACCAGGCCGAAAGGCTGCAGGATGTTGTGCCAATCGTGACGGGCCACGTGGGCTTCAGCCACCTCGTCGTTCCACTCCCCCACCAGCGGCAGAGCCATCAGCTGGGCGTCCTTTATATAAGGCGCCACATCCAGCACGTTCTCCGCCGTCCACCACAGGCAGAAGGATGCCGCGAAAGGATCCCGCTGCTTCCAGACGAACGCCACGCCGAGGAGCGCCGGCAGCAGGCACTGGAACAGGCTGCCGCCGAGGTACATCATCCATTCGCCGAAGGGGCGGAAGAGCACGTGGCCGAACTCGTGGATGGGCAGGTCCACGCTGTGCAGGAAGGACGTCATGATCTCCGCGGTGATCACCTTGTAGGCGATGAGCCGCACTCCCCATATCACCATCACCAGTAGCACCGCGGCCTGGGCTGCGAGCTTCACCGGGTCCGGCTTCTCCGGCAGTTCCATCAGCCGGTCATGCAGCCGCTGCCACAAAGTCGGAGGCTCTCCGTCTCCCCCATCAGTCTCCGCCGGCTCGGCCTGGACCGCGCTGTGGGCCGCCGCCACGGCCTCGTGATACCTGGCGTACTTGCTGAAGACGATGCCGCAGCGCGGGCACTCCAGATAGGGGTCCGCGTCTTTCGCCTGGCGCTGATAGCCGCATTTCGGGCAGGCATCCATCCCCCTAGTCTAGGGTAGGATGGCCGCCCAGGGCTGCCATGGAAACAGAGGGGATCTCATGCGGATATCCGACATCCCGTTCGGCACCACCGACTGGTCCGCGGTGGAACGCACCGAGCATCCTGCCGAGAGCGGCAAGGCCTATTGGCGCACCCGCCGGTTCGGCGACATCCGCGTGCGCATGGTGGAATACACGCCGGGCTACGTCTCGGACCACTGGTGCAGGAAGGGGCATATCCTGCTGTGCCTGGAAGGCGAGCTGCATACCCGGCTCGAAGACGGCCGCGAGTTCGTGCTCAAGCCCGGCATGAGCTACCAGGTGGCGGACGAGGCCGAAGCGCACCGTTCTGCGGCGCCAGCAGGCGCCAAGCTCTTCATCGTCGATTAAGGGTTCTACTGGATGCGTGTAACGGAGCACGCTGATATACATAAGGCCGGCAACCCAGGGGATATCGCATGAAATCGCAGATCGGCCGAGAACACATACGCAGCAGCAGCGAAGGCCGCATCACCCAGAATGCGCCCGGCGGCCCTCAGGAACCCTCTGCTAAGGGTGCGGGAGATAAGACGCAGCCCATCACCGATCCCTCGGAACTCGTGGCCGTGGTAGTGCACGTGGAGAAAGGGGCGCTGAACGTCGTCATGGACAAGAGCACCCGCTAGCCCTGGAAAGAAAGAAGCCGGCAGCTCATGCCGCCGGCCTCCCTGTGGCGGTCAGTGGGCCGGCTTCTTGAAGCGGAAGATGAACTGGTCGGTATGTCCGCGGATGGCCTTGTCGAACACCGCGTTGTCGTGCTTGTCGGCGGGGTTCTTCAGCGCATCGCTGGAACCGTCGAACACGAAGCCGGCGGCCTCCACTTCCTTCCTGACCGCCGCCGGGTCGACCCGGTGCAGGCTGTCGGTGTCGGTGAAGTTGGAGCCGGCGGGCGCCACGTGGTCGATCACCACGAAGTAGCCGCCCGGCTTCAGCGCGCTGAACACCTGCTTGTCGAAGGCGCCCATGTCGACGGGGCCCATGAACTTGTCATGGTAGTCATGGTAGTTCTGTGCGGTGAACACGAGGTCCACCGATTCCGGCGCGCTCAGCTGGTTGGCCGGCTGGGAGAGCACGCTCACGTTGGTGTAGGGCGCCTTGGTCACGAGATCCTGCCAGGCGGCTTGGCTCTTGGCCGCGTACTTGTCCATCTCGTGGGGCCACACGGTATAGACGTGGCCGTTCGGACCCACGATCCCGCTGAACACGCGGGTCCAGTAGCCGGTGCCCGGCACCAGCTCGACCACCTTCTGGCCCGGCTTCACCTGGGCGAAGGTCATCACGTCCGCCACCTTGCGGCGGTCGTCGTCGACGGCATCGTCCTTGCGCGCCGGATCGTTGATGGCGGCGGTCACGTAGGCCGGCACCGCGCTCTTGGCGTCGGAAGCGGCGAGCGCCACGCCAGCCAGAGGCAGGGCGAAGGCGAGTGCGAATACGGAAGTGGCGAGACGCATGGTTTTCTCTCCCAAGTGGAAACAGAGGATTCTATCTGTAGACCCGTAACAGCGTCGTGACATTACAGCGAACCGTTAAGTCCCTGTCCGTATTCCGGGGTTGCTGCCTACCCCCATTCCCGCCCCGGATTACATATGCACGGGGCATTTCCCTACATCGCCGGGAGCCCCCATCCCTGAAGCTAGGGCCCATGGAATACCACGAAGTAGACCTCTATCCTGCCAGGAGCCTCGGGGACACCATGCTAGGCACGTTCTTCCGCAGACAAGCCAAGAAAGACCTGTCCACTGTGGCCGAGCAGGCCCCGGAAGTGCTCTATAACCCGGCCCTGGTGATGACTCTCACCCACCAGCACCGCTGCCTCGTGATGCAGCTGGTGAAGGCCCATAGCTCGGCCCAGCAGGGCCTCTATGAGGAGGTCCACCAGACCCTGGACCAATTCCAGACGGACCTGGCCGAGCACATGAAGCGCAAGGCCGCTGCGTTCCACCCATATGTCGAAGCCCACCTGCGCGGCCCGGACGCGAAGGACCTGCTGCGCGAGATGCGCGCCAACTCCCTCTTCATCGAGCGGGCCGTGGAAAGTTTCCTGAAGCACTACGGCAGCTACCCCGTGACCGACCGCACCGCCCTGCGCTTCGGCATCGAGATCAGCGGGGTGAGCGAGGAGTTCTGCGAGCGGCTGGAGAAGGAAGAGGCGCAGTTCTACAGCCTCTACATGCCGCCCGAGGCTTACTGAAGATCGACCGGATTTTTGGGGGTTCCAGAGTGTAAGAGTCCATGTGGGAGAGCTTAAGGCTGGGGGGAAATGGCTTTCTGACTTTGTCAGAAAGCCATTTTTTTGCGCCAAATAAGGACTAGGCCGAGCCCCCTGTGTGCCCCCACCGCAACCGGCGCATCCCACTTCGATGGGTCGAACCGCCCCTCTTTAGGGCTTGAGATAGGAGACCAGGGCCTCGAAGGCCGAGATCAGCTGGTCATCGGGGTATTTGCTGGTGCCGCTCTCCTGGTCCGAGAGCAGCCGGTCCCGCATCAGGTTCTCCGCCGCGCCCACCAGGATCGAGGCGATGATGCGCGGGTGGTAGACGGTCTTAAAGCTGCCATCCCGCTGGCCGCGCACCGCGAGTTCGGTGCAGATGCCCATGAACCGGAGGTAGCCGCGGGAGAACATCACCTCGCCGTGCTGCAGCGCGGGCCGGCGGCTCTCGAACAGCATCAGCCAGGCAAAATCCTCGTCCCGCTCCAGGATGTGCTTCATCACCCGCAGCATCGAGAGCATGGCGTCGCGGGCGCTCACCGAGGTCACCACGATGTCCGCGAAGCGGGTGTTGATGGCGCCCCAGCCCTCGTCGAACACGGCGGTGAGCAGGGCGAGCTTGTCCTCGAAATGGGTGAGCAGCGTGGGCAGCGAGACGCCGGCGGCGCGTGCGACGCTGGCGAGGCTGGTGCCGTCGTAGCTGAAGCGCGCGAAGCGCTGTTTCCCGATGCTCATGATGCGGCGGCGCGTGGCGAGCCGCACGTCCGCATCGTCCTCCCTGTGCCGGAAGAACAGCGGTATCTGGTTCGGTATCGAGCTGAGCGCAGGCATCATTGTCGTTCCCTCAACAAAAACCCACGCGCACAGTGTGTTTACACCGGGACCGGTTTTACATTGGGGAAACACCCTCATCCGAGGGGGGTAAAACCCCCTGAGGGGTATGAAGCCCCGGACACGGGTGGGACCGTAACCCCCTTTATTTAGGCCTTTCCCAGGTTATGTCGCAGACACTGGGGTATCATTCCCGCCCTGGATTACATAAGCCTGGGGCATTTGCTGACATACGTCCCCACCCCCGGTAGGGGAAGCTACAGGCAGGCAATAGGCGGCCCTGAACCGAGTCCCATTCGCACCGAGTGCTCCATGCTGAACATCTTCCGCAAGACTCCCAAGCAGGCCGAGCCCTTACTGGCCCAGAAGACCCCGGCGGCCGTCGCCTACGACCCGGGCCTGGTCACCGCCCTCACGCATCAGCACCGCGCCCTCACCCTGCTCCTGGTGAAAGCCAGCAGCGCGGCCCAGCAGGGCCTGTACGAGGAGATCAAGGACACGCTGCAGCAGTTCAAGGGCGAACTGGCCGAGCACCTGAAGCGTGAGACCACCGAATTGCATCCTTACCTCGCGGCCCATCTCAAGGGTGATGGCAGCAAGGACATCCTGAAGGAGATGCGCGCCGGCACCACCAACATCGAGCGCACCCTGGAAGGGCTCATCAACCACTACGCGAGCTATCCCGTCACGGAGCGGAACGTCGCCAGGTTCGAGATCGAACTCGGCGGCGTGAGCGATGAGTTCTGCGCCAAGCTGGAGCAGGAAGAGGCGTCCATCTACACCCTCTACCTCACACCCGAAGCCTACTGAGGGCCGCCAGGCCCTTCGAGACCCCGTTTCCACGCCCCTCCCGCCCCCTTGCAATCTTTGCTCTAGGTGTTATAGTGATATAGCACACTAACTAAAAGGCCCATGAGCCCTGATGGGGGATGAAGATGTCTCGTGTCCTGAGCCTACCGCTCGTGGCCTTCGCGGCCGTGTTTTCGATCATCGCCCAGGCCGGTCTCGTGCCGGACCAAGCCATCAAGGATGCAGAGGCGGGCTATTTCCGCCGCGCGCTCAGCCAGATCCAACCCTTGGTCACGGCGCATCCCCAGGATGCGGAACTCCAGTATCGCTACGGCCAGGCCCTCACCGGCATCGGCAGGGCCGATGACGCCGTCGCCGCGCTCAAGGCGGCCGTCGCACTGGATCCGAAGAACGGCGTCTACCATCGTGCCCTCGGCGAGGCCTATGGCCTGAAGGCCCAGCAGGGCATGGCGGACGGTTCAGAAGGCATGTTCGGCATGGTGGGCCTCATGAAGTCCGCCCGCGGCGAGTTCGAACTCGGTGAGCAACTCGCGCCTGAGGACGTGCAGTCCCATGTGGACCTCGCCACGTACTACATCGTGGTGCCGGGCCTCATGGGCGGCAGCTACTCCAAGGCCCACGACGAGGAAGCACTCATCGACAAGCTGGATGCCGTGCAGGGCCTGCAGGTGCGCGCCACGGAAGCCGGCAACAAGGACAAGATGGACGACGGCGTCAAGCTCCTGCAGCAGGCCATCGAGAAGGATCCCACCTCCGGCAGCCGCATCGCACTCGGCCTCTTCTACGCCGGCGGCAAGCGCTACGACGACGCCTTCAAGACCTTCCGCGACACCGCCGCGAAGGACCCGAAGGCGTACATGGCCTGGTATCAGATCGGCAAGACCGCCGGCCTCGCGAATGCGAACTACGACGAGGGCATCGCTTCCCTCAGGCAATACCTCAGCTTCACCGACCTGCCGGACACACTCCCCTCTCAGGCCTGGGCCCATTTCCGGCTCGGCAACATCTATGAAGCGCAGGGTCACAAGGATGACGCTCGGGCGGAGTACGTGCTGGCGGCCTCCCTCAACGAGCGCGCCGATCCGGATCTCGCCTCGAAACTCAAGGACGCCCAGGGCCGGGTCAAGTAGGCGCAGCCGTGAATGACGTCTCCACCCTGCGCCTGTATCTGTTGCGAGCCACTTATCTGCTGCTGGTGGTCGGCCTCGGCATGCAGATGTGGCCCGCCACCGTGCTGCACGGCAACGACGTGCCGCTCATGAACGGCGTGGTGCGCAGCATCCTCAGCACCGTCGGTCTCCTGGCACTGCTGGGCCTGCGCTACCCGCTGCAGATGCTGCCGCTGCTCCTGTTCGAGCTGGTCTGGAAATCCATCTGGCTCCTGTCCTTCGCGCTGCCGCTCTACCGGGCCGGCCCGCTGGATGCCGGCACCCTGGAGACCATCATCGCCTGCGCCATGGGCGTGATATTCCCCGTCGTCATCCCCTGGCCCTATGTGTGGGCGAACTACGTGAAGAGACCGGGTGACAGATGGCGCGCGAAGACGGGCTGAGAGGCAGCGTACACAACCGGAGAGCAGCGGCATGACCACCATCAGCAAGAACGCACGCATCGTGGGCTTCTGGTATCTCTTATTGGTGTTCTGTGGCCCACTGCGCCTCATCATCATCCCCAGCAAGCTGTTCGTGGCAGGGGATGCCAACGCCACCGCCGCCAACATCCTGGCGCACCCGATCCTGTTCCAGCTCGGGATCTTCGCCGACACCTGGGGCGGTGTGTTGCTGGTGATCCTGACGCTCGCCTTCTACAACCTGTTCAAGGACGTGGACCGGTACCAGGCACGGTTGCTGGTCATCACCGGCGGCATCCTCCCCGGCGCCATCTACTTCCTCAACACCGTGAACGACGCGGCAGCGCTCCTGCTGGTGCGCGGCGCCGACTATCTCAATGTCTTCACCGAGGCCCAGCGCTACGCCCTCGCCTATTTCTTCACCCGCCTGCACTTCCAGGTGGTGGTCTCCGCCGAGGTGCTCTGGGGCGTCTGGCTCATCCCCATGGCGATCCTCATCCTCAAGTCCCGCTGGTTCCCCCGCGTGCTGGGCTGGTGGCTTATCCTGAACGGCATCACCTGGATCGTAATCAGCTTCGCCAACATGTTCCTGCCGGACTATGTGGACACCATCAACAGCTGGTCCCTGCCCTTCCAGCTGGCCGAGATCGCCATCACCCTCTGGATGCTCGTCATGGGTGCCAAGGAACCTGTGGACAATATCCCGGCCTGATGAGAAGGATGCGCCGATGATCCACGACTCCCACATACCGGTCTTCATCCATATAACCGCCGGCACGGTGGGCATCCTCACCGGCTTCCTGGCCATGTTCCTGCGCAAGGGTTCCCCGCGCCACCGGCTGGTGGGCAACGTGTTCGTGGTCTCCATGCTCGTGATGGCTCTGGTGGCGAGCTACATGGCTTACGTGGGCACCGAGGTCACGCCGCCCAAGATCTCCAACCAGCTGGCGGGCCTGCTCACCTGTTACATGGTGGTGAGCGCCTGGCTCGTGGGCATCCGCCAGGACCGCAAGCCCGGCTGGCCGGAATACGTCCTGTTCCTGGTGGCCGTGGGCGTGGCGGCAGGCTACATCCTGGCCGGCCGGAAGGCGGCGTTGAGCCCGGACGGCTTGAACGAGGGCTTCCCGGCGGGGCTCTACTACGTGTTCGGCAGTTTCGCGGTGCTCGGAATCGTCGGGGATGTGCGCATGTTCATCCTGCGCGGCATAAAGAGCGTACAGCGTCTTGCCCGGCATCTTTGGCGCATGTGCTTCGCGCTGCTGCTGGCGGCAACGTCCTTATTCCTGGGCCAGCCCCAGGTGTTCCCGCACTGGATGCACGCCACCTACGTGCTGTTCATCCCGAGTCTCACCATCATCGTCACCTTGATCTACTACCTGGTCCGCACCCTGTTCACCAAGGCCTTCAAGGGCAGGTTCCTGCGGCCCTCGGAGAGGGCGCAACAGGAGATGGAGATGGCGCAAGCGAAAGGATCGGAGGGCGCGGCCTAGCCGCCAGGCACCGGCGCCCCTAGCCGTACCAAGGAAGCTGCCGCCGTCTTGCTGCCTTGCTTCGCGGCGGCGGTATACCACTTCGCTGCTATCGCCCGATCAGCTTGTACGCCTAGTCCCCGTTCATACAGGTAGCCCAGGTACTCCTCTGCCGGTCCATGTCCCTGCTGTGCCGACTTCTGCACTAAGTCGAATCCTCGCTGATAATCCCGGGATACACCGCGTGCTTCTACATACATGATGCCCAGCGATAGCTCGGCGAACGCGTTGCCGCCGGCGGCGGATTTATTGAACCACGCCAACGCTTGGGCATAATCCTGATCCACGCCCTGGCCATGCTCATAGTAATAGCCCAGGTTGTCCTCTGCTGCTCCCTGTCCCTGTTCTGCGGCCTTCTTGTACCAATAGAACGCTTGAGCGTAGTCCTGCGGCACGCCCCAGCCCTTCTCGAACAGATAGCCGTATGCATCCTGCGCGTCTGGCTGCTCCTGGTCCGCCGCCTTCCGCAGCCAATCACGGGCCTGCTCATAATCCGCCCCGACACCCTCGCCGGTCTCATACAACCAGCCGAGATGGAGCTCGGCACCGGCATAGCCTTTCAACGCCGCCGCCCGATACCATTTCACCGCCTGATCGATGTCCTTGGGACCACCCAGCGCATATTGATACATCTCGCCCAACCCGTTCTCTGCGCCTACATCGCCATGGGCGGCTGACTTCGCATACCAGGCACGGGCCTGAACGTAGTCCTGGGACACTCCAAGACCAAGGCGATACAGCCGCGCCATCTGATGCTCGGCGTCGGCATCGCCTTCCGCGGCCGCACTGCCATACCACTGAATCGCCTTTGACAGGTCCGCCGGGATGCCTTGGCCGTTCTCGTAGAGCCTCCCCAATGCGCCCTGGGCATAGACGTTGCCATCTTGCGCGGCTTTGCTATACCACTGGAACGCCTGGATATAGTCCTGCTTGACGCCCTTGCCTGATTCGTAAGCGTACCCGCGTTTTGCGGCCGCGAGTGCAGCGTCATTCTTTTGCTGGCGACTCGCAGCCTCCTGCTGTAACGTGCGGTCGTGCGTCGCCTCCTGCACGTATTCCTGGTAGTGCTGCATGGCGGGCACCGCCGTGTAGGCGAATCCTGCAAGCCCGAGCGTCGATATGGCCAGCGCCAGCTCCCTCAGACGGGGCTTGCCGACCACCTTGTCCCAGATCGCCCACAGCAATGCGCCCACTCCAAGACCGGTCAGGGCACCACCCAGGTGCGCCGAGATGTCTATGCGGCCGCCGCCGAAGCCCATCACGGGTATCAGCGAGAGCACCAATATCTGGGCCAGCCATTTCTGCAGGGCTTTGCGCGCCGCTGGATCCGGTCGACGGACGCTCGTCGCGAGGGCGGCAGCGAAGAGCGCCATGATGGCGCCGGACGCCCCCACCGAGATCAATTGGTCGGGGTTGATGGCGAATGACATCAAGGAGCCGCCCACCGCACCAAGCACGAACACCGCGAAGAACCAGGCGCGGCCGATGAAGCGTTCTAGCACCAGGCCTACCAGGAACAGGGCGTAACAGTTGAAGAAGAGATGCAGCGGGTTGGCATGCAACAGGGCCGGCGAGAGCAGCCGGTACCACTGGTGCTGCTCCATGAGCAAGGGATGGTAGAGGGCACCGAAGGCCACCAGCGTATAGAGGTTGGGCGCCAACGTCAGGGAGCCGATGCCGCAAAGGACCTCTAGGGTGAAGATCACCGCCAGCACCACCACGATGCCGCTGGTGACAGGAAGGGATAGATAAAGGGCTTTCCAGGCGGCTGTCTTCTCCACCGGCATGGTGGCGATGGATGCCGGCGCTTTAGCATGATCCCCGATGACCGGGACCTCCTGTCTCGCGATGATCGCCATCAGTGCTAGGCGCAGCAGGGACCAAAGCCCGCCATAAAGGAAAGCGTAGCCAAACAATGAATCGGCGGCGCCACCCACACCATCGCCGCTGAAAACGATGATCGCACCGAAGAACGTGAGGGCCGCCGAACCGATAAGACCGGGTTTGCCGATGGATGCCTTACGCTGCCACATGAAAGCGCAGTAAGCCGCCGCGATTACAAGGATTATGACCACTAGGGGCGGATTGAACCGCTCCTGCACATCCTGTGACAGGGTCCGCCTCAGCAGCAGCAACGGCACGACCATGAGAACCATGCCGGCCAGCAACAAATAGTCCAGCAGCGTGTAGGCACGGGTTCCCGCTTTCTCGGCCCCGCTCTCTTTGCTCTCGCCCGGCACGAACCAACGCCTGGGCCACGCCGCGAGCGCGAAGAAAAACGGGGCGCCCAAGAATAGTCCCAGAACTACCGTCAGCAACCAGGACTTGGCGCCCGCCCCCGCAATGATGCTCATCCCCAGGCCAATGGCACCCAGTACGAAGCAAGCTAGCCGCATGAAAGTCATGCCGGTTTCTTTCTCCGGTGGTTTGCTACCGAGGGTGTGCTTTTCCACGAGCTATTCCCCTTTTTCCAAACTCAAGTCTAAGGGCTTTTGGCAGCCCCCCAATTGCGGTAGATCGAGGCTATATCGACGTGCCACCGCTCTTGCTCTGAATGCCGAACTCTCGCCGGTAACGCGACGGGGTCGTGTGCAGCACTTTCGAGAAACACAGGCGCAGCGACAAGGACGAGCCGAATCCCGCCTGGGCCGCGATCCGTTCCACCGGCGCATCGCTGGTCTCGAGCAGCCTCTGGGCGAGGAACACCCGCTGCGCGGTGAGCCAGCGCCCCACGCTCATGCCCGTGGCTTTGTGGAAATGCCGGGTGAAGGTGCGCCGGCTCATGGCGGCGTGACCCGCCATCGCATCGATATCCAGGTCCTGATCCAGGCGGCCCTGCATCCACTCCAGGGTGTTTGCGATCCGGTCCGCACCCCGGTTCGCCACTGAAGGCTGTTCCACGTATTGGGCCTGGTTCCCCTGCCGATGGGGCGGGATGACGAGGCGCCGGGCCAGACGGTTGGCGATCTCGGCGCCATGATCCTGCCGCAGGAGATGCAGGCAGCAATCCAGGCCGGCCGCCGTGCCCGCGGACGTGACCACGTCGCCCTGGTCTATATAGAGCACGTCCGGCTCGAGCTTAACCTTGGGGAATCGCTCGCCGAACAACCCGGACCAGGACCAGTGTGTGGTCGCGGCGCGGCCGTCCAGCAAACCGGCTTCGGCCACGACGAAGGCCCCGAGGCACAGCCCGACGATCCTGGCGCCCCGCCGGTGCGCCTTCTGCAGCCGCCTCAGCAAGAGCGGCGATGAGGCATGCCGGATATCGTTCCAGGACGGGATGATCACCATGTCCGCCTTGTCCAATGCGGCCAGCCCATTGCGCACCTTCATCTCCAGGCCCATGGAGGAGCGGATGATCCCGGGCTTCACGGCACACACGCTGATCACATAGCGCGGCAACCCGATCTCCTGGCGGTCCTCGCCGAACACCATGTGCGGCACCGAGAGGTGGAAGGCGCTGATGCCGTCGAAGGCGAGTACGGCGATGTGTCTGGGCATGGGGTGGGGCCGGAGAGACAGATGGCCTGATTTTAACTAAGTATGGCACTCAGGCCAATGGCCTCCTTGCCTCGGGCCGCCCAGAATCCGCCTCACCGAAACGGCACCCCGGGGCCTGCAGTGATATCCGCCGAATCCAAGGCCAAGCTCTACGTATCCTGCGCCGGCCTGCTGTGGGCGAGCGCGGGGATGATCGGCGCCTCCACCGACTTCTCGCCGTTGCTGCTCGCCGAGGTCCGCCTCGGCACCGCGGCCGTGGTGTTGCTCGCCCTGCTGGGGCCCCAGCGCGTCGGGCGGGTCTTCGCCGGGCTGCGCGGGAACCTGATCCTGGGCGCCGTGGCGGGCATGGGGCTCTTCCAGTGGAGCTTCTTCCTGGCCGTGGCACATGCCGGCGCTTCTTTCGCGACCTGGGCCAGTGTCGCCACTTCGCCGCTGTGGGCTGCCGTCCTCTCCGCACCCGGCACCCGCCGCCGCACCACGGTGACCGGGATCCTGGCCTGCGTAGCGGTGGGATCCGGTCTGGCCTTGCTCGCCATCGGCGGTGGGATATCACTCACTGGTTTCATCGTCTGTATGCCCGTCGGCCTGGCCTACGCGCTCTATGCCGTCTCGGCCACCCGCGCGGCGAGAGACGCCGCCGTCTCCACCGGCGCTGATGCCAGCCTGACGATCACGGCCATCGCCCTTGCCGGTGGCGCACTGGTGCTGTTGCCCCTGGCCTGGCATCCCCTGGTCGCTGAACTGGGCGGTCACTCCTGGCGCTCCCGCGACATCGTGCGCCTGGCATTCCTGGGGCTCGGCAGCACCGCTCTCGCCTACCTCCTGTTCGCGCGCGGCTTGCACCGGCTCACGGCCAAGAGCGCCCTCAGCCTCCAGTGGGTGCAGCCGGTGGCTACGGAGATATTCAGCGCCTCAGCGCCGGGTTATGCACTCGCCCCCATCCGCATCGCCGGCATGGCCCTGCTCTCGATCACGATGCTCGGCGGCAGCCTGCGCCCGCATCCGGCGCCCACTATCCAGACCATCAAGGAACGAGCATGAACGCCCCATCTCCGCACCGACCCAAGCGCGCCCTGATCCTGATAGACGTGCAGAACGAATACGTGACAGGGAAACTGCTCATCGAGTATCCGGACGTGGGCCTCTCGCTGGCCAATATCTCGCGGGCCGCGCAAGGCGCCATCGAGGCTGGCATCCCGATCGTGGTGGTCCAGCAGGATGCCCCGCCCGGCTCGCCCATCTTCGCCAAGGGCAGTCACGGGTGGGAACTGCACGCTTCCGTGGCCGGCATCCCGAGAGCCCATCACATCGGGAAGGCCCTGCCCTCGGCGTTCGCGGGCACGGACTTGAGGGACTGGCTGCGTGCCCATGAGATAGAGACGCTCGTCATCGCCGGCTACATGACCCAGAACTGCAACGACGCAACCGCCCGCCAAGCCGTGCACGAAGGTTGGTCGGTCGAATACCTGAGCGATGCGACCGGTGCCGTCCCCTATAGCAACCGCGCCGGCCATGCCAGCGCCGAGGAGATACACCGGCTCTACTGCGTGGTGTTGCAATCCCGTTTCGCCGCGGTCATGAGCACCGACGAATGGCTGCATGCGATACAGCACGGCACGGCGCCGGAGCGCAGTGGCGTCTATGCTTCAAATAGGAAAGCCCTGCTCGGATGATTTCGCTCAACCGCCCAAAGGACCCTGCCGCTGGGCGGCGAGGGTCGCCGTGGCGGTCTGGCGCAAGGCCTGAGCCAGGGCTTCCGGCTTGCACTGCACTTCGCCCATGAGCCAGGCGGTCACCGGCGCGAGCAGGCTCTCGGCGATCTGGGTCGCCGCCAGCCGCGGCGGGATGAGGAGCGGATGCGGACTGCCCACCCGGTCCAGCTTGAAGCGTTCTTCGATCAACTCCACCAGCACCGCCGTCATCACCTCCCGGGCCGGTCCTTTGAACATGCCGGGGACCACGGCCCTGTTCTCCCAGAAGTGGTCCATGAGCAGCTTCAGTTCCGCGGTGTTGTCCTGCACCCGCATCGCATCCGCCAGTATGGTCAGCGGGATCCTGAGGCTGGCGGCGAAGATGTCGTCCTTGCTGCTGAAGTGCTCGTAGAAGGTGGAGCGGCTGATTCCCGCCTTGGCGATGATGTCGTCCACCGTGATCTCGGCATAGGGCCGGTCCAGTACGATGCTGAAGAAGGCTCCGAACAGGGCCTGGTGGGTGCGCTCCACGCGCTTGTCTATCGCTGCTTCCTTCACGGCTCTCCCCTCACCTGGATATCTGCACGATACCGGACACAGCCGCCTGCTTTGTCCGGCAACTCTTGGACGGGCCCCGGTAAGCTTGGTTCCATCCTATCAGGAGGCCATGCCATGCAGACCGCCGTGAACGACCACACCGCCCCCACCGCGGGCATCCTGCTCATCGCCGCCACCCTGTTCTCGGTGCTGGCCATGGCGCACCACCCCGCCGTCACGGTACCCGACATCAAGACCGCCATGGAACAGCTCAGGGCCATGGCGGATCTCGCCGCCTGGGTGCACGGCATCCTCATCGCCCTGATGCTCGCCATCTACTGGGCGCTCACGGAATACTCCCTCCGGCGCGGCGTGCAGAAGCCCATGGTGCGGGCCGGACTCGTCTTCTACGGCGCGGGCGTGGTGGCCATGATCGGCGCCGCCGCCGTCTCAGGTTTCGTCACCGCCAAGGTTCCCAATCTCGCCCCCAATCCCAACGAGATGGACCTGCGCATCATGGCGGAACTCATCAACTACAGCGCGGTGCTGAACCAGACCATGGCCAACATCGGCGCCGTGGCCATGTCCGCCGGCATCCTGGCCTGGTCCATCGGCCTGGTGCACAGCCCCGGTGCGCCGCGCATCGTGGGCTCCATCGGGATCTTGGCGGGCCTGGCGCCGGCCCTGCTGCTCATCACCGGCGGGATGCACTTGAACGTGCAAGGGATGATGATGGTCGTCCTGATACAGGGCGTCTGGAACATCGGGGTCGGCGTGCTGCTCATCGCCAGGCGTGTCTGAGGCCGGGCGGCCCCGGCCTCCGGTCTGTTGCTTAAAAGGGCGGATGCTCTAGAGTGGGGATGAGAAGGTGCATCCAGCACCTCTAGGGGAACTCCATGAGCATAGCGAGACCCGGCCGGACGGCTGTCGCCTCCACGCTGTTCTGGCTCAGCGGCGGCTTGCTGCTCCTGCTGGCCCTGTCCCTCGGCACTTTCGCCACCTCGGCCCAGGCTCCGCGGAATGCGGGCATCGTGCCGCTGATCATGCTGGCGTGGGCGCTGTTCCACCTCGTGGGCGGGTTCGCCTTGCGCAAGCGGAAGTGGGGCTACCGCTGGTGGGCCGTCGGCCTCTGCCTCTCATCCGTGGCGGCGGTATTGCTCTTGCTGGTCCCGGCCACCCTCGTCATCCTGGTGTTGGACGTCATCGCGCTGGCATCGGTCGCGAGCGACTGGCGGGGTGGTCGCTGAGGGATGAGGGGTGTGCGCTCAGGCGCTCGCTTCGCCGTTCGGATTTCGGGCGTGCAGACGTTCCAAGTGCGGATTGGTGGCCTGGCAGTAGATGCGCTTGAAGGTCCTGCTATAGAGGCGATAAGGATGCCGCGGCCCGGGGTACTTCGTCGGCAGGCACTCGAGATGCTCGATCTTCGACACTTCGTACTTGTGCCAACCCGTGTGTTTCCGGAACTCATCTGCCCCGGCTATCTGGAATCCGCACAGGAGATCCACCCCGGCAGCATCGCTGCCGTACATATGCGGCTCGATGATGCGGGAATACCCCTCATACAGGAATTGCATCAGCTGCTGTCCCTCTATCGCCTGGAAGATCAATAAGTACATGGGTCACCGCCTGGACTGACTCTAAGCGGCATCAGGCACCGACCATGAGTGGCGGCTCACAGTTCGTGGAATTGAGTAAAGCAAAAGCATCCGGTAGCACGACACATCGCGCACAAGGAAAGGGGCGCTTGCGCGCCCCTTTCCATCCGACATCTGAACTTGCCGGCTTATTTCGCGGGCTTCTTGAACCGGAAGATGAACTGATCGTTGTGGCCGGACATGGGCGGTTTGTAAGAGACCTGCTTGTGGTCGTCCGCCGGGTTCTTGAGCGCGTCGCTGGAACCATCGAACACGAAGCCTGCCGCCTCCACTTCCTTCTTCACCGCTTCCGGGTCCACCCGGTGCGTGGTGTCGGTGGAACTGAAGCCGGAACCTGCCGGGGCCACGTTATCCACCACCACGAAGTAGCCGCCCGGCTTCAGGGCATCGAACACCTTCTTGTCGAAGGCGGCCATGTCCACCGGGCCCATGAACTTGTCGTGGTAATCATGGTAGTTCTGGTTGGTGAACACGAGATCCACCTGTTCCGGCAGCTTGAGGTCACCGGCACCGCCGCGGATAAGGCTAACGTTCTTGTAGTCGCCGGCCACGAGCTTCTGCCAGTTGGCGTAGCTCTCGCCCACGTATTGCTGGTACCCGTCCGGCCAGACGGTGTAGACGTGGCCCTTGTCGCCCACGATGCCGCTGAAGACCTTGGTCCAATACCCTTCGCCCGGGACCAGCTCCGCCACCTTCTGCCCCGGCTTCACCTGGGCGAAAGTCATGATGGCCGCGGTCTGATGGTGCGCGTCATCCGCTGCATCATCCTTGCGGGCCGGCGCGTTGAGCGCGGCGGTCACGTATGCGGGTGTGGAGGCGGTATCGCCGGCCGGCGCGCTGAAAGCGGCCAGGGGCGCGGTGAAGGCTATCGCGGCTAGGGCAAGACGGCGCATACGGGGCTCCTGGGTGGAAACTGGGGACCCAACTATAGACCCGCGCAAGCCGGATAGTTCCCGCACCGGCCCTCTACGGAATCTGATTTATTCCTGAAATGCCGCCGCCCGCCGAACCTCTGGACTAGGCTTAGGTCCACTCCTAAGGCAGATTCGTCAGCAGGAGGTCTTCAGGATGCGTATCGCGAGCATGGGTCATGCGGTCTTCGCGGCGGTGATGATCGCCGTCGGCGTGCTGGGGCTGGTGAAGAGCGAATACGTGGCGATATGGAACGGGGTGCCCAAGGGCTTCCCCGCCGGCGAGGTCCTGCCCTATCTCTGCGCCTTCGTCGCCCTGGCCTGCGGTCTCGGCCTGCTCTGGCCGCGCACCGCGGCACTCGCCGCCCGCGTGCTGCTGGCCTATCTGCTGCTCTGGATGCTGATCTTCAAGGGACGCTTCATCCTGCTCGCGCCGCTGGAGGAAGGCTCGTACCAGAGTTGCGGCGAGAACGCGGTGATCGTGGCGGGAGCCTGGGTGCTGTATGCCTGGTTCGCGGATGACTGGGACCGTCGCAGGCTCGGTTTCGCCACCGGCGACAGGGGCGTGCGCATCGCGCGGGTGCTCTACGGCCTCGCTCTCATCGCCTTCGGCCTGTCCCATTTCTTCTACGTGCAGTTCACCACGCCCTTGGTGCCCACCTGGCTGCCCATACATGACGCCTGGGCCTACATCACCGGCACCACTTACCTCGCGGCGGGCGTGGCGGTGCTCACTGGCGTGTTGGCGCGGCTCGCCGCCGCGCTCTCGGCCCTGCAGATGGGATTGTTCCTGCTGCTGGTGTGGCTGCCCCTCGTCGCTGCCGGCAAGATGAGCGACTTCAACTGGGGCGAGCTGGTGGCCACGTGCGTCCTGACTGCGGGCGCCTGGGTCGTGGCGGACTCATATAAAGGGATGCCCTGGCTTTCCATCGGAAGACCTCAGCACTCCTCGTCCTGAAGACGCGGGTATGATGGCCTGACCGTCCGCAGAGGCGGCTGGGGAGCATCTCACGTGAAAGCCATCGTCTACAGCGAGTACGGCGCGCCCGAAGCCGTACTAAAGCTCGGGGAAGTTGAGAAGCCCGTCCCCAAGGACGGCGAAGTGGTGGTGAAGGTCCGCGCCGCTTCCGTGAATGCGCTGGACTGGCACTTCGTGCGCGGCCAGCCTTATCTCGCCCGCATCATGATGGGTCTGCGCAGACCCAGGATCAAAGGCCTCGGGGTGGACGTCGCCGGCCTGGTCGAGACAGTGGGCGCAGGCGTGACCGATCTCAAGCCCGGTGACCCGGTGTTCGGGACCTGCCGCGGCGCCTTCGCCGAATATGCCTGGACCAAGCAAGACCGCCTGCTGCCGATGCCAGCGGGCCTCTCCTTCGAGGAAGCCGCTGCGGTGCCCATCGCCGGCTTCACGGCACTGCAGGCGCTGCGTGACGTGGGCAAGATCCGCGCCGGGCAGAAAGTCGCGATCGACGGCGCCGGCGGGGGCGTGGGCGGCTTCGGCGTGCTGCTGGCCAAGGCCTTCGGCACCGAAGTGACTGCCATATGCGGCCCCGGGAACCTCGACCGGATGCGCGCCCTCGGTGCGGACCACGTGGTGGATCACACCCGCGAAGACTTCACCCGCAAAGGCCAGCGCTATGACCTCATCCTCGGCGCCAACGCCTTCCATTCCCTGCTCGATTACCGACGCGCCCTGGCTCCCGGCGGGATCTACGTCATGACCGGCGGCGGCGGGGCCCAGATGCTCCAGGCCATGCTGCTGGCGCCGTTGCTGTCCATAGGCCAGGACAGGAAGCTCAGCATGAAGGGCGCGAAGGCGGTCCGCCACGACCTGCTGACACTGAAAGAACTGCTGGAAGCCGAGAAGATCAGGCCATCCATAGATCGGCGCTATCCACTGAGCGAAGCGGTGGAGGCGGTGAAGTATCTTGAAGCGGGTCATGCCAGAGGCAAGGTCATCGTCACCGTACCTTGAAGATGTCGTCTCCCAGGTCATCTCTCTAGCTGCGTGACGGGCTGGGCAATTCAATGTCGCGGGAAGCCTGTGCGCCAGTGCACTGAAACATGCCGCCGACCCATCTATGCTCCTGAAGACCTTCAGGAGTATCCCAAATGAAAACAACCTTAGCCCTTCTCATCGCCCTCTTCTCAGTCTCTGCTCTCGTCACCGGTTGCGCCAGCACCGATTCAGGCCAATCCGTATCGCAGACGACGGACCCGACGGCCCAACGCGGCGTGATCAAATCCATCAACCAGACCAATGAGGACCAGAGCGGCCTCAATGTCGGCACGCTGATCGGCGGCGCCATCGGCGCGGTCGCCGGCCATCAGTTCGGCAACGGCCGGGGCAACACCGCAGCCACCGTCGCCGGCGCAGTCGGCGGCGCGGTCATCGGCACCCAGGTGGACAAGAACAGCCAGGCCCAGATGTTCAAGATCGGCGTGCGCCTGAACGACGGCAGCATGGTGACCGTGAACCAGAAGGGCAGCGTGGCTGACCTGAAGGTCGGCCAGCGGGTTAAGATCGTGGACGACAAGGTCTATCCGGTCTAACTCTATACTCTGAGCCTGTCCTGATCGCTACAGGATCCTGATAGCGGCAGGACAGGCCTATCTGGCTTAATACTCTCCTGCCGGGATCGTCCCGGCCAGGAGAGACCATGAGCAAGCTGCCCTCCCAGTCCACCTCCCAGTCGATCAAGACCGCTGAATTCCGCCGTCTCCATGGCTCACGTCCGCTGGTGCTGCCCAATGCCTGGGACGCCGCCTCCGCGCGATTGATGGAAGACGCCGGCGCCAAGGCCATCGCCACTACCAGCGCCGGCATATCCTGGAGCCACGGCTGCAACGACGGCCAGACCCTCACCCGAGACGAGATGCTGGCGGCCATCGGCCGCATCGTGCGCCGGGTACAAGTGCCAGTGACGGCGGACATCGAGGGCGGTTACGGCAGCGGGCTCCCGAGCGACGTGGCCGAGACGGTCCGCGCAGTAGTGGCGCTCGGCATCGCCGGCATCAACCTCGAGGATTCCCCCGGCCGCACCGGCCAGAAGCTGCTGGAGCCTGAAGAACAGGCGGCGCGCATCGCGGCCGCCCGGGAAGCGGCACGCGCGAGCGGCTGCGATCTCGTGATCAATGCCCGGGTCGATGTCTACATGCTCGGGGTGGGCGCGCCGGAGACGAGGCTCGCGGAGACCTGCCGCCGGGCTGCCCTCTACCGCGCGGCCGGCGCCGACTGCGTGTTCGTGCCGGGCGTGATCGACCGGGACACCATCGCAGCGCTGGTGGCAGGTGTCGGCGGGCCACTCAACATCATGGCGATGCAGGGCGCACCCAGCACGGCTGAACTGGGCACGCTCGGCGTGGCCCGAGTGAGTTCGGGTCCCTTGATCACACAGGTCGCGTTCGCAGCCATCCACCGCGTGACGCGTGAACTGCTGGAACAGGGCAGCTACGGCGAAGGCGAAGCACTACCTTCGTTCAGCGACCTCCGGGCCTTGTTCACTTAGCATCGCTCAGGCGGCGAAATGCGGGGCAGCGCACGGACCGTGCGCCTGCAAGCCATTAACTTGCTCAGAGGCACCTCTAGAGCAAGGAGATGAGCATGAAACATCTGTCGGTAACCCTATCGGGATTACTCTTAGGCCTGGCAGCGTTCACTGCGACTGCGCAGCCGCCGAGCACCACGCCCAGCGCCACACCCACCAGCCCCAGCATGCCGACCAATCCGAATCCGGCCAGCCCGAACACGACGCCGTCTCCGACCTATCCGAACACGCCGCCCTCGCCCACCAATCCGAACCGCCCGGTCAGGCCTCCGAGTGGCACCACTCATTGCCCGCCGGCTGGGACGCCGCCCTACACCTATCATGCTGCTCCCGCCTCTTCGACGAACCACATGTCCACGCCGCCGCCCACTGCCTCGACCGGCTTGCCGCCCTGCGGCTGAATCCAGTCCGGCTCCGGCGATGAAAAAGGCCGCTTCGGTGATCCGAAGCGGCCTTGTACCTCAAGCTCCGATGCAAAAGCCATCGAGCACCTTCATCTCTATTGCTGTTGGCAATTCACTCCGATGTCGCAGCCACCTCCCCCGCCGCCGCCTCCGCCGCCGCCACCACCGGTATTCAGGGTCACGGTCTTGAGCGGGGACCAGGTGCCCTGGGTCAGGTTCTGGTAATTCACGTGGAATGAGGTGTACCCAGTGCGCAGCGACGTGGGGATAGTAGCCGTGACTGATGCGCCCGAACACGACACGGCTGAGCCCGTCACATTGGCGAGGAGCGCATTGGTGGTCGGATTGTAGAGCCCCACTGCACAGGTCCCGCTCCCGGTCGCACCATCCGTGACACTGAGCACGAGGCAGGTGTTGCTGGTGCATTCCGACCCGGTGGTGATGGTCGGCGTCATGCCCACCAGCGACACGAGCTGTTTCGCCGAGACCTGCCCAGTGCTCAGGCTCTCGAATGCGATCTGGACGCTGGTCTGGTGCTGAGCCACGGATGATGGGATGGTGAACACTCCCTCATCGGCATTGCAGAAGGCATCGGCATCCTGCACGGTGGCGAGGAGCGTCCCACCGCCGGGACCGTAGATCTTCAGAGCGCACTTGATCACGGTGCCCCCACTCGCCGCAAGACTGTTCTTGTCCGGCGTCCAAGCCTCGGTGGCCATGACCCAAAGACAATTCTCATCGCCGCAGACGGACTGCTGCCCGGCTGCCGTGGTGGGGCCTACCTTGATTATGGACGGCGCCGCGATGCTCGCAGCGCCGCACGCGTGGGTATAGCAATCACCGAACTCGAAGATGTCCGTGTCCGCGCCGAACGTGCTGGAGCTCGAGAGCTGGTAGAACTCGTCGCCGTCAGTATCCACGTTCCTGTGCTGGAATATCTCGTTGTTGTACAGCTGCAGTTGAGCCGAGTCGCTCTGAGGATCGTGTATCTCGTCCTGGTCGTAGTTGAGGGCGTAGGAACCGTAGTCGAAGGTGTTGTTCTCGAATACCGCCTCACCGATCGCGCCGGCCAGTTCCACATCCGGGTTCTCGTGCTGGTGGGTCTCCGGACCCTGGGCATAAGCCGGATCGCTGTCCACACCGCCGCCGTGGTACCAGAGCTGCCCTGCCGTAGTCAGTTGACCGGCGTCGATAGTGGTGCGATTCGGGTCGGGCGCATAGTAGACGCACCGAGCGGACAGGTCGCAGTCGCTGAACCTGTCATACCCATAGTTCTCTTCGAGAGTGTTCGGATCGTAGAAATCCATGTAGCCATTCATGAAAGTGTTGCCATAGAACACGAAATCACCCGATCCCGGCTCTATGCCGATCTGCCCGCCGGAGCAACCCTCATGGCCGCTGCAGGGGAAGGGATCGCCGTGCTGATCATGGTCGAAGACGTTGTTGCTGATGTCCGAGGGGCGCGTGCCGCTGGTGGAAGTCAGCCCGTAGATGTGCAGCGCCGCGGCACGGGTCGCGAAGAAGAGGTTCCCTTCTACGCTCACGTCCGTACCCACGATGTCGAGACCCCGATAGAAGGAGTTCTCGACGACATTGTTCAGGAACTGGAACCGCGTCACGTCACCGGCAGAGACGGAGTTCCCCTGGGTGCGGTCTATGACCATCCCGGTTATCTTCACGTCCGTGGAAGAGGCGACGTTGATGGCCACGTTACAGATATGTGTCGGGATGGTCGGAAAGAAACACTCGGTATTCACGTCGAAATACTGTTCCACGCCGTCCTTGTCCGGCGCCTCCACCGTGACGAAGCCGGGAGACGGGCAAAGCTCGGTCTGACCGTTGATATCCGTATCATCTGCGCTGACCTTATGGCCGGTGAGGCCCTCGCCTCCCACGACGCTCCCTGAATACGGCGCACCGCAGAAGACGACGGTCGCCTTGACCTCCGGTTGGCCGTTACCGTCAAGGATGTAGTTGCCATCGCTGTCGGTCTTATGCACGGTCCCATAGACCTGGATCGGGTCCGTCGAGGCCGGCTCATCGTAGAGGGTGAAGTCGCGGATGGTGACGTTGGAAGAATTCTCGATGTCTATCAGCGTATTGTTGTAACTATCCCTGCGATGCAGCTCGGCGACCGTGGCAGGCGCAATGGGATAGCCGATGATGGAGACCGATGACTTGTGCAGGGCTGCGCCATCGAACACGATCTGGCATGCATTGCTGCCCGTGCATTCTATCTTGTCCGTGATCACGATCTGGGTCACGGGGCTGGGGCTGGGCTTGTTCTCCAGCAGCAGCACGCAGGCCTGGAAGGCCGCCAGTGTGCCGGCTTCGCAGGCAGTAGGGTCGGTGGCATAAGGGTCAGCCAATGCTGATCGGGCTGGCAGAAGACAGGCGAGAAAGAGCAAAACAGAAGATAGCTTGAGGGCGTGGCGAAGCATGAGTCCTCCCTGATTGTTATTGGGAAATCGAGACCAAAGACAGAATTAACCCCTGCCGGCAGTATTGCACGGCAAAAAGTCAGAACCAAGAACCCCCTGTTACATCCCTCAGAAAATGCCCCCGGCGGGCTAGTCGCCCATCACGGAGGCGGAATCATGCCGATGGTCTTGAGCCACGGCGTCACAAGATCAGGCCAGTGGGTGATGGGGAGCTTCGTCGGCCGCAGTCCGAACGCATGTCCGCCCTGTGCGTAGAGATGCAGCTCCGCCGGGACGCCGGCATCCTTCAGGGCCCCGTAGTAGACGTAGGTCTGCTCCACGCCATCGACGTCATCATCCTCGGCTTGCAGCAGGAAGGTGGGCGGCGTGTCCTTCGTGACGGGGACGTTCGGATTCAGCCCTTTCTTGGCGGCGAGATGCCCCGGATAGATCGCCACCGCGAAGTCCGGGCGGGCGCTCTCCTGGTCGGCCGCGTCCACCGGGGGATAGAGACGATGCGCATAGTGCGTGCTGATGGACGCCACCAGATACCCGCCGGCCGAGAAACCCAGCACCCCGACCTTGTGCGGATCGACATGCCACTCCGCGGCATGGAGGCGCACCAACCCCATGGCCCGCTGCGCGTCTTCCAGCGCCTGGGTCGGCACCACGAGGTTGTCCGGGCGGCAGTTGCAGTGCCAGTCATAGGGCAGGCTCGGGACGCGGTACTTCAACAGCACGCAGGTGATGCCGTTGGCGTTGAGCCAATCGCAGACCTCCGTGCCCTCCAGGTCCATGGCCAGGATCTCGAAACCGCCGCCTGGGAACACCACCACCGCGGCGCCGGTGTTCTTGCCCTTCGGTGCATAGACCGTCAGGGTCGGCTGCGAGACGTTGCGCAGATACAGGTAGTGCCTGCCCGCGATCAGTTTCTCGCCTTCGGTCGTGCCCACTGTCTCCGGGCCCGGCATCGGCTGCGCATCCGGCACCTTACCAGGCCATAACGGCAGCTGGGTGTGCCCCGGCGAGGGCTGCCAAGCTGGCGCCTCGGCGCATAGCCCGCTGGTCGTGAAGGCCAGACAAAGGGAAAAAGCGAAAGACCTCATCATGGGCGTCACCCGTGGTGATCATGGACAGGGATGCTGAACGGGCCTTTAATTCTTGTATAGCCCCCTCCCTGGGGTTGGGGGGTGATCGATGACAATTTTTTAACAGGGTGGCGCGCGTAGAACCCATTCGAAACAGCGGAGGGGCGGTCAGGCGCCGCCCCTCCTGCAAGCGGATCAGTTGGACGGAGGGTCGGGCGGCGGCACGGGCGCATTGTAGTCCGAGCCGTCAAACTGGGCATCACCGCACTGGTTCTTCAGGTAATCGTTGGATCCGTTTCCCTGCGCCTTCAACTGCTTCTTGCATTGACCGACCTGGGACAGCAGGCCCTGAAGCTTCGCCAGCAGACGGTTGTGCTCCTGCAGCAGGTCCGCATAACGGCCGCGGGCTTCCTTCATCTGAGTGACCGCATTCTGGGTGTTCGTCGACAGATCGGTCGACTGGGTTAACAGCGATTGGCGCTGTTGCTCCAACTCGGCATCGTAGGCGTTGTCCTTGTCCCGGCGCTCGGCGAGTTTGTTCGCCTCAGCATCGAGGCTATCCGCCTCCTGGTTATACCCATCACAGGCGTCCGGGTTGTCCTCGGTCGTCTCGCAGATGGTGCCGTTGTGTGCGGCGAGGCGTTGCCCGAGATCCTGGTAGGCGCTGTGGAGGTCGGCCCGTTCCATGTCCTCGTTCTGCCGATCGGTCTTGTATTTTGCGACGTCGGATTGAAGCTGAGGCAGGACTTGAGTCTTGAGGCGGCTGTATTCCGCAGAGGCGTCCGCCCCGTCCTTGGATGCTTGCTGCAACCCGTCTGTATTGCCGCTGAGCGAGCCCTTCAGAGCGTCGATCTGCTCGGCGAGCGTATCGGCGGCCGCGATGGTCGCCATCCCCAACAAAGGAACCAAACACAGGTATCTGAGTTTCATAGCCCCTCCCCATTCCGTACTTTGGTGTTGTCTGTATCCCCATTCCCTCCGGGCGCGTCCGTCGTCCGTCCCCAATAAAGTATAGGCCTGGTTGGCCGGCTTAGCCGAGGGCGAAACTGGCGTAGCCGTAGATCGAGGCGCGCCGGGACAGCAAGCCTTGCCCGCCGCGCCGCATGTGCCGCGTGCTCCTCCTATATAGGAAACCGTGGCGCTCCAGCATGGGGCGGACCGCGGAGTTCGACTGCGGCGCGGTCACCTCGGGCGGCGCCGCGAACGGAAGCTCCAAGGCTGCCGCGAGCAGGGCTTCGGCATCCTCCGGCTGCTCCGCGAGCCAAGGACCTATGCGTTGCGATTGAGCAATCAGAAAACCCGTCACCCTGCCCTGCCCGTCCACCGAGACGAAGCTCCGATCGTGGAACTCTGCCAGCAGACTGCGTAGGAGGCGGCTGCGGTCCGCGCCCACGAGGCTGGCATCCAGCGCTGAGATGGCCGCATGGTCATCGAGCCGGGCCTCACGCAGCTTGGCGCTGCTGTTACTCGTTGCACCGGCACCTGCATCCGTGCGGACAAAGAGGTCGCTCTTGTCCTCTTCGATGAAGCCGTGGGCAAGATAGAGGGGATACCCCGCCGCGGTGGCATCCAGCAGCAGCATGGGGATCTGACGCTCATCCGCGGTGGCGAGCACGTGGCGCAGGATGCGCTTGCCGATGCCCTTCCCCTGGAATCCGGGGTGCACCACCATCAGTCCCAGATAGGCAGAGCTGCCGTAATCCGTGATCCCGGCCATGCCCACCGCCTGGCCCTCCATGCGCCCCAGCCACCAGCCGGCGGGGTCCATCTCCAGGTGCCGCTTCAAGTCATGGCCATAGGGCCTCGGCACCTTGAATGCCTGCTGCAGCAGCACGGTCGCCTCGGCGATGTCCGATGCGCTGAGCGCCGCGAGAGTGAGAGGAGTGCTGTCCATACTGCGGGCACTTTCTACGCGCACTGTGACAGGAGGGCAACGGCCAGATCGACGGGTGATGGGCGGAATCTGGCACGGCCCGGGCCCTTGCGCGGCGCGGGCCCGGCATGACCGGCCAGACGGACGGCGGCCCCGAATGGAAATTTCCTGCCATACTTGGGCTACAGGGCCTGACGATAGAACGCGCAGGGAGAACAGAAAGAGGGACAGCAAGGACGTCCGAGGTTCCCATGTTAAGGACACTCTTAGGCAAGCGACCCAAGGATCGGGACGCGCCCAGGATCGCCGAGGCCAAGCGCGGCATCCCCTACGACCCGACCCTGATCACCGCCCTCACCCATCAGCACCGCGAGCTGGTGATGTTGCTGGTAAAAGCCAGCAGCGCCGCCGAGCAGTGCTACTACGCCGAGGCGACCGAGGCCCTGGTGCAGTTCAAAGCCGATCTCGACGCACACCTCAAGCGCGAGGACAGCCAGCTCATCCCTTACCTGAGCCAGCATCTCTGGGGCGTGGGCATCGATGAACTGGTGCGCGACATGCGCGCCAACAGCTCGCACATCGAACGCACCGTCAAGAACTTCCTGGATAGCTACCTGTATAACCCGGTGGACGCCGAAAGCCTGCATGACTTCCTGATCGAGATCGAACGGGTGTGCGAGGACTTCAGCCAGGCGGTGGAGCGGGAAGAGATGGCGTTCTACACGCTCTACATGGCGCCCGAGGCCTATTGACCCTCTGGGGCTCCCTGGCAATCCTGGGGCGGGATGCTGCGCGGGCTCCGCGTTCTTGTATAGCCCCTCTCCGCTTTCACGATTGGAGGGGTCCAGATGTATGAATCTTTTGTGACAATGGGAGGGGATTGCGGAGAACCAGAAACCGTGGTCTGTCCCCTATCATTTGCGCGCCTGGGCCAGGGTCTCAACGAGGCTCTTGCGTATCTCGCCGCGGCGCTGCGGCGTATCGGACCAGGAGCACAGGGGCTTGCCCGCATCCAGCATCGCCAGCGCTTCCTGCGCCAGCGGCAGCGCCAGCTCCTTCTGCCCCAGCTGCACATAGGCATCGGCCACGTTGCTGCGGGCATCGATGGAATCCGGGTAGGCGAGCAGGTTCAGCTTGAAGACATCGAGCGCGGTCTTGAAGTCCCCCGCGCGTCCGTAATCCTCGCCGATGATGTCCACGTCCGCTTCCGGGAACAGCTGGACCATGGGATCTTTCTTGCGCGCCTCCTGCAACCGCTGCGTCACCTCCGCGACGGCAGCGTCACCGCCCCACTCCAGCTTGTCCAGTATCTCCGCCGCTGCCACGGCATCCACCGGCGCATGGCCCGGCGTCTTGATGAGCGTGGTCACGAACCAGTCCACGATCATGCCCGGCAGCTCGGGATGGGGCTTGAAGAGGTCGGTGCCGTGATCACCCGTGGAAGCCACCTTGTCCTGGTCCGAGAAGGCAGTCTCGTACCAGAGCCAGGGCGCGTCTTGGGATGCGGCGTAGCGCACCAGCCGCTTGCCGGGGCTGGCGGCGGTCACGTAGAGCAGTTCCATCGCTTCCACCGTGGGCGGGTACTCGTCCCGGTCCGAGACGACGAAGAGTTCCGGCGTCTGCGTCTCGTGCAGGTACTCGAGGCCATCCCGCACCGTCTCGCCGGACATGAGCACCATGGACTTCACCTGATCGGGGTGGCGGCGCACCGCCTCCACGCCGTTGACCACGCCCGGCCATCCCGCCATGCCGATGCCGATGTCGTCCTTCTTCACCTCCGGCTGCGAAGCCAGGTAACGGAAGCCCGCGTCGGCGTCATCCTTTGTGTGGGTGGTCAGGTCCTTGCGCTGCTCCGGGCTCAGCTTGTCGTAAGACGTGCCTCCGCTCTCGCCGTGCAGGCGCATGTCGTAGGTGAGGGTGTTGATCCCCGCGCCTGCGAGCTGCCGCGCGAGGCTATCCCAGCTCTGGCGCGTGCGGTTGCCCTGGTGCAGGAGCAGCACGCCGGGACCGGATCTGCCGGCGGAGTAATAGGTGGCCTTGAGGGGCGTGCCATCGGCGGACTTGATATCCACCACCCGCGGCGGTGGGGCACCGTCTGCAAGCGCGATGAGCGGGAACATCAGGCTGAGTAACAGGACGGGGATGCTGAAACGCATAGGACCCTCCGCAGACGACGGGATGCCATCCCATCATGGACCCGGTGGCTTGGGGTGATATTTCAGCTTAGACCCTGTCCAGGCGCCTGCTTCCGCTCACCGATGGCACCACTCCATCTGCTTCAGCTGGTCTTTTATAAGAACTTGCAGCTGCCCCGAAGCATCCTGGGGTTCGTCTGTATCGCCGCCGCACCCCAATCCCATCACATCGAATTCGGTATCACCCTTCTTGAATTTCCAGATGTCGTAAGCGCATAACCCTGTCCCCTCGCTACCCAAGACGCCTGTACCAATCTCCATGTCGGGCTTGTCATCCAAGGCCGACTTGCCCCATGCCCTATACCTATAGTGGGTCCCGTCCTCGTCATCTATGACGACGTAATGCTTGTCCGTGACGCAAACGTAGTCTGTCTTCCTGCTTTTAGATACATTCGCATCCTTCGGACGTTCCTGAAGGTTGATAGCCGCGATGCGGTAACGTGAACTATTCGACTTCCCGGTGAGAGAGACCCACACCACGCCATTGCCATACATGACCCCTTCCCAATTACACCAAAGCTGATCCGGCTTGTTATCCAGGACAGCCTTACGGGCGTAGTCAGGGAACATCTCATCAAAACGGGCCTGGAACGTCGCCGGCGTATCGATGGAGATGGTTACTCCAGAACCATAGTTGACACTGAGGGGGTAGTCAGACAACTCGGCGGCCGTCGCGGAATCGCCGTTCTGGATGGCCTTCCGCAATACACGGTCGAAGTTAAGAAAATCCTGCTTGTCTGTCCCGCCTGTGATCTTGAGGTCGCAAGATGGCCCGAGCAGGGTATCTGCGGCATGGGCGGGCGATATGACCAACACCAGCACTGCAAACAGTGCGACAAAAGCGTTCTTATGGTTCACGTGTACCCCTTTCCCAAGTCCCCATGGCAAAGCGCCCTGGATCGCTTCATCGTAGCTGTAAGAGCCGGATTTCTAAAGGCTAACCAGCCGGGCGAAAACTAAGCCTATACTTCAGGTGGGGTTAGATAAGGGAACCAGGGCAGGTTAATGCTCCTGCCAAACCTGCATTTCCGCCATCCATGGCGGTCAGAGGGGCGCCGTGGGAAGGCATCCATCCATATATCTGTTGGCAGCGGTACTCGCCGCTGCGAGCTTCAGCGCGTCTGCCACACCGCAAGGGGAAGCGGTACAGGCGCATGGGATTGGAATTAGTCAGCCGACGCTCAGCGCGGACGATGATGACGTCCCGCCTATGGAGATGAAAAAGCCAAGATACCGGGGTGGCTACGCCACCTTCCCGGCTTCACTTCCTGTTACGCCGGCCGGCCCGCCCGCGCTTTCCCTGCGCGGTCTCTCGTCGCTTGCGACTGCCCTCCCGATCCCGGCACGGCTCCGCCAGGTGATCTCTTCTAGTTCGAATCGAGTTTGATGCCGATCATGTTATAGCCATCCGAAAGAGTTATGACCTTTAGATGCCAGGGACTCACCTTGAGTTTTCCCGCATAGTCATCTAGTCCTGCGTCGCTATTCTCGGTTTCGACTTTGACGGCCAGAGCGTTGCCATGAATTGAACCAGTTATCTTGAATCTCGCCCAATCGGGATTCTTCTCGTCATATAACACGGCCTCAAAATGACTACCGTTCAAGGTCACTTTGCAAAGCCCTTGCTCGATGTTCCATGGCTGCCCAACGATTGCACCCGATTGGACCCAAGAGCATTTCTCAGCTCCATCCGCCCAACTCCCCCGACTCGCCAACAATGCGGGGAGCGCAAACCCTATAAGCGCATGCTGTAATTTCACGTGTACCCCTTTCTCAAATCCCTAGGGAAGCCCCAAGAAACAACATCATAGTAACGATAAGTCTTCGATTTCCAAAGGCTAATTGGCGGGGCAAAACTGCGCCTATACTGGGGTGGGGTTTAGGACAGGGAATCTAGGGACGGGTATGAGGGCTCATCCAAGCATCTACCTATTGGCCGTGGCGCTCGTCGCTGCGAGCTTCAGCGCGTCTGCCGCGCCGTCAGGGAAAGCGGTACAGGCGCATGGGATTGGAATTAGTCAGCCGATGCTCAGCGCGGATGATGATGACGTCCCACCGGTGCCCGACCCTGGCACCGCTCCTCCGCCGCCCGATCCGGGTACCGCGCCTCCACCCCCAGACGATCCGCCCCCTGCTCCCGATCCTGGGACTGCACCGCCTGCACCAGATCCCGGTACGGCACCTCCTCCTCCGGATGATCCTCCGCCGGCTCCGGACCCGGGTGAAGCACCGCCTCCTCCGGACTTGCAATGAAAGAGCTAAGACTACGGGGTGGCTACGCCACCTTCCCGGCTGCGCTTCCTGCTGCGCCGGCCGGCCCGCCCGCGCTTTCCCTGCGCGGCCGCTCACCGACGGCGAAGCAGAGCTTCGCCTTTACGGCTCGCCCGGCCCCCGGCACCGCACCACCTCCTCCCGATCCGGGCACGGCTCCGCCGCCGCCAAACTTTCGTTCCTCCTAACCGCTGATAGCTACTTATAGGCCCCCAAAAAATGGACAAGAAAACGATAAATCGCCTGAGAAACATACAAGTCGCTGTCGTCGAGTTGAGCACCAAAGATGTTGCTCACGCAGAATTGGGCACAGTGAATGGATTTGCAGAAGCCGAGGCGGCCAAGCAGATGATTTGTGACTCAGTAGGAAGCATCTATGATCGCGCGCTTGAAATTGGTGATATAGACGAGACTCGGGCTAATGCCGTGACCGGCGCGGTTGTTTCCCACCTATCGGAACTAATTTCTGCGGCTACTGAAATTGACATTTTGGCCAAAAGTGGTGTTCATAACTCCAACTATCCTTCAGAACGTAAGGCGCTCATAAGAAAATTTGTGGCCGCAGTCGAACAGATTAAAAATGTCATCGCACCTCTCGAATACGAAGTTAGATTTGCGACTATTGCAAACAAGATTCCGGATGGCGCTCTTTTAGAGAACATTCGCAGTGAAATCGAGACTGAAGTTCATAAGGTGCAGACAAAATCTGCAGAAATACAGAAGATTCTTGATAATCTTCAGACACAAACAGCTACGAAGAGCGTTGAAATTAGCACAAGCGGTTTTAATGGATTAGCACAAGATCATTTCAATTATGAAATGGGCTGGTTCATAGCGCTAGTAGTGGCATGGCTCGCTCTCGTCGTAGCGATAATATTTGCTGGTTTTCACGAATTCAATTACGACGACCCACGCCATATTGCGGAAGCTATTTTGCAACGTATTTTAGTAGTTAGCCTTCCAGTACTATTCATGAAAGTATGCCTATCGAAATACAACACGGAGAGAAATCTCCGGATTGTATATAAGCATCGGGCTACCGTTCTCGATCAATACAAACTATTTGAAAGCGCCATCGGCGATGATCACGCAGCAAAGAATCAATTTAGGTTGGAAATTGCTAAATACATATTTTCCGATCCTCAGACGGGATATTTACAATCAAGTCCGAGTCCTGCAGATATAAATGTGAATCCGGTTGTAAGTATCGCGGATAAATTGTTTAAGCCATAAAACTAGCTTCTTTTGGCGCCGCACCGCCGCCGCCAGCGGTCTTGTTACGTGACAAACGGGGACGACCAATCTGATGTCCGATACGAACTGCTTCGTTCAGCTATCTACTTCCCTTGAACCTTGGGTTATCGGGTTCTTGGGCCTCTATATTGCGCTTAACCAGTGGCGTACTTCTAATCGGCAGACCGAAATCGCTGCCAACAAGCTTAAATTCGACTTGTTCCAAAGTCGGATTGCGATTTACGAGGCGGTCCAGGAATTATTCCTTAGCATCAATCGAGGTGAAACTGCAAAGTCAGTAGAATTGAACAAGTACTTCCTATCTATCCACCAAGCCCGTTGGCTGCTGGATGATGAGTTATACAAGTATCTGGAGAAAGACGTAGTTTCAAAGATTAGGGAGCTTAGGCGTCTGGATCTGACAATTGGGAGACTCGCGCGGACGGAAAAGCAGGAAGAACGTGAGCGTTCGCTAGATGCGCAAGAACAACTATTCGATTGGTTCTACAAGCAGATGGACGACTTAGACCGCAAGTTCGAACCGTTCCTTAGACTGCAGCATTAATGCCTTAGATGCGCCTCCTCGCTTTTCTCACAAATTAGGGGAAGACCATACATGAACAAGAAGGAATACCAGAAAATTATTCAAACGATGACAGAACTAGCTACCCTCGACGCGAAACAGCGCAAATTGAATAAAATATTATCTATCACTGAAGACACACAGTTGAAGAAATTTCCGATTCCATCGATAACCACGTTAGAAAATGCTTATGTTGCCGCTGTGTCACGAAAGGCTGGCAATGACAAAACTCACCGCGTGAATACAGCCGTTTCCCCTTATAAAGAACTATACAGTTATTGCGAAAGCTGTCTCGCATCGATTGAACCGCAATGGCAAATTCTTGCGAAGCAACATGGATGGAAACCATAGTAAATATTTTGGCAACGACACCATGCCGCCTCACGAACAGTCCAGAGCCCCCTCCTAAGGGCGCCATCTGCTGCTAGATCCTTAAAGCTCAAAACGCGGCGGCTCCACAAGCGAGTACTCATTGTATCGATGAAGGATGCTTTCACTTTTTCGCAAATCTACGCCGAGTTTGTCAAAAAGCGAAATAATAAGCAGTATTTCAATGAAGCCCGTCATCTCTTGGATGAGAAAATCGTCTACCTCATAGTCATTTGCATGGCTGATATCGTTGCGTAACTTGCAAATCGAACCAATATCCTTTTTTTGCAACCCCCATCTCTTGGTGATGTCACCTGGAATAGCCTCAAAGACGTCCCGAATACATTTTTCTGTGTTATATCGGGAGGCATTGAATTTCGGGAGCCGTTTAAGAAATGAACCGACCGTCTTCGCATCACCAAAATACTTCACCAAATATGGCTTAGCTTTATCTGAAAGTTTCTGCAAGGCTTGTTGATCGAAGTAAAATCGCTCCTTAAAACACAAAGATTCAAGGACTCTGAAATAACCTAGAAATCGCTCTTCGATATTATTTAGTCTCCTATATCGTACATACTTCTCAAAATAACGTCTCTCTCTTATATCTAGCGCGAAATACTTTGCAAATGCAGCTAACGGAAACTCCGGCAGTTCGGATTGATCAGATCTTAGATTAAGACTTAGTGGGAATAAGACAGATCTACCTTCGCGTTTCGGGTATTTATCGCGTGGATAGTAAACGGTCGGAGTACTGGCCCACCTTCCTCCGGAGGTTCGATATAAGAATGTTATCTTTTCTATCGTCAGCTCTCCTCCCGTAATGAAGGCAAATAAAATATATAGCTCTTCCATTAACTCTATTGCTTTAGCGGGGCCACATTCGCTGGCAAAGCCAAAAGTGAGAGAGGGCGGGAAGGCTATTCCAGCTTTGTATTCGGTGAGGGAATACGAAAAAGAAAGATTGTAACCAACGCCTATCGATCCAATATTTGGGATTGAAACAAGAAATTCTTTTAGTAAATCCGGTTGCTCAAGTAATGCGGCTCTGTTGTGCTCTACCTCCATAATCTTATCTTGAGTGGAGGTGTAACCAACCCAATTTGAAATTGTCATTGACCGTATATCGACACCATAGAACGCTAATTTGCTCCCAGCGCCTTTGGCGAAATATATGACATGCTGCACTTCGTAAACATTCTCAAAAAACCCTATATGTTTTGGCTGCCGTTCAACTGTGCTAGTCCATCCGGATATTGCTTTCAAACCCACTAATAAAAATGACGTGTTTAGATCACGGCATCTTAGCGTCTCTAAATTTCCCCACGGAGGCCTCAGGCCGCGATCTTCGGAGATCTCTCCCATAATCTTAAGCTCTATGCGTCTAGGCGTGAGGCTAAGTACTGCCGCATAGTGAGAACTCTCATATTCGACGTTTACATGAAATGTGTAAGAGTTATCAAGAAAAAGTTCATCGATATGCATGTCTTCCATGACTCCCTTCGATCCAGGGGTAATAATTCAGAATTAGTCCAGCTAGGATTTTTTGGCGGCGTATCCACGCACAAAACCGCGGTACAAGCCACACATCACAGCTATGCCAAGCGCGCAAGCAAGCCCAACACCACTCTGCCACCCTGGGAATCCTAGAGAGATTGCGCCTAAAATGATAATTAGATAAATCAGCGGCTTCGCCACGTGATACGACCAGTGGTAGGAGTCATCTTCCATGGTCACTACCCCTCACGAATAACCTCTACTTGCCAAATTGACGTCTTAGTGGCTCGTTCCATGGCTATCTCTTCTAGACAAGCTTCCAAATAACTGCGACACAGAATAAGAAAAGTGAAAACGCCTGCAATCCAGTAACTATTGAATGAAGTTGCGATAAGGCGAAATTTACCTTCGTTAGCAACAAGATTCCAGCTGCTCCATCCTTGGCTATATCTTTCGCCGCACTTTTGTAAGGCCAAAGCATCGGCGAGGCGACCTCGGTTAACACATCTTTTAGTTCGAGCTGTTCTCTATAGATAAGATTATTGACTTCCGCATATTCTTTAAGGGGCGCGGTTTGCACTTCATACTGCTCTATTATCTTCGGCGTTTCCTCCCGTAGAAAGCTGCGCGTAGCTCTAACCCTTTCCAGCGGTACGAATAAATACTTTGATATAAGACCTAAACCAATGCTGACTAGCAAGAATAGAAGGGGCCACATCAGAGTGGATTTGGGCGATAATGCGATTTCCGCTGAATCACCATGTATGGCGATAAAGACAAATCCAGCTGCAGCAGCTGCTATCAGCCACGTACTGTATCTATCACTAGCAGCAGCCGCATGTGCGCCCGAGTTCCACAGCACGTCTAGATACTGCGCTTTTATTCCATTCATTACTTTCGCTACTTCATCGTCTAGCTTTTTCTGAAAATCAACTGATTCAACTGTTTTCATATCCACTCCCCCCAATGAATATTTATTTCATTGTCGTTTTAACTTAGCTCCATTGCTTCAGTGACTCAATCAATCATGAAAGCGATCTGATCGCTTTTCCATTTAGATATTCAGAAGCCTGCACGAATACTCACGAGCCCCATAGTTAACTGCCAAGCTCTCGGATATTTCTTTCCAATTACCAGCTGGCTCTCCATTCCCATGATTTAGACCCATGCAAGAGCATTCACATTCGTAACCTTTAGCATTCCAGCACGCAGGAGCACATTTTTGCTGTCTATTAAAAGGTTGAATCACATACACGCTTCCATACTTGTGAATCGCGCGGTCAACAAGATCATCAAACCACGCCACAGGAGCTTCCCAACAGGTATATTTCCCATTCCAGACAGTCTTTCTCTTGTGCCCCTCCTGAACCCATTCTCGATTTGTGGAAGAAAACGGCAGTCGAACCAAAATCGGCTCAGGCCTAGGGCGCCGGAAAAGAACTGGTATCTTCCCCTGCCGCCAAATACGCTTAAGCATTTCGTCTTTAATGTTCATTTCACCCTAGAACGGTCGCCCCAAGTTCCACTGGAACGGATCAGCAGACCGAAAAACTAAAGCGCTTCAAACCCCCACTGTTTCCACTTGTCTATATGTTTGTCGTAGTGCTTGCTGGGCAAGCCCACAACTAACAAACTTCTGGCTCTCGTCATGCCAACGTATGCCAATCTCCTGTCCTCTGTATTCGTGTTAGTTACTATTGAATTGACTATGTCGTTGAAGAACTTATCGGTGCCCAACAATAGTACGGCGTCAAGACTTTCTCCTTTTACTTTATGGATAGTCTCTTGACGAATCGTCGGAAAGAGCGGTTCAGGAGTAAAGAGCGGCATCTCAAACTGGTCTGCCTCAAGTCCAGTTTTCTTAATCTGCAACCCTAGCTTAGGTTTTTCATCGATGCCAATATCGACTAACAATACGCTTAAATTCGTCTTAAGTTGTTCTATCCAGTCTTCGGCGCTTAGTCCTATTGACGGCAGCCCTGATGGATACTTAACAAAGCGCCAGATAGCAATTCTTGCAATGCGAGAGCGCTCACAGTCCGGTTGTTCATCAATTAATTTCCATAGGTCATCTTTCTTTGAAAGCTTTCTAACAACACTTTCTACCGTTTTAAATGCATATTTATAATCATGATGGAAATCTCTAAAGAATGCGGCTCTGGCCAAATCCTGGGTTTGACCTCTCAACTCTGCATAGATACTTTCACCACGGATTGATTCAAGTTGGCCGTGTCCTCGGCACAGTATTGCGCTCCGATCCTTGTCTAAATCACACAGAGGCAGAAGTTTTTGGAATTCTGCAATTGAACGGTTGAAAACCTTAGAAGTTTCCCTAACAACATAGGCTTTTCTGGAAGTTCCGCTATCTTCTCCCCTACCTGTAAACATCGCATTTGTACCAATGTTACGAACTGCGTCAGCTATGCGATTACTGCACCGAAATGATTTACTCAGTGGCTTCTCAGATATCCCCCATTTCTCTCTCAATACGAAAAGTGACTCCGGATCTGCCATGCTAAATTCAAATATGCACTGGTCCGGGTCTCCTATGAGCGTTATCTTCGACCCTGCCTCTCTGAGAATTTCGAGGATTAGCAACAACCACTTATTGGTATCCTGTGCTTCATCAACGATAATTTCTGGAAATCGTCTAGCGAGGATTTTTGCTAAATGAGGTCGGGTAGATAACAACATGCACGCCCAATAACCACGCTGTGCATGGGTATACCGACCAGTTCGCAATAGCTCCTTAACGGCGCTTGCACCATCTAGCGCCTTACCTCCGGATTTTATGCTCGCCCTAAATTTCACGTCCTCCTTATCCACAAATGGAACTATCTCCCAGGCTGGCACTGGTATATTTTGACCGGAGCCTAGTGTCGTCCAAGCTTGAAGCTTCTGGTTGGCCCAGTCCCCGGGGCGGGCTGCTACAAATAACTTAGGGCGTTTTGTTGACTTTTCGATTAGATGCCCAAATGTCGAAAACAAAAACCTTTCCAGAAAAGCATCAAAAGTTCCGAGATAGTTCGGATCAGACAATAGCTTTTGCATACCCACTTCATGGGTCGCTCTGTAAAACTCATGGATAGCTGTATTCGTAAATGAGAGGAGCGCAATGCCGCCCACCTTGTAAGGCCAGTTTGCGCCTCTCCAAATAAATCGCCGGCACGATGTCCATGTCTTGCCACTGCCAGGAGCAGCTCTAAGTAGAAATTCTAAGTCTCCAGAGAAGATAGCGTCCTGCTGCTCCGCAGTCGGATTCTGAGCAACTATTTGGCTTTGCAATTCCTCAATTATTCCCATGACCAATTCACTTATGTCGCGCCCAAAAACTCAAGGGCGCGCTTAATGTAGGCCGGTATTTCGGCGACAGGCACTTTTAGCGTTGGCGCATCTAAGAGCGCCGCCAGTTCCTGAGCGAACTCGCCTTTTGACGTGTTATTTCTCAAAAACTCTTCTAAGAATTTATTTGCTTTCTGATCATTGCCACTAAGTAACGCGATGTCACTTCTAAGTTGCTTTCCATTTAGCGGATGAATCATCTCGAAAGCCGTCAGCATAAGTGCCAACATAGTGGGCGCCCGCGCCAATTCATGCTCAAACGTTATTTCAGAGTATTCCACTCTCAAGTTATTAATGTGTAACTCGTTGGCCTTAAGAGTTTTTGTGGTATTCGACAATTCAGCACCAAGACTTTTGCAGTCGCCGTCCGTCAGAATTGCAATGGGCACTGTTATTCTTTTATCTCCAAATAAGGGAAGGAAAGTGTTGAAATTCAACCCGTCAACATTCAATACAGTAACCGCGCCTTTCTTTAAGGAAATTCCTAGGTGTTTTGCCAAAAGCGGAATTATTAATGCCTCAGAGATTCCTTCAACCATTAATATGCGCTTAGCGAAAAAAAGTTCGCCACGTGTTGCATCAAGAAATCTCTGAAGCTTTTTCTTTAATCCTTCATCAATAGCCAGAGAACACATGGATACTACTCGTATCTCTCCATTTGTTTCGAACATAGACACTACTGAGTCAATCGGAGCTTGACTGGCCAATATAGGTGAGTGGCTGCTGGCGATTACTTGCACGTCGTTGCCACTGTTTTGAGCCGATACTTGTGCGAGGTAGTCTAGAAGCAACACCTGCAAGTGTGGATGCAAGTGAGCTTCTGGCTCTTCGATTAAAATCGAGCGATAGGCATAATTATCACCTCGGCGCAAAGTGCCCAAAGTAGCTGATGTGAAGATTAGGTTGTTGTAGCCAAGTCCATTCAAAGAGAATGGCAGTTCGTCTACACGTGGTTGAAGACCAGCAATTATTCGATGGAAGGTTGGATCAGTAAAAATTAGCTCTGTTTCCTGAGAAAGCTCTTTACCCGCAATTAGGAGCATCTGATCGTTAATGTCCTTCTTCGCAGCAACAACCTGCTCCAATTTTTGGATTGCCTCATTTGCGTTCTTTGCAATACCCTCGAACTTCTCGTAGTCAGATTCTTCAGTGATGCTGTCAATCAAACGAGACACTTGGGAATTCCGACCTGGTCGCAGACCCGACTCTGGATCCCGAAGGGGACGAAGATATATCGATGATATGAAATCGTATACTTTGGAAGGGAGCATGCCGCCTTCAGTTTCGCCTCCCCACATTTTGACGCTTGATCTTCGAGAATGTTTGTTGAATTCGACTCGTGCATTGAATCGGATTTCGAATTTTCCATCTCCAAGATCGATGAGGCACTCTTGGAAATTTACTTCATCTTCTTCTTTCAAATCGCAAAAAGTACAAGACACTTCTATTGGCAAGTAATCCGAACCATTTTTAAAGTCGTCTTCATTCAATCTCAACGTCTCAAAGTCTCTGCTCGAAAAGAGCAGTAGTCGCAGCGCATCTATGACCGCAGTTTTGCCGACGTTGTTTTCGCCAACGATTACGGATAGGCCACGGGGAAAATTGATGGTTAGTTCTGAAATCTTTCGGAAGTTCTTTATCTGTAATTCCCTTAAACGCATATAGCACCATCCCTTGGAGCAAGAACTGGGGATCCCCTAATACATGCTAAGCACTCTTGCCGTTTACTCCAAGACCCCTTGGATGCCGCCGAGCACTGAAGCTCGCAAGGCTGGCCCGCAGGGGCGAAGCCAGGGGCCGCGGCGCAGCCGCGGGCGGGCGTACAGGGCCCTATAGGGGAGTACGCCCTGGGCTTTCAAGCGGAGCAGGATCGTGCAGCTTGAAAGCGAGCCCTCAAGAGAGTTTTTGCAGCTTCGTGGCAAATTCCAAATCCTCGGTCTTCCACGCCATCACAGTCTTATAGCTCTGTTCCAGCCAGCTCAATAGATTGATGCGTAGCGCCGGAGGGGAGACAGGCTCAGTGACGAATTCCATCTTCAGACATCTATCTGATTCGCTATCACGCCAGGCATATGCTCCGACGATAAAGGTCAGCGGTTCTTCGTTTTTCAGGTATATCTGAATCTTCCTGTGCAATTCATCAACTATCGTCAAGGATCGTTCCGGCCAAGCGTGATCGTTGCTGGAAAACTTCATCTTGTGATTTTCAGCGAAGGCCCTAATCACTGGGTCAAGCTCAACAAGCGGAGCCTCCAAACGGTCCCACTCTTCTTTAGGTCCGTGATGTCCATTCGGCATGACTTCTCTCCCGTGTTGTCTAGATTCTAACGCCCAACCCGTAGCGCGCGCCGAGCACTGCCGCGAGCAAAGGCAGCCCGCCAGGGGCAAAGGCAGGAGCCGAGCCCGCGCGAAGGGCCAAGGATGGCCCGTGAGCGCGGCTCTGCTGCGAGCAAGGAGCGGAGGGACGGCGCTGCTTCGGCGCCCCGCGCTCCGGGAGAATGGTTTGGGGCACCTTTGCCGAAACAAAGGTGCCTCGCTCCCGGGAGGGAGTGAAATGCGACTTAGGCAGGGATGCCGTTCCCAAGATCACGGGGTAGCTCCGCCACCTCCCCGACTCCACGTCCCTGTTCCGTCGGCCGGCCCGCCCGCGGTCCTGCGCGGTCGCGCGCCGCATGCGGCGCGCCCATGTCCCCACCCATGCCCATCTGATGCGGAATGGCCGGCGCATAAAAGGAAAGGCCCCACTCTCGTGGGGCCTTCCATTTAGTCGATTTCGAATCAGCGTCTGCTGATTAGAAATCCATATCGCCGCCCATTCCGCCTTGCGGCATCGCGGGCTTATCTTCCTTCGGCAGTTCCGCCACCATGGCCTCGGTGGTGATGAGCAGGCTCGCCACGGAAGCGGCATTCTGCAGGGCGGTGCGGGCGACCTTGGTCGGGTCCAGCACGCCCATCTCGACCATATCGCCGTACTCGTCGGTAGCGGCGTTGTAGCCGAAGTTGCCCTTGCCGTCGAGCACCTTGTTCAGCACCACGTCCGGCGCCTGGCCGGCGTTGGCGACGATCTGGCGCAGGGGCTCTTCCATGGAGCGCAGCAGGATGGAGATGCCCATCTGCTGGTCTTCGTTCTCGCCCTTGAGCTTGCCGATGGCCTGCTTGGCGCGCACGAGCGCGACGCCGCCGCCGGGGACGATGCCTTCTTCCACCGCAGCGCGGGTGGCGTGCAGGGCGTCTTCCACGCGGGCCTTCTTCTCCTTCATCTCGATCTCGGTGCTGGCACCGACCTTGATGAGGGCCACGCCGCCGGACAGCTTGGCGACGCGCTCCTGCAGCTTCTCCTTGTCGTAGTCCGAGGTGGTGTCCTCGACCTGCTTGCGGATGGCTTCGACGCGGGCCTGGATGTCGGCCGCCTTGCCGGCGCCGTCGATGACCGTGGTGTTCTCCTTGTCCACGATGACCTTCTTGGCTTCGCCCAGGTCAGCGATGCTGGCCTTCTCGAGGGTGAGGCCCAGCTCTTCGGAGATGACGGTGGCCTTGGTGAGGATCGCGAGATCCTTCAGCATGTCCTTGCGGCGGTCGCCGAAGCCGGGGGCCTTGACGGCCACGACCTTGACGATGCCACGGATGGTGTTGACCACCAGCGTCGCCAGGGCTTCGCCTTCCACGTCTTCCGCCACGACCAGGAGGCTGCGGCCGCTCTTGGCCACGCCTTCCAGCACCGGGAGCATCTCGCGGATGTTGGAGATCTTCTTGTCGCAGAGCAGGATGTAGGGCTTCTCGAGCTCAGCCGTCATGGCGCCCTGGTTGTTGATGAAGTAGGGGGAGAGGTAGCCGCGGTCGAACTGCATGCCCTCGACCACTTCCAGCTCGTCCGTCAGCGCCGAGCCTTCCTCGACGGTGATGACGCCTTCCTTGCCGACCTTCTGCATCGCCTGGGCGATGAGCTTGCCGATCACTTCATCACCGTTGGCGGAGATGGTGCCCACCTGGGCGATGGACTTGTTGTCGGCGGAGGGCTTGGAGAGCTTCTTCAGCTCGGCCACGGCCTGGATGACGGCCTTGTCGATG
>CAZPAO010000007.1:0-100044 GCA_964584665.1 uncultured Gammaproteobacteria bacterium
GCTGTTCTCTGGTGAAGCAATGCTTCCCCAGAGAACAGCCCCCAGTGGGGATTCGAACCCCAGTTACAGCCGTGAAAGGGCTATGTCCTAGGCCTCTAGACGATGGGGACGGAACCTCTCGTTTAAGCGTAAAGGGCGCCCGTCAGGACGCCCTCTATATATAAGCTTGGTGGAGCTAGTCGGGATCGAACCGACGACCTCTTGCATGCCATGCAAGCGCTCTCCCAGCTGAGCTATAGCCCCAAGCCGAAGAGGCGGCATTTTCCATGCCGGGGGCGCCGCTGTCAAGGAAAACCAGGGGGTTGGCGGTGAAATCGCCTGCCCGCTCAGCAGCTTAGGGTGCCGGGGTGCCGTGTTCGGCCAGGGCCTTGATGGTGTCCTGGTCGAACTTGAAGCGGAAGCGCAGGAACAGGCCCTTCGCCGTGTAGTGGGTCGCGGTGAAGTCCTGGTCGTAGAAGCCGGTGAAGTTGTAGCCCAGGCTCACCCACATGTTGGTGGCGAAGGCGAAACCGGTCTCCAGGCCGAAGCTGCGGTTCGAGACGTTGGCCGAGTAGGAATGCTCGCGGTTGGCGAGGAAGCCCACGTCCCACTTCGGGGTCAGGTCGTAGCGGTACTCGAAGCCGACGAGGTCCGTGTAGCCCTTGTAGCCCAGGGCGTCGAAGTCGAACAGCACGTACTTGGAACCGTAGTAGAAGGACAGCTGCGAACGCTCGCTGTACTTGTAGTTGGCCTGCAGGTTGTTGATGAGCTTCCAGGTGCGCTGGTCGAGCACGGAGGTGTCCGGGGTGGTGACCGGGTTCACGCCGGAGACGGAGGTCTGCTGCTGATTCAGGCCCTCCTGCGGGGTGATCAGGAGGCCGCCGAGGCTGCCCTGCGCGTCCGAATAGATGAAGTCCATCTGGTTGAGGACGGTCCAGCGGGAGTCGTCCGGGCGGTGCGCCAGGCCGAAGCGGGCGTCGGCGGTGGTGGCCACGGCGCCGGCGTCGAAGCGATCATCGAAGCCCTGCAGGCTCAGGGAGAAGGCGTCGCCGCCGGACAGGTCCTTGTAGAAGCCGGTGAACACGCCGCGGTGCTTCTCGGAATCGGAGTGCATGGCTTCCACACGGCTGGTCAGGGACCAGCTGTCCTTGTGGTAACCCGCGCCCAGGAACATCGAGGTGAAGTCCTCGGTGGTGGTGCCGACGGCCGGGGCGGCGTTGGGGTTGGCCACCGGGCTGACCAGGGTGGTGCCGCCGCCGGGCACGTTCGGCTGGCTCATGGTGGAAGCCTTGTCCATGCCGACACTCAGGGTCAGGTTGTCGGTGGCCTTGAAGCCCTGGGTGAGGCCCATGGTGGAGAAGTTGCGCGGGCCGTACTCGGTCTGCTGCGAAGCGACCGAAGTCTGGATCTGCGCCTGGTCCCAGGGGCTGCTGCGCACGCCGATCTCGGTCATGCGGCTGTAGGCCTGCTGGTCGGAGCCGTTCACGAACTGCTCGTTGGCGAACAGCGTGGAATCCTTGGTCACGTGGTAGTCGGCGCCCACGGTGCTCTGGGCCGGGAACTGCGGGTTGTCGTTCTGGGAGCCGACGTTCTGATCGGTCTCGGCGTGGAGGGTCACCTTGTTGTCCAGCACGCCGGTGCCGCCGCCCAGGTACACCTGGTTGGTGGAGAAGTCACCCGCGCCCACCGGAGTCGCCGCGGCGGCCGTGCCGCTGGAGAGCTGGCCGGTCTGCACCACGTTGTTGCCGATGGCCGGCAGCGCGGAGAGCGCGGTGTAATCCTGGCTGGCATGGCGCACGCCGACGGTGGCGTTGTTGTTGCCGCTCTCGTACTTCACGCCGGTGTCCGCCACGTCCTGTGTCCCGCCGCCGTCCAGGGACTCGGCGCGGTAGGCCTCGCCCTGCAGGCTCACCTTGTCGGTGAGGTGGTACTTTGCGTCCGCGCCCACCTTGTGGGTGGCGGTCTCGGCGAGGGACTGCTGACCCAGGCCGAAGTTCGCGTCTTCCTGGCGCACGTAGATGTCGCTCTCGAGCTTGGCGTTGCGGGTCTTGATCTCGGCGAGGTAAGCCGAGCCCATGCCCGGGGCGACGGAGGTGTTGCTGGCGAGGCCGGTGCCGGTCGGCGAGACCACGAGGCCGGTGCCCAGGTTGGTGGCCACGGTGTCGGTGCGGGCCACTTCCGCGCGGAACTGGACGCTCTGGCTGAGGTCGATGCGCAGGTCCGCGCCGGCCAGCTTGTTGCTGCCCTGGGCGGTGCCGGTGGCCTCGTTGATCATGGTGGCGCCCACTTCGACCTTGTCGTCGTTGAACTTGGCCGCGACGCGCCCGCCGCTCGTGACCTGCTGCTCGCCGCCGTGGTCCACTTCGTACTGCGCGACGATGAACACCGGGTTGAAGCTGGAATCGCGGCTCGGCACCGGCTGCTTGAAGAAGATGGTGCCGCCCAGGTAGTCGATGTTGTAGTCGAGATACCGGGTCAGCGTCTGGGTGCTGACGATCACGTCCGGCTGGAACCGGTCATGCACCTCGATGGTGATGGTCTCGGAATCCAGGATGATCTGCTGGTGCGACAGGTGGTACAGGCCCGAGGTGCCGTCGCCCTGGATCTCATCCTTGACGAAGGACTGGGAGTTCTGCGCGGCGAAGGCGGTGTAGCCCAGGTGGTCGCCGTCGTATTCGCTCTTGAAGCCGTTCAGCACGCGGTCGTAGCGCGACAGCTCGGTCACGGTGAGGCCGGTGTTGTAGTCGCCGAACATGGCGTAGAACTGGCCACGCTCGATCTTCACGTACAGCTTGCTGGCGCTGACGGCGTCGTTGGCCTGCTGGGAGCCGTCGCCGTAGAGCATGAAGTACTGGTTCGGGTCCACGGTCTGCTGCAGGCCGTTCACGTCCACGCCGGTCTGCTTGGCGGAATCATAGGCTGCGGTCAGCAGGTACTCGCCCTTGATGGAGCCCTTGGCGTAGAACGCCACGCGGCCATCCTCGAACACGTCATTGTTCGGGTCGCTGTTGGAGCTGGTCTCCATGTGACCCTTGATGTCGTTGAAAGCGGCAGTGCCGTTGGCGAGACCCACCAGGATCCAGTCGCGGTCGGCGGGCTTCATCCAGCCGCGCAGCTCCTGCACTTCCTGGGTCTCGCCCATGGGCAGGTCCAGCGTGAGCTGACCGGTGGTGTTGGTCGGGGACAGCACGATGTAGGCGATGCCGTCCTCGCGCACCGTGTAGCTCGGGAGCCGCGGGCCGATGGCCGAGAGCTGCTGTTCCTGCAGCTCCTGCACGCTCTGGTATGCCTGGTACGGGGATTGCAGGTTGTAGCGACCCACCATGCCGGCGCGCACCGGGTAACCCCAGCGGTCATACAGCTTGATGGCCAGCACCGGCTTGGTCTTGCCGTCAGCCACCAGCACGGACTTGTCGGCCAGGAGTTCCGCGCGGGCCGGCGCGCCGGAGTAATGCACGGACTTCTCGATGTGCGCGACGACCTTGCCGTCGGCGTCCAGCACGTCGGCGGCGAGGCGGTTGTCGCCCTCCTGCACCGTCACGCCCATCCATTGGCTGATGGCGAGCGTGCGGGTGGTGTTGTACTGGGCGCCCTGGAAGTTGGCGTTGTCCACCAGGCTGCCGTTGATGCTGAGGCGCACGTGCTGGTCCGGGGCGTGGCGCACCGCGACCTTGATGGCCGGCGAGATGGGCTGGTAGCCGTCGGCCGGGAGCACCCAGGCGGCGGAAGCGTCGCTGGAGGCGAACCAGCTCTTGTCGATCTGCACCACTTCCTTGATCTCGCCCTGGGGCGCCAGCAGCTTGTCCGCCAGGCTCGCGGCCGGCGACAGCGCGGCGGCGCCGTGGGTGTCGGCCTTGCCGACGTCGGACTGGGCCGAACCGCCCTTCGCGGGCGCGCCCGCCAGCGAGGCGGCGTCATAGCCCACGTCGATCTCGGTGCGGCGGTTCTTGCTGCGGCCTTCCTCGGTCGCGTTGCTCTCGCAGGGGTTGGCCTCGCCGTAGCCGTCCACCCGCATCTGCACGTCGCCCAGGTCGAAGTGGGAGCGGATGTAATCCGCCACCTGCTGGGCGCGGTCCTTGGACAGCGCGATGTTGTCCTTGTACCTGCTGCCCGGGGCGAGGCGCACGTTGTCGGTGTAGCCGATCACGTCGATGGTGATGTTCTTGCCGCCTTTCAGCAGCTGGCCCAGGTACTCCATGGTCTGCCGGTCGCGCGCGGTGAGCACGGCCTTGCCGGAATCGAAGTCCTGGAGGGTGAGCACCTCATGGCTGCGGCCGAGGGCGGCGGCAGGCAGGCCGACGCTGACCGGCGGGGTGCGCTGGTTGGCGCCCGAGGGCGTATCGAAGGTCGCGATGCCCTTGGTCTCCTGACCGGCATCGACCTTGTTCTCGGAACGCGTCTTGAAGCTGATCACGCCGTGCCAGTCCACGCCCGCGTCGCCCAGGTGGAACTGGAGCGCGCCGCCGGTGTTGTCCGGATCGGCCACGGAACTCCCGTCGACCGCGGCGCTGCCCGGCACGTAGTCCACCCCTTCCGGCGGGATCACGGTGACGCGCAGGTTCTTCACCGGCACGCTGGCGACCCGCACGTCGGCGGTGTTCTGCTGGGTTACGCCGTCGCCGGCGGACATCTGGAACAGCTGCAGCGAGACGGTGCCCGCAGGCGGCGCCACCTTGTGCACGTGGAAGTCCACGCGCCAGAGCGTGCCGCCGTGGAGGTCCACGAACTGCGAGTAGTCACGGCCGGCGAAGCGCGTGTTGTGCACGCAATCGCCCACTTCATAGCCGTCCGGCAGGGTCGCGGTATCGAGCTGCACCACGTGGGTGCCGTTGCTCACGCCCTGGAAGTGGAAGCGGCCGTCCTTGTCGGTCACGCCGTAGGTGCCGGTCTCCATGAACACGCGCACGTTCTCGAGGCCCGGCGCGCCCGGCTTGTCCTGGCAATCGTCGACGATCACGCGGCCCACCAGGGTGTTGACCGCGCTCATCAGCTCGTCCTGGATCTGCACCTGAGCGGTGCCGACGTTGGACGAAGCACGGCCCGCGATGAAGCCCTGGGCCTTGTTCACCACCGGGCCGCTCTGGCTGGCGGCGGTGATCTCGACCACGTACTTCAGTATCACGCTCTCGGCCGCCTTGATGCTGCCCACCGGGAAGATGAGCTGCAGGCCGTCGGCCGAGACGGTGGGATCGGCGACATGCACGCCGTTGAGGTTGGCGGAACCCTTGGCATAGCGCATGCCCTGCGGCAGGGTATCCACCAGCTCGATGCCGTTCGCCGTGCCCGTCGTGGCGTTGTTGCCCACGGTCAGGGTGAACTGCACGAAGTCGCCCACCGCCGCGATGTCGGTGGATGCGGACTTCTGCACGAACAAGGCGCCGCTCGACGGATCCAGGGGGATGTCGGACTGCACCGGTTCCGTGCTCTTCACGGTGAAGGTCTTCTCATAGGAGCCGGAGTCGATGACGTAGGGTCCGCCGGGCAGGTTCTGCAGCTGGCTCGCGCTCGCCGCCGAGGGACCGATGTAGCCAGCCGGGGCTTCCACCTTGAGTCGGTAGCTGCCCGGCTTGACCAGCGGGAAACGGAAGCTCCCCGCCACTGCCGGATAGGTCCGGCCCGAAGCGTCCTTCGCGCTCTTGCCGCTCACCACGGTCGAGGGATAGCTGCTCGCACCGTCATAACCGAACACCTTGGCCGGCTGTCCGGTGACCGCGTCCAGCACCGTGATGCTCGCACCATCGATGTGCTTGCCGGTGTTGGAATCGATCACCACTTCGAGCGGATCCACCGGTACTGCCGCGTCGGCGGTATCGGTCTGGTCCATGGTGTCCTTGTAGGACAGGGCCACCATGCTGTTCTCCTCCACCGCCAGCAAGCAGTCATGTTTGACCGCCGGAGGAGCCACAGTCTGGATGTAACCCACGAACACGCCCGTATCCACGCCGGTCTCGGTCAGCCGCAAGGTCTCCACGTCACCGGTGGCGGTGACGCTGACGGTCACGTCCACCGTGTCGCGCACGGTGGCATCGATGTTGCGGTTCGGATCGGTGACCTGCACGAAGACGGGGTCGCCTTCGTTGTACACACCCGCGCCTGCCAGGGGCTGCGGATCGGTCACGTGCAACTTGCCGGCGCCCGGCACGACCGGTGCAGGCAAGGTCTTGTACGTGGAACCGCCGCCCACGCTGCACATGGTCGGGCCGACGAGCACCGAACCGGCGCTCCCCGTGCCTGCCGTCGCATACTGGAGCAGTTCCGCGGATGAAGGCGCATGGAACGCTATCACCGTAGTCTGCACCGTGTTGCTTTGCAGCGTCTGGACTGGATTGGCGCCTACCTGGTAGGCGAGGTTCGCAGTGTTGGGTATGACGGTGCCCGCCGGAGCGTGGGCCGCCATCGCCATGGGCATCACGACAAGCGCAAGGCTGAACGCCAACGCCTTGCTAAAGCCCCCCGTCACCCCTTGTGCAGGGCGAGGGGCTTTGGCAAGGCGGGCCAGAGGACGCACGAGTTCCCCCAGCCGCGACTTGTCCAAAGACGCGTCATGTTCGCTCCTTGTGTGAGGGCGCAGGCGCACATGCGCCCCGGGCTGTTGCCAGCCCGGGGCGATGCGTTGCCCTGAAACCCTCTTCAGGAACCCCAACATTATCTGTTTACCTTCACCTACTTATGTGCCGATTACTGGTTGATCGACACTTCGTAGGTCACGGTGGCGCTCTGGCTGGCGGTGAGGCTGATGCCAGTGACGGTCACCGTGGTCGGCGTCGTGAAGTTGTAATCGCACGACACGCCGGCAGTGGTGGTCTTGCCTGAACCGTTGTCCTGGCAGCCCGAGATGGTCCCGGCCGGCGAGGTCACGTTCAGCTGACCGGTGACCCAGGCCGTGGAGGCCGGGATCTGGCTGGTCAGGGCGTCCGTGATCGCCACACCCGTGGCGGTCTGGGCACCTGCGGCGTTAGCCACCGTGATGGTGTACTGGATGATCGCACCCGGGATCGCACGAGCATGGATCGTGGTGCCGTTGTCGGTACCATCGATCGGGTCGCTGATGATCTTGGAGGTCTTGCTGATCGTCAGCTTGGCCGACTGGACCACGAACGCATCACGCGCCGAACCGATGCCATCCTTCGCAACATCACCGTCACCCGCCGCACCAGCAGCATCAGCGAACACCTTGTAGACGGTGTTCAGGTTGGTGGTGTTCAGGTTCTTGTCGGTGCTCACGTCCTGCGTCTCGACCGTGCAGGTCGTGGAGCAGGAACCGGCCACGGAGGCCGTACCCGTCAAGGCATACACGGCCACATCGCCGTCCAGCTGGGTCGCGGGGATCGCCGGGGAACCGGTGATCACCACGTACACCGTCTTAACGCCACCGGCCGCGAGGCTGATGATGTTAGTGGCGGTGTCCTGGGCGGACTGGTAACCGGCGGTGCCGCCGCTCTCGACGAACACCGCGGCGCTGGCGCCGTCGAAGTTGTCGTTCGTGCCGCCACCGAACGGATCAGCCGTACCGGTGGTCTTCGTGAGCTGAGCCAGCTTCACGTCTTCCGTGGCGTTGCCGTTGTTGGTCACCGTGAAGGTCAGCACCGCAGCTGTGGTCTGACCGGGGGTCACGGCCACCTTGCTGCTGTCCGACCGGGCGACGGAGATCACGATCTGCGTATCCACCTTGAAGGTGGCAGCAGTGCTGGTGATCGCCGACTGGGCGACGCTGTTGACGCTGTAGTTCACCGTGGCGCTGTTGCTGATGGTCGTGCCAGACGCCGTCTGGGCCGCGTTGGCCGCGGTCCCGAACAGCATCAAAGCCACGCCGGCCAACAAGGCACCGGTGAGCTTTCTCACTGTCGAAATAGTCTTCATATCTCCTCCCAAATTGAGGGTTGTTACAGGGCAAAAAAAACTCAAAACACTCTTAGCGCTGTCCATTGGCCGATTGGACATAAAACGGCCTCCTTGGCCCGGCCTGATCTATGACCCCGGCTCCATGCCAAGGCCGAAACTCTTGCTCAAGCTCGTTTATCCCCTTTCCCTGGACCGGGAGACGGTCTTCAAACCCGCTCCCTCAATCGAACATCCCGAGACGGTCTCCGCCCATCCCGGGCGGAGACCTCGCATGCCTCTTACTGGAGCACCGTGTGGAACGACACCGTGCCGGAGGCGCCGGGGGCGAGCTTGCCCTTCAGCACCCAATGGATGTTGGTGTAGTCCTTGGCCTGGGCATCGCTGGTGGTGCCGTCGGCGTTGTGCACTTTCAGCTCCTCCGGCTTGCCCCAGGTCTTGCCGCCGTCGATGGAGAACGTGATGTCCATCCCGGCGCCTTCGGCGCTGCCCGGCACGTAGACAGTGTGCTCGGGGATCGGATCGTTCACCGCCACGTCACCCGCCGGCTGCTTGCCGATGTTGTGATAGGTGATGGTGTAGACGAGTTCGGCACCCGGCAGGGCCTTGTCCATCGGCACCACCTGGCTGTGCTGGACGCCCTTGGCATCGGTGGTGGTCTTCACCTGCTGCACCGTGGTGACCAGATCGAGGCTGGGGGCGGCCGCCAGCACGCTGGTCGCAGCCAGGGCGGCTGCCAGGGACAATCCATTGATGAGTGTGGAACGCTTCATGGTTGCATCCTCAGTTGATCTGGACTTTGAACGTGACAAGTTGGGCGCTGGCGGTGGCCGCCAGCGCCCCGAGGTCGACGGTGATGGACCCAGGGGTGGTGACGTTGAAGTCACCGGGGTCACCGTCTCCCGTGCCATCACCCAGTGCTGTGCCGTTCAGGGTCAGGCTGCCCGGCACGTAAGTGGTGTTGGCGGGGATCGCATCGGTCACCAGCGCGCTGTTGGCGGAGCTGATGCCGGTCGGAGTCACTTTGATGGTGTAGAGGATGGTGGCGCCCGAGACTGGAAGGTCTCCACCCTTGGGGTCTGTCACCTTGGCAGACCTCTGCATGATCAGGAATGGGCTGTTGGCCACCATATATTCGCCCTTGTCCGCGGCCTTGCCGCCGGAATGGCCCAGCACCGCGTCCACGCCGCCGTCGCCGGCGCCGTGCCTGAGCTGGCCGGGGTTGCCGGTGAATGTGTTGGAAGCAGCCTTGAGGCGCGCGAAGGCACGGTTCCCGTCCACCACGCTGCCCGGGATATCGCTCACGATCAGCACGTCCACTGAGGCGCCACTCGCCAGCACCGGATCGTTGCTGCCGGGGGCGTAGAGCACGTCGCCCACGGAGAAGTCGCCGCTGGCGTCGGAATCGAAGTAGATGCGGGCGTTGGCGGGATCGAACTGGTCGTTGCTGAGGTTCGCGGCCACAGCGAGCGTGAAAGCCTCAGTGCCGTTGCCGGTGTTGGTGACGCGGAACAGCAGGGACTGGTCGGTGGCGCCGGGTTGCACCTGCACGGGTGCCCCGTTCTGCCAGGTGACGGTGACGTCGATGAGTTCATCGACGGTGACGGTGTTGAGTGTGGTGGTATTGGAATAGCTGACACCGCTGACGGTGTAATCCACCGTCGCGGTATTGTTGATCTGGGTACCGGGTGCCACACCGGCGGCGTTAGCGGGCAGGCTGATGGCAACCCCCGTCGCCAACAGCACGCCGAACCAAGTTTTCATCGCCTAATATCGCTCCCTTAAGGGTTCTGCCTGAGTGATACGAGCGTCCCCTCTGCCGGGAGGCCGGTATCCGCTCTTGATTAATGTCTTCGTGGCTACTATTGTCTTAATACAGGCATAATATGTCAACACATTTTACTATTTTATTTTACATATGGTATAGTATCGCTGTGCGTAAAGTCATGTTTTGAGTAGGGAAAGATACTTTGCTCAGAAATAGACTTAATCTAAACATGTGTCGTGGGTTGGGGGCTGCTAACCTATGCAGCCCTTATGGGGTGCGGGCCCCAGGTATTTCGGGCATCTTGGCGGGAGAAGATCGAGGCCTATAAGTCCAAAAATGAGCGTTCCCACCTCTTTCTTACATAAGGTATTGGGCCGCCCCGCGGCCCTATTGGCGTGCCTGTTGGGCCTGGGGTTCACTCTCGCTCTGCCCCAGACAGCTCAGGCCGGCACCGCCGTGACCCTTTTCAACAGCCTCGCCGGCAACATCAACTTCGTCACCACCGGCGGCACATTCCGTACCAAGGCCAACGACGGTACCGGCACCAACCCCGCCTGCCAGGTGACCACCACCAGCAGCGGCGCCCTCTCAGGCATCCCGGCTGGATCCACCATCGTCGCGGCCTACCTCTACTACGCCGGCTCCAGCAACACGGTGGACACCGCCGTGACCCTGAACGGCACCAACGTCACGGCTGACCGGACCTTCACGGATACCTCGGTGGAAGCCTTCTACGGCGGATTCGTGGACCTCACCGGTGACGGGATCGTGACCGGCAATGGCACCTATACCCTCACCAACCTCGCCATCAGCACCGGCAACCCCTGGTGCGGCGACGAGACGGTGCTGGGCGGCTGGTCGCTGGTGGTCATCTACCTGAACAACACCACCGAGACGAACCGCGTCATCAACATCTATGACGGGTTCCAGGTGTTCCAGAACAACTCCATCACCCTGACTCCTGCCAACTTCCATGTGCCGACTTCCTCCATCAACGGCAAGTTCGCGGTGGTCACCTGGGAGGGCGATCCCACCCTGTCCGGCAACGAGACCCTCTCGTTCAACGGCACGGTGCTTACGGACAACTGCAATGGCACCAACAACCAGTACAACTCCACCATCAACACGCTGACCTGTACCGGTACTGCTGCCACGGACGACGTGTATTACGGCGTGGACATCGACACCTTCAGCATCAGCGCCCTGCTCACGGCCAACGAGACCACCGCCACCACCTTCTACCAGTCCGGCGGTGACGCGGTGGTGCTCGCTGCCCAGGTCATCAGCATCTCGAATGTGCCGGTCTCCGACCTCAGCATGAACAAGACCCATTCCGGCAACTTCGTCGCCGGCAGCAATGGCAGCTATACACTGACGGTCACCAACAACGGCCCGGCCACGGTCACCGGCACCACTACGGTGACGGACACGCTGCCCACCGGCGAGACCTACGTCTCCGCCACCGGCACCGGGTGGTCTTGCGCGAACGCCAGCGGCACCGTCACCTGCACCAGCACCGCGGCAGTGACCAGCGGCGCCAACTACAACCCCATCACCCTGACGGTGGCGGTGGCGAGCACCGTGTCGGCCTCCATCGCCAACAGCGCCTCTGTCAGCAACACCACCCTGTTCGACAACGTGTCGGGCAACAACAGCGACACCGACACGGCCACGGTGATGACGGCCTCCGACCTGCAGATCACCAAGACCCATACCGGCGGCAACCTCACCGCCGGGACGCCGACCACGTATACCCTCACGGTCAAGAACAACGGCCCCCAGACCGTCACGGCCAGCGGCACCACCACCGTGACCGACGTGCTGCCGGCGGGTGAGACCTACGTCTCCGCCACCGGCACCGGCTGGACCTGCGCGAACGCCAGCGGCACGGTCACCTGCACCAGCACCACCGCCATGACCAGCGGCACCAGCCTGCCCGCCATCACCCTCAAGGTGATGCTGAGCGGCAGCGCCACCTCGCCCACGGCGAACACGGCCAGCGTCTCCAATTCCCTGGTGAGCGACACCAACAACACCAACGACAGCGCCACCGACTCGGCCACCGTCAACACTCCGAACTACGTCACCGCCACCAAGACGGTTACGGACCTCACCCAGAGCCCGACCGTGACCGGCGACACGCTGCAGTACACCATCACCATCACCGACACGGCGGGCCAGCCGGGCAGCAACATCGAGGTGACGGACGCCCTGGATCCGGATCTCTCCGGCCTCTCAGTCACCACCAAGCCGGCCGGCAGCACCGACAGTTCCACCGGCACCAACCTGGACATCACCGGCATCAGCATCCCTGCCAACGGGACGGTGACCATCGTGTTCACGGCCACGGTGACCGGCTCACCGGGTGATGTGATCAACAACACCGCCACCATCATCGGCGGCACCACCAGCCCGACCCCCAGCTCACCGCCGGTGATCGTGACCGGCACCACCACCGGCAACAAGGTCCTGTACCTGCTGCCGGCCGGCATCGGCGCCGCCACGGGCAGCTTCCACCGCGTGCAGGGCACGGTCAGCACCACGGCCAAGAACGACAACATCGCCACCAACGGCGGCACCGCGGTCTGGACCCTGCTCTACAAGACCGCGAAGGCCACCACCATCACCGGCAACCTGGTGGCCAACATGTACATCGCCCGCGGCTCGACCCAGAACCGCACGGGCACCCGCAGCATCTCGGTGAAGCTGGCGGCGGGCGCGAGTTCGCTGACCGGCACCAACACCAACTGCACGCCCACCAGCACCACCGTGCCGACCCTCTGCGCCGTAAACATCACCGGCACCCTGGCGATCCCGGCGGGCACGCAGCTGACCATGACCCTGACGAACACAACCACAAGCGACAACCGGCTCACCATCGCCTTGTTCCCGTTCCAGAACGCGGCGCGCCAGAGTTCGCTCACCTTCGACCTGAACCCGGCCATCAACGTGGACAGCGTCGATTTCTTCAACACCGTCTACCCCAGCACCAGCACCCAGTCGGTGTTCGAGCCGAATCAGAGCGTATTCATCCGCACGGTGATCAGCGATCCCTTCGGCTGCTTCGACATCGGCACCGGAACCTTGACGCTCACCGACCCGGCCAGCACCGTGCAGGTGAACAATGCGAACCTGCTGACCCTGAACAAGACCGCCTGCACGGTGCCGACAGCACCCAATGCCTATGCCGCCACCCAGACCTTCGAATACACCTATGCCCTCGGCACCAGCCCCGCGAACGGCTACTGGACGGCATCGGTGATGTCGAAGGAAGGCGCCGAGCAGACCATCTCCAACACCGGCAGCGACACCTTCCAGGTGGGCGTGCCGAGCCTGCTGATCGTGAAGTCCGTGACCATCGCGGCGGATCCGCTGGGCAGCGCCAAGCCCCGAGCCTTCTCCGGTTCCACCGCCCAGTACAACATCGTGGTGAGCAACACCGGCATCGGTGGAGCCAATGGGGTGTTCGTGACCGACGCCATCCCGGCCAATTCCGGGTTCATCGTCGGCAGCCAGACCTTCACCGACGGTTCCACTTCCAGCGGCCTCGCAGCACCCACGTTCAGTTACGACAACGGCAGCTGCGCGGGGACCTTCACCTACAGCCCGGTGGGCGGCGCGGGTGCCGTAGACGCGAACGTGAAGTGCGTGAAGGCCACCTTCACCGCCGCCACCAACATGAACGGCCAGACCGGCGTCACCGCCCCTTTCTTCACAATCACCTTCAAGACCCAGGTGAATTGACCAGCGACGGTCCCGCAGTCTGCATAAAAAAAACCCGGCCAGAGCCGGGTTTTTTATGGGCGGCGCTTGAACGCGCTCAGGCCTGGGCCTCGATGAAACGGACGGCCCGGTCCAAGCGTGTGAGGGATGTCTCGCGGCCGAGGAGTTCGAGGGTCGCGTCGATGGGTGGCGAGATGCCGCCACCGGACACCGCCACCCGCAGGGGTTGAGCCAGCTTGCCGAGCTTCAGGCCCAGCGCTTCGGCGGTATGGTTCAGCGCATCATGCAGGGCCGGGGCGGACCACTCCGGCAGCGCCACCAGCTTCTCCCGCAGGGTCATGAGACCCGGCAGCACATCGGGCGTCAGGTTCTTGGCCGCGGCCTGGGGGTCGTATTCCTTCACGTCCTCGAAGAAGAAGCGGCTGCCCTCCGCCATCTCCTTGAAGGTCTTGGCCCGCTCCTGCTGGGCCTTCACCAGGCCCTCGAGCGAAGGCCCCTTGGACACGTCCACGCCCATGCGCGCGAGATGCCAGCCGAGTTCCGCCGCGAGACGCGGCAGGTCGCCGGTCTTGATGTAGTGCTGGTTGAGCCAGAGCAGCTTCTGCGGGTTGATGGCGGACGCGGAGGTGTTCACGTCCTTGATGTCGAAGAGCTTGACCATCTCCTCCCGGCTGAAGACTTCCTGGTCGCCGTGGGACCAGCCGAGGCGCACCAGGTAGTTCAGCACCGCTTCCGGCAGGAACCCATCCTCACGATATTGCATCACGCTCACGGCACCATGGCGCTTGGAGAGCTTGGTGCCATCCGGCCCCAGGATCATGGGCAGGTGCGCGTACTGGGGCGGCGTGTAGCCCAAGGCCTTCAGGATGTTCAGTTGCCGCGGGGTGTTGTTGAGGTGGTCGTCGCCGCGGATCACATGGGTGATGCGCATGTCCATGTCGTCCACCACCACGCAGAAGTTGTAGGTGGGGTTGCCGTCGGAGCGCACGATGATGAGGTCGTCCAGCTCGTGGTTATCGAACACCACGCGGCCTTTGACCGCGTCATCCACCACCGTCTGCCCTTCCTGGGGGTTCTTGAAGCGGATCACGGGCGTGACACCGGGCTTCGGCTCGGTGCGGTCGCGGCAGCGGCCGTCATAGCGGGGCTTCTCCTTGCGGGCCATCTGCTCGGCACGCATGGCATCCAGCTCATCTTTGCTGCAATAACAGTGGTAGGCGGTACCGGCCTTGAGCATCCCCTGGGCCACCTCCCGGTAGCGGTCGAAACGCTGTGTCTGGTAGTACGGGCCCTCGTCCTGCTTGAGGTCGAGCCAGGCCATGCCGTCCAGGATCGCCTGCACCGCCGCCTCGGTGGAACGCTCCCGGTCCGTGTCCTCCACCCGCAGGACGAACGTGCCGCCATGGTGGCGGGAATACAGCCAGCAGAAGAGCGCGGTGCGGGCGCCGCCGATGTGCAGGTAGCCCGTGGGGCTGGGGGCGAAACGGGTGCGGACGGTCATGGGGCCTCGGTCTCTCGAAAAAAATTAAGTGCGGGACTTCATATAAAGTCAGCGATTTTAGCAGACCACGACACACCATTTCACTTAATGCACGCCTGCCTCCCTGCTGCATATGGGCTGGCGAGTGCCCCGACTGAAACTATGTCAACCCCGCTCACATGTCACGAAAAGACTGGTCTATGGGCCCGCTGTTGTTAGAATCGCCCCATGGGGTCGATAGTCAGAGGTCTACAGTCATGCTCACCAGTCCGGGACCAGACAAGCCCGCGATGAAGACCGAAGAGAAGGCCATCATCCACATGCTGAACGTGGGTGGCGAGGACGTGACCGTCTCGAAGTTCTATGGCACCACCGTGGACCTCACCGCCCATAGCGTGAAGATCCGCACCAGCAAGAAGATGCAGTTGGGCGGCAACGTGGAAGTGCTCCTGAACCTGGAGAGCCACAAGAAGTCCTACCACCTCTCCGGCGTGATCACCGGCATCGAGGGGTCCCGCGGCGAATCAGGTTACCTGGTGCACATCACACTGAATCACAAGCAGGAAGGCGATACGCCTCTCTGGAAAAAACTCTTCCACTGATCAAAGCTGCTGCGCTCGGCAGGGCGTTCTCTGTAGCAGGGATGCGTACGTGCCGCGGAGCACAGGGTGTGCGAGAGCGGCGAGCGCGAGGCACGCCTAGCCCCGACTTCGCTCGACGCTTTGAATCTTCTTATCGAGCCCGGGGTTTCCGCCCGGTACGGCTGGGCACCGCTACGGTCGGATCCTCCGGCCACTGGTGCTTAGGATAGCGTCCCTTCAGCTCCTTCTTCACTTCCGGCCAGGTGCGTTGCCAGAATCCCTTGAGGTCCTGGGTCACTTGCACGGGCCGTTGCGCCGGCGACAGCAGATGCAGCATCACCGGCACCCTGCCTTGCGCCAGGCGCGGCGTATCTGCCTGGCCAAACATCTCCTGCAGCTTCACCCGCAGTACCGGTGTATCCCCTTCTGTGTAATCCACCCGGATACTGGAACCGCTCGGTACGGTGACGTGGGTAGGCGCCTGCTCCTCCAACTGCCGACGCTGCTTGTGGTCCAGCAGCCCCATCATGGCGTCGTTGAGCGGTACGCGTTGCAGGTGTGAGAGGCGGCTCATGCCCTGCAGCCAGGGTGGAAGCCAAGCGTCGAGACTGGCCAGCAGAGCCGCATCGCTCACGTCCGGCCACTCCGGACCCGAGACCCGCCGCAGGAAGGCGAGCCGTGCCTGCAGGTTACGCAGGGCCGGCGTCCAGGGCAGCACGTCCAGGCCGCGGGCGCGTACCGCCTGCAACAGTGCCTGGGCGATGGCTTCCGGCGATACGGTCTTCGCCGGCGCATCTTCCAGCACCAGCGCACCCAGTCTCTTCTGGCGCCGCGCCAGCACCGCGCCGCTGGCTTCGTCCCAGCTCACGGATTCCGCATCGGCGATGCGTTCTGCGAAATGCTTTTCGATGTCCTGCAGGGTGAGGCGCCCGGCCATGAAGATGCGCGCCTCACGCGCCATGCCATCCAGCTGCGCCACCGCGAGCCAGGGGGCGCGGCTCAGATCATCCCCTTCCGGCAGCACGGCACCCCGGCCGTTGGCCAGTACGTAGCGCGGGATATCCCCCTCACGACGCTGGGCGAGCCGGTCCGGATAGGCGAATCCCAGCAACACCCCTTCCTCGCCCATCTCCCGATCCCGCGCTTCCACGCCGGCGCTGTGCTTCAGGTCCGAGGCGACGGCGCGCATGAGGCGGGTTCGTCGCTGGGCTTCGCTGGAGTTGGAATGCAGCAGTTCCAGGCGCGCATGCACGCCCGCGGGCGTCAGCCCCGGGGGGCCACGCAAGGGATCCCGTTCACTTAGGATCGCGGCAAGCTCACAGGCAAGCGCGCCCCACCCCAAGGACTTGCCCCGCAACACCATGTGGGCGAGGCGCGGATGCAGGGGCAGGCGCGATAGCTCGCGTCCATGGGCGGTGATGCGCCCAGCCTCATCCAGCGCGCCCAATTCCTGCAACAGCTCTTTCGCCTGGTCATAGGCCGCGGCAGGCGGCGGCTCCAGCCAGCGCAGGCTGCCCGGCTCCGTCGCGCCCCAGCGGGCGAGTTCCAGCACCAGGTCCGCGAGGTCGGCCGCGGCGATCTCCGGGGTGCTCGAGGGAGCCAGGGTCTCGGATTCCTTCCACAGGCGGTAGCACACGCCCGCTTGCAGGCGCCCGGCCCGGCCGCGGCGTTGGTCCGCGGAAGCGCGGGAGACCCGCACGGTCTCCAGCCGCGACATGCCGCTCACGGGATCGAAACGCGGCACACGCATGTCGCCCATGTCCACCACCACACGTATACCCTCGATGGTGAGGCTGGTCTCGGCGATGGAGGTGGCCAGCACTATCTTCCGCATGCCCGGCGGCGGCGGCTCGATGGCCCGGTCCTGGGCGGCATTGTCGAGGTCGCCGTATAGGGGCGCCACCAGCACCTCCCGCGGCAGACGCTCCTCCAGTCGTTGCTGGAGCTTGCGGATCTCGCCGGTGCCAGGCAGGAACACCAGCAGGTTGCCGCTCTCCTCCTGCAGCGCGCGCTCCACCGCCAGCTGCACCTGCGGCAGTTCGGGTTCGCGCTCACGCAGGGGCCGGTAATGGGTCACCACTTCGAAGGCGCGCCCTTCGCTCGTCAGCACCGGCGCATCGCCCAGGAGTTTCGCCACCGGACCCGCATCCAGCGTGGCGGACATGACGATGAGCTTGAGGTCGGGACGCAGGGCCGCGCGGGCTTCCAGGCTCAATGCCAGCGCCAGGTCGGCCTGCAGGCTGCGCTCATGGAACTCGTCGAAGATCACGGCGGCGTAACCGCCGAGGGAAGGATCGTCCTGCAGGAGGCGCGTCAACACGCCTTCGGTGACGATCTCGATGCGGGTCTTGGGGCCGACGCGTGTATCCATGCGCACCCGGTAACCCACGGTGGCGCCTACCGCTTCCCCCAGCTCCGAAGCCATGCGCCGGGCGGCCGTGCGCGCGGCGAGGCGCCGCGGTTCCAGCATCACGAGCTTCCGCCCCCGGAGCCAACCCTCCTCCAGCAAGGCCAGCGGCACGCGCGTGGTCTTGCCGGCGCCGGGAGGCGCCTGGATCACGAGAGCGGAGTGTTGCGCCAGCCGCTGCCGGATATCCGGCAGCAGGGCATCGATGGGGAGCGGTGCCAGGGGATTAACGATAGGCCCAACTCAAAGACAACAGAGTACGGTTGCCGTCGGCGCTGTGCTCCACCGCCGCCTGCAGCGCGAGGGAACTGAAATCCAGGCCCAGCCCCAGCCGTTCGCCGAAAGGCCGGCTGCCGAAGCTGGTGTTGCGCTCCGTGAAGATGGCGGCGTCCACTTCCAGGATGTCGTTGGAATGGAGGCGCAAGCCGTAGGTGACGCGCCAATAGTCGTCGGCCGCGCTGCCCAGGCTGGAACTCAGCTCGTCCTTGAGGAAAGCCAGGTCTATATAGAAGGAGGTGTGCTCGTTGTAGGCCTGGTGGGCGCCCACGCCGATGCCTTGGAGTGTGTGGCTGCCCGGCAGGGTGTCGAAATCCAGCTTGTCCCACTGGCCGAAGAGGTACACGCCGTCGAAGTCATAGGAGAACTTGAGGCCGGTGCCGGCGGAACTGTCGCCGAAGAAATCCGAGTGGGCGTGCAGCCGGTCCACTTCCAGGAGGCTGTAGCTGAACACGTCGGTGGCGGGGCCTTGAGAGGGAGGCACGTCGGCGGCGCGGACCATACCGGGCGCCAGCAGCAGTGCCAACAGGCCGAAAGTACGCAGGGTCATCGCTCTCTCCTCGGGGCTTCCGGTCAGCATACCGGCAAGCGCGCCCGGAATCACCCCGTCAGGCGTCGTCCGCCGGCCACAGCGCCGGCCCGCCGCTGGCCTTGGCGATCTCCTGCAGCTTGGCGACATGCGCCGCACGCTCCGCCTCGCTGGCACGGGGCACCGCCAGGGTCAGCCCGGCGCGGTCGAGCTTGCGGATCCGCGGCCCGCCGGCGTTGGCCCGTGCCTCCTCCGCGTCCAGGACGAGGGCCGCCTGGCCGCCGGTCATGGCGAGATAGACCTCCGCCAGGAGCTGGGCATCCAGCAGCGCGCCGTGGTACTCGCGGCCGGAGTTGTCCACGCTGTAGCGCTTGCAGAGGGCGTCCAGGCTGTTCTTCTGACCCGGGTGCTGGCGCCGCGCCAACTCCAGTGTGTCCAGCACGCCACAGACCCCGTGGATGTCCTCCACTGCATGGGCCATGCGCTTCAATTCGTAGTTGAGGAAGCCCACGTCGAAGGCCGCGTTATGTATCACGAGTTCGGCGCCCCGCACGAACTCCAGGAATTCCCCGGCCACTTCGGCGAACCGGCGCTTGTCCTTGAGGAAGCGGTTGTCGATGCCGTGCACCTCGAGGGCGCCCGCATCAACTTCGCGCTCCGGATTTATATAGGTATGGAAGGCGTTGCGGGTGATGCGCCGGTCGAGTATCTCGATGCAGCCGATCTCGATGATGCGGTGGCCTTCCGAGGTCTCGAGGCCCGTGGTCTCGGTGTCCAGCACGATCTGACGCATGTTCAGGCGGCTCCTATCCGCAGCAACTTGTCGATGGCGAGGTTGGCAAGCCGGTCCACCCGCTCGTTGCCTTCGTGCCCGGAATGGCCCTTCACCCAGTGCCAACGCACCGTGTGGCGGCCGTTGGCCTGGTCCAGGGCCTGCCACAGGTCCTGGTTCTTCACGGGCTTCTTGTCAGCGGTCTTCCAGCCGCGCTTCTTCCAGGCCGGCATCCATTGGTTGAGGCCGTCCATGACGTACTTGGAATCCGTGTAGATATCCACCGAACTGCCAGCCGGCACCTCCCGCAGCGCCATGATGGCGGCGGTCAGCTCCATGCGGTTGTTGGTGGTATCGCTCTCGGCACCCGAGAGTTCCCGTTCGCCGGCGGCGTCCCTGATGAGGGCGCCCCAGCCCCCGGGGCCGGGGTTGCCGCGGCAGGCACCGTCCGTATAGATCTCCATCCCGCTCATCCCATGCTCCGGGTCGTCGGTTTAGCCACGCTGCCGAAGGCCGGCTGGCGCCGGCTGCGCTGCTTGCGCAACGGCGTCATGCCGAACACCCTCTTCTTCGCCACCACCATATAGGCTCCCGCCGAGACGCGCCAGCCGAGGCGGTCCAGGAAAGCGCAGCGGTGCAACAGGTTCCTCGACTTGAACGGAGGACGGAACAGGAGCTGCCGTACCTCCACGAGTTCGAAGCCCAATACCCTGAGCCATATCTTCAGGCGCCAGAGGCTCAGGAAGCGCCCGCCCCAGACGGGACGCATGCCGAAGTAGCGGCGGATGCCCCAGGGGCCGAAGGGATGGAAGCCGAGCACCAGCACATGACCTTCCCCATGCAGCACCCGCTCCGCCTCCCGCAGCACTTTCTCCGGCTCCGCCATGCGCTCCAGGCTATGGGGCAGCAGCACCACATCCACCGAGTCCGCAGCGAAAGGCAGGTAGGAAGGATCGCCCATGATGCCTGCTCCCGCCTCACCGCACCCCCCCACGATGAGCCGGGTGCGGATGGTGCTGCTCTCGAGCAAGGCGCCGGGCATGCCCCAGCAGCCGGATTGCACCAGGTAATAGCCGAAGAGCGTGGGCAGCACTTCGTCGAGGGCGGCGCGTTCCTGCTTCAACAGGTAGGCACCGGTCCTGGTCTGCCACCATGCCTCGAGATCCGTATGCATCGGTCGCGCGGTCCGGTCTGATTGCTGCGGGACATTAACATATCCCCGGGGCCGTTTGCCGGGCCGGGTGACTCCGCTAGGATGGGTCATGGACAAGCTCACGCTCACTGCCATCCCCGCGTTCACCGATAATTACATATGGCTGTTAACAGATGCAGCCGGCAGCGCAGTGCTGGTGGACCCGGGTGATGCAGCCCCGGCACAGCAGGTATTGGAGATGCAGAAGCTCAATCTCACTGCGATCCTCCTCACCCATCACCACCCGGACCACATGGGCGGCGCCGCGGAACTCGCTGGGCGCCACGCTTGCCCCGTCTTCGGTCCGGAACGGGAAGCGCGTGAAGTGGTGACGGTGCCAGTCCGCCAGGGCATGGCCGCCGACATCCCCGGCATGGCTCTCCGCTTCCTGGTGCTGGACATCCCTGGACACACCGCCGGCCATATAGCCTTCGAGGGCTGCGGTATACTGTTCTCCGGTGACACCATGTTCAGCGCGGGATGCGGGCGGCCCTTCGAGGGCACGCACGCGGAGCTGTACGGCTCCCTGATGAAACTCGCTGCGCTGCCGGACGATCCCCGCATCTGTTGCGGACATGAGTACACCCTCGCCAACCTGCGCTTCGCGGCCGCGGTGGATCCTGATAACCAGGCGATCAGACGCTACGCCGCCGAGTGCGAAGTACGGCGCGCGCGGGGCGAAGCCACCCTCCCCTCGACGCTCGCCTTGGAGCGACAAGTGAATCCTTTCCTGCGTTGCGAGACAGCCGCGGTGCGTGACGCCGCCTCGCGCCATGCGGGACGCGATATGAAGGACGCGGTGGATGTGTTCACCGTGATCAGGGAATGGAAGGACGGGTTCAAATGAAGCCGTCGGGACCGGAGATCGAGATGAAACGCCTTGGCTTCTGCATCTGCCTGTTGTCGCTCGCTGCCTGCGCCTCCGCTCCACGCCCGCCGCAACCTGTGGCGAAAGCGCCGGTGGTGGCGCCGGTGCCGTCGACGACCACGGCGCCCGCCGCTGCCAGCGTATATAGCGCCGACGCGGACATCGCGACGCCCATCCCGGACCTCGACACCCAGAACGGCGCTGACGCGGGTCCGGATGCACAGTGGGGTGACCTCACGCTCACGCCGGCGGTACCTCAGAACCAGGATCTGTGGCAGTTCCTGGCCCAGGGTTTCTCGCTCAAAGGCGACGGAGGTGAGCTGCGCGTCCAGGGCGAACTCGATTGGTTCGCGGCCCATGGCGAATACCTGAACCGGGTCGCGGGCCGCGCGCGCCCCTACCTCTATTACATCGTGCAGCAGGTGCGGGCGCGCAAGATGCCGCTGGACATCGCGCTCCTGCCGGTGGTGGAGAGCGCCTTCGATCCTTTCGCCTATTCCTACGGCCGCGCTTCGGGCCTCTGGCAGTTCGTGCCGGCCACCGGGAACATGTATGAGCTGCACCAGAACTGGTGGTATGACGGCCGCCGCGACGTGGGCGCCTCGACCCAGGCAGCGCTCTCCTACCTGCAGGCGCTGCACGATGAGTTCGATGACTGGCTGCTTGCGCTCGCCGCCTACAACTCCGGACCGGGCACGGTGGAGCACGCCATCGCCGTTAACAAGCGGCACGGCAAGCCCACCGACTTCTGGGACCTGGACCTGCCCGCCGAGACCCGCGCCTACGTGCCGCGGCTCATCGCCATCTGCACGCTGGTGGCGGATCAGAACCACATGGGCGTGGACCTGACGTCCATCCCCAACGAACCCTATCTCACACAGGTGGACACGGGAGGCCAGATAGACCTCGCCACCGCCGCCAAGCTCGCCGGCATGACCACCGAGCAGATGTACCTGCTGAACCCGGGCTACAACCGCTGGGCCACGGACCCGGCAGGCCCCTATCTCCTGTTCGTGCCCCTGGATGTGAAGGGCGACTTCGAACAGGCTCTGGCCTCGCTGCCACCCCATGATCGGGTGCAGTGGGCCACCCACACGGTCGCCAAGGGCGACACCATCGGCGCCGTGGCCGGCAAGTTCCACACCACCCCTGCGGTGATCAAGGAACTGAACGGCCTGCGCAGCAACACCCTGCACCTCAAGCAGACCCTGCTGGTGCCGGTGGCGCGGGTGACCCTGGCGGATGCCAGCCTGCACGCCGCCCAACGGGTGGCGGGCATGAGCGACATGCACCTGCCCGGCGGACGCGTCATCCACAAGGTCAAGGATGGGGAGTCGCTGTGGGCCATCGCCCAGCACTACCACGTGACCGTGAACGACATCCGCCACTGGAACAAGCTCTCCGGCAAGCACGTGCTGCACAAGGGTGACAAGCTGGTCATCTGGCGCGGCCACCACAGCAGCAGCCAGGACGACGGCTGAAGCCTTATAATCCGCTCAGCCACAACCTCGGGGAGCAATCATGGGTTTTCTCGCCGGTAAACGCGCGCTCATCGTCGGTCTCGCCAGCGACCGTTCCATCGCCCACGGCATCGCCGTGGCCTTCAAGCGCGAGGGCGCGGAACTGGCCTTCACCTACCAGGGTGAACGGCTGAAGGAACGCGTCGAGGAGATGGCCCGGGAGTTCGGCTCCGACATCGTCTTCCCCATGGACGTGGCCAGCGATCAGGAGATCGACACGGCCTTCGAAGGCCTGAAACAGCGCTGGGGGCATCTCGACATCGTGGTGCACTCGGTGGGTTTCGCCCCCCGCGACCAGCTGGCCGGCAGCTACATCGACTCCGTGACCCGCGAGGGTTTCCGCATCGCCCATGACATCAGCGCCTACAGCCTGGCGGCTCTCGCCAAGGCGGCGCGCCCGATGATGCAGGGCCGCAACGGTTCCATCCTCACCCTGAGCTATCTCGGCGCGGTGCGCGCCCTGCCGAGCTACAACGTGATGGGCCCGGCGAAGGCCAGCCTGGAAGCCAACGTGCGCTTCCTGGCTTACTCCCTCGGCCCCGAGGGTACCCGCGTCAACGGCATCTCCGCCGGCCCCATCAAGACGCTCGCGGCCGCGGGCATCTCCGGCTTCCGCGACATCCTGAAGCACGTGGAAGGCCAGACTCCCCTGCGCAAGAACGTGACCACGGAAGACGTGGGCAATGCCGCCGCCTTCCTCTGTTCGGACCTTGCCTCCGGCATCACAGGTGAGATCCTGTACGTGGATGCGGGCTACAGCCACGTGGCCATGAACCTGCAGAGCTGAGTCGCCATACTCCATGAAAAGAAAAGGCCCGCCATAGGCGGGCCTTTTTTTCAGGACTGGTCCGGCCTTACTGGTCGGATTGGTCGATGTTCTTGTCGTTGACCTTCACGTCCGCCTTCTGCTTGAGATAAGCGAGATAGGCGGCGAACTCGGTGTTGCCCTCCTCGCGTGAGAGGCCACGCAGGGCCGCGAGGCGCTGCTGCTCGGTGAGGCTCGCGGCATCGCCCGGCTTCACCGCGCTCACCACCACCACCGCTTCATCGCCCCCGCCCAGCGGCGCGCTGGCGTAGCTCTTGGCACCGGCGGCCGGCTGCGGCGCGCCGAAGGCGGCGCTCAGCACCTCGGGCGCCACGCCCTGCTGGTTGCGGCCGACGAAACCCGGCGACACCAGGCTCACGCCCGTGCCGGCAGATTTGGCCGCGGCGGCCGGATCCTGCCCCTGCTTGAGGCTGTCCAGCAGCGACGCAGCGAGCTTGGCGGTGGCCTCCGCGGCATGCTGCTGCTTCACGATGCCGGCGATCTTGTCCTTCACGGCGGCGAGCGGCATGGCTGCGCTCGGCACGTGGCCCTTCACCCGCACCACCACCGCGTGGTTGGTGCCGAGCGGGATGGGTTCGCTGTTGTTGCCCTGGGTCAGCACCTGCTCGCTGAAGGCGGCCTTGCGCACGTCGGGGTTGGCGCCGATGCCCGCACCACCGTCGCGGGTCACGTCCTCGGCCGTCTGGATGGGCAGGTTGAGCTGCTTGCTCACCTCATCCAGGGTGTCGGGGTGCTCGTAGGCGAGGTTCGCCAACTGGTCGCCCAGTGCGTAGTACTTGTCGTCAGCCTGCTTCTTCTGGAAGTCCGCCAGGATCTGCGGCTTCACCTCGGCGAAGGGCTTCACCACTGCCGCCTGCACGCCTTCCAGCTGGATGATGTGGTAGCCGAACTGGGTGCGCACCGGACCCGCGATGTCGTTGACCTTGGCGATGCCGAACAGGGCATCCTCGAAGGGTTTCACCATGACGCCGTGGGAGACCTTGCCGAGTTCGCCGCCCTGCTTGGCGGAACCCGGGTCGTCGGAATACTGGGCCGCCAGCTTGCCGAAGTCGGCACCGCCCTGTATCTGCTTCAGGATGCCCTCGGCCTTGGCCTTGGCAGCCGCATCCACCTTGGGGTCGTCGCCGTTCACGGCGATCAGGATGTGGCGCGCGTCGCGGGTCTCGTCCTGCTTGTACTTGTCCATCTGCTGCTGGTAGACGGCCTGCAGGTCGGCGTCGCTGGGCTGCACCTGCTTCGCGAGCTGCGCCTCGTCCAGCTCCACGTAGGCGAGCGTGACCTTCTCAGGCGTCATGAACTCGGCCTGGTGGCTGGTGTAATACGCCTGGATCTCGGCATCACTGGCCTGGGCGGCGGCGAGGAAGCGCTTGCTACTCACCAGGAGATAGGCGACGTCGCGCTGCTGGCCCTGCACTGCGGTCACCGCGGCGAACTCCGCCGGGGTGGCGATGGCGCTGTCCGTGACGGAACTCTGGAACTGGCCCACCACGATGCCCTGCCGGTCACGGCGCTCGAACTCCTCGGGGGTCATGTTCGAAGCGGCGAGCGTGGCACGGTAGGCCTGGGCGGAGAACTTACCGCCCACCTGGAAATTGGGCATCTTCTGGATGGCATCCACCAGCTGCTTGTCGCCGATGGCGTAGTGGTCCTTGGCCACCTGCTGGTTCAGCAGGGTCTCGTTGATGAGGCTGTCCAGCACCTGCTGGTGCAGCTGCTTCTCATCGATCAGCTCCGGGCGGAAGGCCTGGCCGTAGTATTGCTGCAGGCGCGCGTACTGGCCCTGGTAGGCCCGCTGGTAGTCCCCGGGGGAGATCTCGTCGCCGTTCACCACGGCGGCGGAGTTGTCCGTGGAGGCCGTGAAATAGGAGTTGATGCCCCAGAGGGCGAACGGCACCACCAGGAGCGCCAGGATGAGGCCCTTGAGCCAGTTCGGGGTTTTGTCGCGTAGTGCTTGGATGACCATAAAGACCGACCTTCCTGAGCCCGCCGCGCGGGAGGGCCATGTGAGAAGGGCGCCTTGGAAGGCGCCCTTTTCGTTTTCGAGTTCGAATGGCGGAGCGGACGGGACTCGAACCCGCGACCCCCGGCGTGACAGGCCGGTATTCTAACCAGCTGAACTACCGCTCCGCAGCGGATGGTGGGTGCTGAGGGGCTCGAACCCACGACCCCCGCCGTGTAAAGGCGGTGCTCTACCAGCTGAGCTAAACACCCCCTGGCCGGTAAAGAGCGCGCTAGTTTACGGCATCCTTTAGGGCTTTGCCAGCTTTGAAGCCCGGGACTTTGCTGGCGGCGATGTGGATGGTCTGACCGGTCTGGGGATTACGGCCGGTACGGGCAGCCCGCTGTTTCACGGTGAAGGTGCCGAAACCCACGAGCACCACCTGCTCGCCCTTGACGAGCGCACTGGTGATGCCGCCGAGCACCGCCGCCACGGCGCGATCCGCGTCCGCCTGGGAGAGCTTGGTCGATTCCGCCACTGCGTGGATAAGTTCAGCCTTGTTCATGTTGGTTTACCTGTTGGGTTGCCTGGAACTCTTGTGGGTATCCCCGATCGGGGTCCTCTTGATACGTCACTCGCGGCCGCGATCATCGCGGCTTCTTGTCCTGACCCGGCCTGCACTCCCTGAAAGCACAGGGGGTCACGTATCAAGCTACCAAGCGCTGAAAAGCCATGTCAACCTGAAAATTTTTGTTTTTCATGTGAAAACGGCGGCGGATGTGCATATGCGGCCGCGCCGGGATGCGGCGGCAAGTGGTTGACGCCGTTGGATAAAGAGAGGCGCGCCGGGGCGCGCCTCTCACTTTAAGTTAAACCGTCACCCCACCGGATCAGTGCGGTCGCACCGCGTCCGGCTCCGTCTTGCCGCCCGCCACGTCTGCCGCAGGCGGCTCGCTGGGCTTCGGCTCGGGCATGGTCGCCAAGGCGACCTTGAGCACGTCATCGATCCAGCGCACCGGACGGATATCGAGCGCGCCCTTGATGTTCTTCGGGATGTCCGCCAGGTCTTTCTCGTTCTCCTGCGGGATCACCACGGTGCCGAGTCCGCCGCGGTGGGCCGCCAGCAGCTTCTCCTTGAGGCCGCCGATGGGCAGCACCTCGCCGCGCAGGGTGATCTCGCCGGTCATGGCGACGTCCGCCCGCACCGGGATCTTGGTGAGCGCTGAGACGAGCGCGGTGCACATGCCGATGCCGGCGCTGGGGCCGTCCTTGGGCGTAGCGCCCTCGGGCACGTGGATGTGCACGTCGTACTTCTGGTGGAAGTCCGGTTCGATGCCGAGCAGCGCAGCGCGGCTGCGCACCACGGTCATCGCGGCCTGGATGGATTCCTGCATCACGCCGCCAAGCTGGCCGGTGTGGATGAGCTTGCCCTTGCCGGGCACCACCGTGGCTTCGATGGTGAGCAGCTCGCCACCCACCTCGGTCCAGGCGAGGCCGGTCACCTGCCCCACCTGGTCATGGTCCTCGGCACGGCCGTAGCGGAAGCGCTGCACGCCCAGGTAGTCGTCCAGGTTCTTGGAAGTCACGTTGATCTTGCCGCTATCCGGCTTCAGCAGCAGGTGCTTCACCACCTTGCGGCAGATCTTGGAGATCTCGCGCTCCAGGTTGCGCACGCCGGCCTCGCGCGTGTAATGGCGCACGATGTCCGTCAGGATACCTTCGCCGATGTTCAGCTCCTCCGGCTTCAGGCCGTTGTTGCGCATCTGCTTAGGCACCAGGTAGCTCTTGGCGATGTTGATCTTCTCATCTTCGGTGTAGCCCGGCAGGCGGATCACTTCCATGCGATCCAAGAGCGGCGCCGGGATGTTCATGGTGTTGGCCGTAGCCACGAACAGCACTTCCGAGAGGTCGAAGTCCACTTCCAGGTAGTGGTCGTTGAAGGTGGAGTTCTGCTCAGGGTCCAGCACCTCCAGCAGCGCCGACGAGGGGTCGCCGCGGAAGTCCATGGACATCTTGTCGATCTCGTCCAGCAGGAACAGCGGGTTGCGGGTGCCGACCTTCGACATGTTCTGCAGGATCTTGCCGGGCATGGAGCCGATGTAGGTGCGGCGGTGGCCGCGGATCTCGGCCTCGTCACGCACGCCGCCGAGCGACATGCGCACGAACTTGCGGTTGGTAGCCCGGGCGATGCTCTGGCCGAGGGAGGTCTTGCCCACGCCGGGCGGGCCCACCAGGCACAGGATCGGGCCGCGCAGCTTCTGCACGCGGTGCTGCACGGCGAGGTACTCGAGGATGCGTTCCTTGACCTTCTCCAGCCCGTAGTGGTCCTCATCCAGGACCGTCTGGGCGCCGGCCAGGTCGTGGCGCACGCGGGTGCGGCGCTTCCAGGGCACGTTCACCAGCCAATCGATGTAGTTGCGCACCACGGTCGCTTCCGCGGACATGGGCGACATGAGCTTGAGCTTGTTGAGCTCGGAAGTGGCTTTCTCGCGCGCATCCTTGCCCATGCCGGACTTCTGGATCCTGCGCTCCAGCTCCTCCAGCTCGTTCGGCGCGTCCTCGAGTTCGCCCAACTCCTTCTGGATCGCCTTCATCTGCTCGTTGAGGTAGTACTCGCGCTGGCTCTTCTCCATCTGCTGCTTGACGCGGGTGCGGATGCGCTTCTCGATCTGCAGCACGTCGATCTCGCCCTCAATGAGGGCCATGACGTGCTCCAGGCGCTCGCGCACGTCCTCGATCTCGAGGATCTTCTGCTTCTCGTCGAGCTTGAGCTGCATGTGAGCGGCGATGGTGTCCGCCAGTCGGCCGGGGGCATCGATGCCCGCCAGCGAGGTGAGTATCTCCGGCGGGATCTTCTTGTTCAGCTTCACGTACTGGTCGAACAGCGACAGCGCCGAGCGCATCAGCACGTCGGCCTCGCGCTCGTCGTACTGGCCCTGCTGGCGCAGCACCGTGACCATGGCGGAGAAATACGGGCCGTCGTTGATCTGCAGGATCTTGGCGCGGTCACCGCCCTCCACCAGCACCTTGACGGTGCCGTCCGGCAGCTTCAGGAGCTGAAGGATGGTGGACAAGGTGCCAACGTGGTTCAGGTCCTTGTCGGACGGGTCATCCACCTCGGGGCTCTTCTGCGAGACCAACAGGATCTGCTTGCCGGCCTGCATGCCGTGGTCCAGCGCCTTGATGGACTTGTCGCGGCCCACGAACAGCGGGATGACCATGTGGGGATACACCACCACGTCGCGCAGCGGCAGCACGGGGACCAGCATCGGCTGGCCTTCGAGCAGATCGGATTGACGGTTTTCGGCCACGTTGTTTACCTGCTTGGAAGACGGTTCAATGAGGGACGCGGAACGGAGACGGCGGGAGACCGGTCATGGCCGCGGGATTCACTCCCGCGACGAGCCCGCCAGCTGCTTCTTCTCGCGCTCGTACATGATGTAGGGCTTGTTGTCGCCGTTGATGACCGACTCGTCGATCACCACCTTGGAGACGTTCTCCATGGAAGGCAGCTCGTACATGGTATCGAGCAACACGTGCTCGAGGATGGTGCGCAGGCCGCGCGCGCCGGTCTTGCGCTCCATGGCCTTGCGCGAGGCGAAACGCAGCGCCTCGTCGCGGAACTCGAGTTCGCACCCTTCCATCTCGAAAAGTTTCTGGTACTGCTTGGTGATGGCGTTCTTGGGTTCGGTGAGGATGCGCATCAGCGCCACCTCGTCCAGCTCCTCGAGGGTCGCGACCACCGGAAGTCGGCCGACGAACTCGGGGATCAGGCCGAAACGGATCAGATCCTCCGGTTCCACTTCGTGCAGCACTTCGCCGACGTTACGAATCTCGGACTTGCCCTTCACCTCGGCCATGAAGCCGATGCCGCTCTTCTCGGTGCGGTGGCGGATGATCTTCTCGAGGCCGGCGAATGCTCCACCGCAGATGAAGAGGATGTTGCTGGTGTCCACCTGCAGGAACTCCTGCTGGGGATGCTTGCGACCGCCCTGGGGGGGCACCGAGGCGATGGTGCCCTCGATGAGCTTCAGCAGGGCCTGCTGCACGCCCTCGCCCGACACGTCGCGGGTGATGGAGGGGTTGTCAGACTTGCGCGAGATCTTGTCGATCTCGTCGATGTAGACGATGCCCGTCTGGGCCTTCTCCACGTCGTAGTCGCACTTCTGCAAGAGCTTCTGGATGATGTTCTCCACGTCCTCGCCGACGTAGCCGGCTTCGGTGAGCGTGGTGGCATCCGCGATGGTGAACGGCACGTTCAGGAGCCGCGCCAGCGTCTCGGCCAGCAGGGTCTTGCCCGAGCCGGTGGGGCCGATGAGCAGGATGTTGCTCTTGGCGAGTTCCACGTCGTCCTTGTTGCGGGCGCTGCGGACGTCGAGGCGCTTGTAGTGGTTGTAGACCGCGACCGAGAGGATCTTCTTGGCGCGTTCCTGGCCGATCACGTACTGGTCCAGGACGGACTTGATCTCCTGCGGGCGCGGCAGCTTGCTGCGCGAGGCCTGGGACTGCTCCTGCATCTCCTCACGGATGATGTCGTTGCACAGCTCCACGCACTCATCACATACATACACGGAGGGGCCGGCGATGAGCTTGCGCACCTCATGCTGGCTCTTGCCGCAGAAGGAACAGTAAAGCAGCTTGCCGTCTTCGCCCTTGCCGCGCGTATCTTCCGCCACTTGTCTCGCCTCCTAGAGCCCCGCCGAGGGCGGGGTCTTCCGTACACTATGGGGGTAGCCTCCCCCGCCTTCAATAGTCCCGCGGCCCGCCTGGGCCGTGGCCGTCGCCGCCCTCAGGTCGCCGCCGCCAGGGCGGTGCGCCTGTCCAAGACCTTGTCGATGATGCCGTACTTGACCGCTTCCTCACCGCTCATGAAACGGTCCCGGTCCGTATCCTTCTGTATCGCTTCCATGGTCTGACCGGTGTGCTTGACGAAGATCTGGTTCAGCCGCTCGCGCATGTAGAGGATCTCTTTGGCCTGGATCTCGATGTCGGAGGCCTGGCCCTGGGCACCGCCATGGGGCTGGTGGATCATCACGCGCGAGTGCGGCAGCGAGTAGCGCTTGCCCTTGGCACCGGCCGCCAACAGCAGCGAGCCCATGCTGGCAGCCTGGCCGACGCAGATGGTGGAGACATCCGGCTTCACGAACTGCATGGTGTCGTAGATCGAGAGGCCGGCGGTGACCACGCCGCCCGGCGAGTTGATGTAGACGCTGATGTCCTTGTCGGGGTTCTCCGACTCCAGGAACAGGAGCTGCGCCACCACCACGTTCGCCACGTAGTCGTCGATGGGTCCGACGATGAAGACCACCCGTTCCTTCAGCAGGCGCGAGTAGATGTCGTAGGAGCGCTCGCCGCGTGCGGTCTGCTCCACCACGATGGGTACGAGGTTGAGGGCCTTAGTTTCCTGTGCGTTGTTCATGTTGCTCCGGTCGCAGTGTTTCTCGATCAGTGATCGTGGCCTGCATGATCATGGTCGTGGTCGTGCAGGTTCATGAGTGCTTTGAAGGTAGTGGGCTTATCGGTCACCGAGGCCTTGCCCAGCAGCCAGTCCACCGCCTGCTCTTCCAGCACCAGGGTCTCGACCTGGCGCATGATGTCCGCATTGGAACGGAAGCTGCGCACCGCCTCGGCGGGCGTGCTGTATTCGCCGGCCATGCGCTCGAGGCGCTCGTCCACGCGCTTCTGATCCACGCTGAGCTTCTGCTGGTTGATGATCTCGCCCACCAGCAGTCCCAGGCTCACGCGCTTCCCGGCCTGTTCCTCGAACAGCTCGCGGGGGAGTTCGGAAGCCTTCTTCGAGTCGCGCACGCCGATGCGCACCAACGCATCGTGGCGCAGCCGCTCGATCTCCTCGTCCACCAGCGATTTCGGCAGCTCGAGCGTGTTCGCCTTGAGCAGCGCGTCCAGCGCCTGGTCCTTTAGCTTGCGGCGGATGGTGTCATCCAGCTCGCGGCGCATGTTGTCCGCCACTTCGGAACGCAGCTTCTCGATGCCGCCTTCCTTGATGCCGAAGGTCTTGCAGAACTCGTCGTCCAGCGCCGGCAGCACCTGGCCTTCCACCGAGTGCGACGTGACCTTGAAACGGGCGGCTTTGCCGGCCAGCTCCTTGGCGTGGTAATCGTCCGGGAACTTCACGCCGAACTCGCGCGACTCACCCGGCTTGATGCCTTCCAGGCCCTGCTCGAAGTCCGGCAGCATCCGCTTCTCGCCCAGCACCACCGGCACGCGTTCGCCCTTGCCGCCCGGGAACGGCGTGCCGTCCACCGAGCCTTCGAAATCGATCAGCACGCGGTCGCCGTCCTTCGCGGCGCGCTCCACGGCTTCCCAGTCGGCGCGCTGGTGACGCAGGTTGTCCACCATGGCGTCGATATCCTCGGCGTCGACTGCGGCCACCGGGCGCTCGACCTTGATGCCTTCCACGCCCTTCAGCGTGATCTCAGGATAGACCTCGAACACCGCCGTGAACTGCAGATCCTTGCCCGGGGCGGCGTCGATGGAGTCGATGCGCGGGCCGCCGGCGGGGTTCAGCTTCTGCTGCGCCAGGGCCTCGTTGTAGCTCGACTGCAGGAGGTCGGTGACGACCTCCGAACGGATCTGGTCGCCGAAACGCTGCTTCACCACCTTGAGCGGCACCTTGCCGGGACGGAAACCGTCGACCTTGGCGCGCTTGCTCAGAGACTTCAGGCGGTCTTCCGTCTCGCGCTCAACGCGCTCAGCGGGGACCTGCACCTTCAGGCGGCGCTCTAGGCCGGCGGACTTTTCGAGAGAGACCTGCATTTGAACTCATTCCTCTGTAAGCGTTTAACGTTCTATAGCCCCGCAAGGCTGACCGAAGGCTCTGGTGCGAAAGGAGAGACTCGAACTCTCACGGGTTACCCCACTGGAACCTAAATCCAGCGCGTCTACCAGTTCCGCCACTTTCGCGGTCGTGGCCTCACCGGCGGGCGTCCGGCCCGGACGGGCCGATACGGACGCTATTATACCGGGTATGGCTGGGAACCCCGAATTTTGGCTATAAACCGGTCAAAACCGGGCCCGGAAGAGGCTAAAGCAGGTGTTTCCACCGAAAACGATATGGGGACGGACATTCTTTATGACAAGGGGCGGGAAGCGCTAGCTTCGAACGGGTGGGAGGGCGAGCCGCATGCGGCGAGCGCCGAGCCAGGATGGCGAGGCTGGAAGGCACCCCAGGGATGGTTAGAAGCGAGGGATGGAGCCGGCCGCAGCCCCGTCGACTCGCCAGGGATGGCAAGGCCGTTCGGCACCAGGGACAGAACGAGACCGGGAATCGAGAGATGCTTGGTGGGTCGTGTAGGGCCGACCGCAAGGCGGTCGGCGGGTGGCCAGGATGGCCGCACTGGGCTTTCGGTGAAGCAGGATGCGGAGCCGAAAGGGAACCTACGACTCCAAAATTAGAAGATCCTCTGGTGGGCCGTGTAGAGCTCGCCGCATGCGGCGAGCGCTTCGCCAGGGATGGCGAAGCCGTTCAACGCCAGGGACGGGGAGGCATCGGGGAGGAAGAACCCTCTGGTGGGCCGTGTAGGACTTGAACCTACGACCTACTGATTAAGAGTCAGCAGCTCTACCAACTGAGCTAACGGCCCACCAGAGGGTTCTTCAAAATTCTCAGATCAAACCGAATTTTGGGGTGGGCGATGGGGCTCGAACCCACGACCGCTGGAATCACAATCCAGAGCTCTACCAGCTGAGCTACGCCCACCATAGCCACTTAACCTGCGCGCGCCTGACACTGTCTGGAGTGGCGCGCCCGGGGAGACTCGAACTCCCAACCGCCGGCTTAGAAGGCCGGTGCTCTATCCAGTTGAGCTACGGGCGCTTCGACGTCTAACTCCAAACCGGTACCAGGGTCCGTTTTTGGTCGGGGCAGAGGGATTCGAACCCCCGACCCCCTGCTCCCAAAGCAGGTGCGCTACCAGACTGCGCTATGCCCCGCGCGCCACCCGCGGCAAACCACGGGCGCGTCAAAGGCGGGCATGATACGGGGAAGCCGCTCCCCGGTCAATTTCAAGGGCTTACGGGTGGTCGCCCGGACGGACCCATGCGACAATCCGCGCCAGCGCCGGGAGCCTAAAAACCGCATGTCCGCCCAGCTCATAGATGGAAAAGCCTTCGCTGCCGGGCTCCGGCAGGACATCGGCCGCCGCGCCACCGCCCGGGACCGGGCGCCGGGCCTCGCGGTGGTGCTGGTGGGTGCAGACCCCGCCTCGCAGATCTATGTGCGCAATAAGCGCCAGGCCTGCGAGGAAGCGGGCTTCATCTCCAAAGCCTATGACCTGCCGACCGAGACCCCCGAGGCCAAGCTCCTCGGTCTCATCGATGAGCTGAATGCCGACCCGGCCATAGACGGCATCCTGGTGCAGCTGCCCCTGCCCGCGCATATCCACACCGAACAGGTCATCGAGCGCATCCGCCCCGACAAGGACGTGGATGGCTTCCACCCCTACAACCTCGGTCGTCTGGCCCAGCGCATCCCGAAGCTCCGTCCCTGCACGCCCTACGGGATCATCAAGCTCCTGGAGCACTACGGCGAGAAGTTCTACGGCCGCAATGCGGTGGTGGTGGGCGCCTCCAACATCGTCGGCCGCCCCATGGCGCTGGAACTGCTGCTCATGGGGGCGACGGTGACGGTCTGTCACCGTTTCACCGAACATACCGACCGGCACGTGGCTGAGGCGGACATCCTGGTGGTGGCGGTAGGCAAGCCGGGGCTGGTGAAGGGTGCCTGGGTGAAACCCGGAGCGACGGTCATAGACGTAGGCGTGAATCGCATGCCGGACGGCAAGCTCCGGGGCGATGTGGAGTTCGAAGCGGCCCGCAAGCGCGCGGCCCTCATCACACCGGTGCCGGGGGGCGTCGGCCCCATGACCGTCACGATGCTATTGGCGAATACCCTGACGGCCGCTGAAGAGCACGACAAGAAACGCTGATCACTTCCGCCGCCAGGTGGTCCCACCGGCGCCATCCTCGATCACTATCCCCGCCGCATCAAGTTCGCCTCTCAAGCGGTCCGCTTCCTTCCAGTCCTTGTTCGCCCGCGCGGCCTTGCGCGCAGCGATGAGCTTCTCGACTTCTTCCGCCGCGAGACCCTCGCCCTTCTCGGCTCCGGCTTGCAGATACACATCCGGGTCTGATTCCAGCAGGCCCAGCAGGCCGCCCAACTCCTTGAGCAGGGCCGCGAGGGAGGCCGCCTCGGCGGGCTTGGTCTCCCGCAAGGTGTTCACTTCCCGGGCGAGGTCGAACAGCACGCTGATGGCGATGGGCGTGTTGAAGTCGTCATCCATCGCCTCGGCGAACCGCTTCCGATAGGCGCTGTCTTTCGGCGCCATCGCTTCCGGCATCTTGCGCAGGGCGATGTAGAGTCGCCCCAAGGCCGCGCGGGCCTGGTCCAGCTGCGCATCGGAGTAGTTGAGGGGGCTGCGGTAGTGGCTGCTGATGATGAAGTAGCGCACCACTTCCGCCGGGTAGAGCTTCAGCACGTCCCGCACGGTGAAGAAGTTGCCCAGGGACTTGGACATCTTCTCGTCGTCCACATTGACGAAGCCGTTGTGCATCCACAGGTTCACGAAGTGCTTGCCGGTGGCGCCTTCTGACTGGGCGATCTCGTTCTCGTGGTGCGGGAACTGCAGGTCCATGCCGCCACCGTGGATGTCGAAGGTGTCCCCCAAGGCCACGGTGGACATGGCGGAGCACTCGATGTGCCAGCCGGGCCGGCCCGGACCCCAGGGCGAAGGCCAGGAAGGTTCACCGGGCTTGGCGCTCTTCCAAAGCACGAAATCCAGGGGATCGCGTTTGGCGGTGTCCACGTCCACCCGCTCGCCAGCGCGCAGGTCCTCCAGGTGCTTGCCGGAGAGCTGCCCGTAATCCTTGAATTTCGAGACCGCGTAGAACACGTCTCCGTCACTGCCCTGGTAGGCATGGCCGTTGGCCACCAGCTTGCCGATCATGGCCACCATGGCCTCGATGGATCCGGTGGCCTTGGGTTCGACGTCCGGCGGCAGCACCTTCAGGGCCCGCTCATCCTCATGGATGTAATCGATGAAGCGCTGGGTGAGGACCTGCATGCTCTCGCCGTTCTCGGCGGCACGCTTGATGATCTTGTCGTCGATGTCCGTGATGTTGCGCACGTAGGTGAGCTTGTAGCCCGAGGCCCGGAGCCAGCGCGCCACCATGTCGAAGGCCACCAGCATGCGCGCATGCCCTATGTGCATGTGGTCATAGACCGTGAGTCCGCAGACGTACATGCGCGCCTCGTTCGGGCGCATGGGCGTGAAGGGCTCTTTCTTGCGGCTTAGGGAGTTGTATATCTCGAGCATAGAGGGCTGCTACTGAGTTTAGGTGTTGAGGGCGCGGTTGAATCGGGCTTCGACCAGCTTCGGGTCCATCAGCTTCCAGAGCCGCTCCATCTCCGGGCCGTCCAGGCGTCCGGTGAGGGCCGCCCGCAGGGGCTGGTAGAGGCCCTTGCCGGACTGGCCGGTGGCGGCGCTCACCGCCTTGGCGAAGGGTTTGAACTCAGGCTGAGGCTGGCGCAGCACGTCCAGCACCGACTGGAAGAAGCCCGGGGCAGCGTGACGGAGGGCATCCTGTGCCTCATCGATGGCAACCGGATCGCCATAGACCACCGTTGCCCATTCGACGGCCTGCGCCGGCCTCGTGATATTGCCACGCACCGCTTCGACGAAGACCTTCCTGGCATGGGCCGGGACGAGCGATCCCATCTCCTGGCGGCTGCCGACCATCCAATCCCACAACCGGTCATCCTTCGCACGCCGTATCGCCTCTCCCTGCCAGTGGTCAAGCTGGGTGTGGTCGAAGTGGGCCGGCGAATGGCCGAGATGGCTCACATCGAAACCCTGGGCGAGTGCCGCGAGATCCGTGAAGGCATTGTCCGGGTAGGTGTGCCCCAGGCGCGCGAGATAGTTGAGCAGGGCTTCCGGCAAGACGCCTTCCGCGCGCAGTTCCCGCAGGCTGCCGCCGCCTTCGCGCTTGGAGAGCGGCGCTCCGCCCTGCCCGACGATCAGCGAGAGGTGCGCGTACTGAGGTGCCTTCAGGCCGAGGGCTTCCAAGAGCAGTATCTGGCGCGGCGTGTTGGCGAGATGGTCCTCGCCGCGCAGCACATGGGTCACGTCCATGAGCGCATCGTCCAAGGCATTGCTGAAGAAGAATGCGGGGCTGCCGTCAGCCCGGCGGATGATGAAGTCGCCGATGTCGTGGTGGGCGAAAGCCTGGCGGCCGCGCACGAGATCGATGAATACCGTCTCGCCCTGCTCCGGCACGCGGAACCGCAGCGCCGGCTTCAGACCCCTGGCGATGCGGGCTTCGATCTCGGCCGTGCCGAACTTGGCGCAGGTGCCGGCATAACGCGGCGGCCTGCCTGCCGCGAGCTGCGTCTTGCGGGAGACTTCCAGTTCGGTGGCGGTGCAGAAGCAGGGATAGACCCGGCCCTGGGCGGCCAGACGTTCCATGTGCTCGTCATAGAGAGCGGTGCGCTCGGACTGGCGATAAGGTCCCTTGGGTCCGCCCACATCCGGGCCTTCCTGCCAACGCAACCCGAGCCAGACCAGGTCCGCCCTCAACGCGTCTTCATGCGCTCGCTGAGAACGGGCCGCATCCGTATCCTCGATGCGCAGCACGAAGGCGCCGCCGTCCCGCGCCGCCAACAGCGCCGAGAACAGCGCCGTGCGGGCGTTGCCCACGTGGATCTCGCCGGTGGGGCTGGGTGCGAATCGGGTACGGGTGACCATAGGGCCGGCATTTTATCAGGCGGGGGCGGGAAGTCCGGGGTCCGGGACATTTTAGGTATGATTGGGCATCACCCGTCCTGGAGTCCGCCATGCGTGCATCGCTCACCGGTCTGCTGATCTTGGCCCTCACCGCCTGCAGCCAGGCGCCGGTCCAACCCGCAGCGGCTGCTTCCTCCCAGGCTGCCTCTTCACCGGCCGCCGCCCAGCCGGCAGCCCCTGCCGCCGCCCAGAGCGCACCGGTGGCCGCGTGCCCGCCGCCGCCCCCGCCGCAGCTCTACATGCTCCCGCCGGCGGTGCTACACCGGGTACCGGCGGATGAGAAGCACCGCCTGGTGAAGATCGAGACCAACCTGGGCGACATGGTGGTGCAGCTCGACGCCGAGCGCGCGCCGCTCACGGTCAAGAACTTCATCACTTACGTGAGCGAGCACTTCTACGACAACAGCGGGTTCTACCGCGTGATCCCCGGCTTCGTGATCCAGGGCGGCGATTACACCCCGGACCTCAAGTACCACAAGCCCAAGCATCCCCCGATCCCCAACGAGTCAGGCAACGGCCTGAGCAACCAGCCGGGCGCCATCGGCATGGGCACGGATGCCAACCCCCACAGCGCCCAAGCCGCGTTCTACATAAACCTGGCGGACAACCGCAAGCTCGATCCCCGCGCGGACCGCTGGGGCTACACGGTGTTCGGCCAGGTGGTGGAAGGCATGGACGTGGTGAACAAGATCGCGGCCGTGAAGACCCACTCGGTGACGCTGGATGACAAGTACCACGAGAAGTTCGATGACGTGCCGACGGAACCCATGCGCATCCTCAAGGTGACCCTGCTGCCGCTGGATGCCGCCAACCCGTGACCACGCTGCTCATCTCCGACCTGCACCTGGACGGGTCGCGGCCGGAGATCACTGACCAGTTCCTGAAGCTCCTGCGGGAGGATGCGCGGCGGGCGCAGGCGCTCTACATCCTGGGTGATTTCTTCGAGGCCTGGATCGGCGACGACGATGATGACGAGCATGCGGCGCTGGTGATGGCGGCCCTGCGTGGAGCCACCCGTGCCGGGCTACCCATCCACCTCATGCACGGCAACCGGGACTTCTTGATAGGCGATGGTTTCGTCGATCGCACGGGCGTCACGCTGCTCCAGGACCCGACGGTACTGGACCTCTATGGTACTCCCACGCTGCTGGCGCACGGAGACACCCTCTGCACCGACGATGCTGAATACCAGATGGTGCGGCGCATGCTGCGTGACCCGGCCTGGCAGAAGGAATACCTGGCCAAGTCCATCGCCGAGCGGCGGGCCATCGCCGCCGCCGCCCGCGCCCAGAGCAAGGCCCATACCGCCGCGAAGGCCGAATACATCATGGATGTGAACCAGAAGGCAGTGGAAGCCGCCATGACGAAGCACGGCGTCACCCGCCTCATCCACGGCCACACACACCGGCCAGCGGTCCACCGATTCAAATCGGCAGACGGCAGGGCTATGGAGCGCGTCGTGCTGGGGGACTGGTACGACCAGTCCAGCAAGCTCAGTTGGGATAAAGATGGCGGGATGCTCTCGGACGTACGCGTATCCGAGGGGAAAGCCGACTAGGCGGCTGCAGGAACTCCACTGTGAAACCTGAACTCTGAGTCCACCGAGCCTATCAACTCCGCTTCCACCGGTCTGAAGATTTCGATCCGCTCCGCCACGTCCCCCGCACCGTACTTCTCGGCGAGACCGAGATACAGCCGGAAATGCCGCGCCTCCGCCGCATGCAGACCGCGATAGAAACCCGCCAGCTCCTCATCCAACACCGGCAGCAAGGCCTCGAAGCGCTCGCAGGAACGGGCCTCGATGAAAGCGCCGATCACCAGCAGGTCCGTGAGCCGCTGCGGTTCACTCTTGCGCAGCTGCTTGCGCAGCCCTTCCGCGTAGCGCGCCGCGGTGAGGGGCTGATAGGCGATGCCACGGGCGCGCATGATGCTCGTCACCTGCTCGAAATGCCGCAGCTCCTCCCGCGCGAGCTTCGACAGGGACTCCTGCAGCTCCGGCAGGCGTTCGCCGTAGCGGAACATGAGGTTGAGGGCCGTCGCCGCCGCCTTCTTCTCGCAGTTGGCGTGATCGATCAACAGCAGGGCCTGCTGGGCCCGCGCCGCTGCCACCCAGGGTTGGGGCGTGGGGCAGCCCAGCAGCTCGTGCACGGTAGCAGGCAAGGCAGCCATGATCTTCAGTCCACCACCAGCTTCACTTCGATGTTGCCGCGGGTGGCCCGGGAATAAGGGCACACCTGATGGGCTTCCTCCAGGAGCTTCTGCGCCTCAGCCTTGTCCACTCCTGGCAGCACGCCGTGCAGCTCCACCGAGAGGTCGAACTGGCTCTCGCCAGTCTTGTTCAGCGTGACGTGCGCGGTGAGGCTCACGTCCTTGAGAGTCACCTTGCTGCGCCGCGCCACCAGCGCGAGCGCACTCTCGAAGCAGGCTGCATAGCCCGCGGCGAAGAGCTGCTCTGGGTTGGTGCCGGCGCCACCCGGGCCGCCCATGGACTTCGGGATACGCAGGTCGACATCGAGGATGCCGTCAGAGGAACGGGCATGGCCTTCGCGGCCGCCCTTGGCGGTGGCTACAGCGGTATAGAGTGCTTGCATGGGATCCTCCTTGGATCAGCGGCGGTCCACCGCCGCGTGGATGTGTTTGAACACGGTATCCATCCCCGCCGAGGCGTCCACCATGGCGCCGTTGAGATAGAAGGTCGGGGTGCCGCGCACGCCGCTGCGCTTGCCGCCAGCCACGTGCTCCTGCACCCGTTGCAGGTAGATGTGGTCGTCCAGCTCGGCCTTATAGCGGACCATGTCCAGGCCGATCTCGCCGGCGAAGCGGTGCAGGTGCTTCTCATCCAGCTGGCCCGGATGCTCGAAGAGCTTGGCATGCATCTCCCAGAATTTTCCCTGGGCCCCCGCGATCTCGGATACCTCCGCCGCCAGCTCGGCATGCGGGTGCACTTCCGTCAGCGGGAAATGCCGGTAGACGAAGGCGATGCGGTTGCCGAAGTGCTGCACGATCATCTGGGTGGCGGGATACACACGGCGGCAATCAGGGCATTCGAAATCGCCGTACTCCACCACCGCGACGGGCGCCGTGTGGGGTCCGCGCACATGGTCGGTGGGTTGCACCGGCACGGCAAGATGGAAATGGTCGGTCATCGCGGACTCCTCGATCTTCTTCAGGGTTTGTAGCCGATCACGAGATCCATGACGTTGCTGCCGGTGGGGCCGGTGTGCAGCAGGTCTCCGCTGCCTTCCAGGAACTCCGCCGCCGCGGCGCGCTCAAGGCAGCCGTCTGCATCGTAACCCGCATCCCTCCCCCGCTCCAAACTCGAGCCATCCACCAGCGCACCCGCATCGTCGGTGGCACCGTCGCTGCCGTCGGTCCCGGCGCTGAGGAGGGATATGTCCGGCCAGCCGGTCAGGCTGCGCGCTGCCGCCAGCGCCAGATGCTGGTTGCGCCCGCCCTGCCCCGGATGCTCAGGCAGCTTCACCGTGGTCTCCCCGCCCCAGACGTGCACACCCGGCTCCGCCGCGTGCAGGGTCTTGGCGATAACCTCGCCGCAGATGGCTGCATCCGTCGCCGGGAACACGCCGTGATTCCAAGCGGCCTGTCCCATGGCATGGGCTGCCGCCACCACGGCAGCCCGCGCTTGCCGGTTGGACGCGACGATGTGCGCCTCCAGGCCCGGCCTCGCAGGCACTGCATCTGTCTGCCAGGGCAGCGCCGCGAAGCGCGCCGGGATCTCAGGCAGGGGATCGGGCGCGGATGGCAGCAAGAGACCCGAGCCGATGTCAGACATGACATCCCCCGGCACGTCGGACATGAACAGTACGGTAGCCTGCCGCCCATCCAACCGTGCCGCCAGGCGTCCGCCCTTGATGCGGGAGAGCGCGGCGCGTATCCGGTTCATGGCGCCGATGGGTAACCCGCCACCGATGAGCCAGAGGTTCAGTTGCCTCAGATCAGCGAGGGTGACGCCAGAAACCGGCGCTTCCACCAGACTGGAAGTGCCGCCGGAGATGAGGAACAGGAAAGTCGCATCCGGCGGCGCCCTCTCCAGGAAGAGCTGCAGGGCATTGCCGGCGGCGAGGCTCTGCTCATCGGGCAAGGGATGCCCTGCTTCCAGGGCCACGATGCGCGGATCGCGGTAGACCGCTTCTTCCAGATAGCCGTGGCGCGTCACCAGCAGACCGGACTGGAGCGACTCTCCCGCCGCATCCAGGACGCCCGCGGCCATGGCATCCGCAGCCTTGCCCAGCGCCACCAGATGGAACGGCCCGGGCATGGGATGGCGCTTGAGCCAGGCGCGCACGCAGGCTCGCCCATGCACGGCAGCCAGCGCCTGCCGGTACAGATCCAGGAGCATCCCTCGGGGGCTGGCGACCGGCTCGCGCATGGGACGCGCGTCCGTCAGGAGATGTTGACGATGCGCTCGCCCTTGCCGCGTTTCTGCTTGGCCTCGTCGGAGCGTTCCTTGTCCAGCGAGTCCAGGTAATCCTGGGTCACGTCGCCGGTGACATACTCGCCATTGAACACCGAGGTCTCGAAACGCTGGATGCGCGGGTTACCGCGGCGCACCGCATCCACGAGATCGCTCAGGTCCTGGAAGATGAGCTTGTCGGCGCCGATGAACTCCGCCACCTCCGCCTCGCTCTTGTCGTGGGCGATGAGTTCCTTGGCTGTGGGCATGTCGATGCCGTAGACGTTCGCGTACTTGACCGGCGGGGCCGCCGAGGCGAAATACACCTTGTTGGCGCCCACGTCCCGGGCCATCTGGATGATCTGGCGGGATGTGGTGCCGCGCACGATGGAGTCGTCCACCAGCAGCACGTTCTTGCCGTGGAACTCGAGGTCGATGGGGTTGAGCTTCTGGCGCACAGACTGGCTGCGCAGCTTCTGGCCCGGCATGATGAAGGTGCGGCCGATGTAGCGGTTCTTGATGAAGCCCTCGCGGTACTTCACGCCGAGCACATTGGCGAGCTGCAGCGCGCTGGTGCGGCTGGTGTCGGGGATGGGGATGACCACGTCGATGTCGTGGTCCGGCCATTCCCGCTGGATCTTCTCCGCCAGCTTCTCGCCCATGCGCATGCGCGCCTTGTGCACCGAGACGTCGTCCATGGTGGAGTCCGGGCGCGCGAAATAGACGTATTCGAACAGGCAGGGCGAATACACCGGCTTCTCGGCGCACTGGTGGCTATAGAGCTTGCCGTCCTTGTCGATGACTATGGCCTCGCCGGGCGCCACGTCACGCACCAGCTGGAACCCGCACACGTCCAGGGCCACGCTCTCGGAAGCCAGCATGTACTCGGTGCCCGCCTCGGTCTCGCGCTTGCCGTAGACCAGCGGGCGGATGCCGTAGGGGTCGCGGAAGCCGACCACACCGTAGCCCGCCACCAGCACGGTGACCGCATAGGCGCCGCGGCAGCGTTTGTGCACCGCGCTCACCGCCTTGAAGATGGCGCGCTCGTCCGGCTCGACGCCACCGACACGCTGCAGCTCGTGGGCGAACACGTTGAGCAGCACCTCGGAATCGGAACCGGTGTTGAGGTGGCGCAGGTCCTCCTTCAGCAAGAGCTCCCTGAGGGCGCGCGCGTTGGTGAGGTTGCCGTTGTGGGCGAGGCCGATGCCGTAGGGCGAGTTGGTGTAGAACGGCTGCGACTCAGAGGCGTGCGGGCTGCCGGCGGTCGGGTAGCGGGTGTGGGCGATGCCCATGCCGCCCTTGAGCTGGAGCATGTGGCGCTCGTGGAACACGTCGCGCACCAGGCCGTTGCTCTTGCGCAGGTGCAACTGCCCCGCTTCGCTGGTCATGGCGCCGGCGGCGTCCTGGCCGCGGTGCTGCAGCACCAGCAGCGCGTCATAGAGCAGCTGGTTCACATCACCCTTGCCGACGATTCCGACGATGCCGCACATGTGTGACCGCCTCGGGAGGTTAGAGACTGACCTTATCCACTTCTTGGACCGGAGCCGGTTGCAGCGGATGGAAATCCGGCACCGGCGCCACACGCCGCGCCACGTTCAGCAACGGCGTCGCATAGGGTATGAGCTTCGACTCGCGCCACCAGGGCGGCTGGGGCGAGAGCGCCACGCTGCCGAGCAGGATCAGCGCCGTGACCACCACCACGCCGCGCACCGCGCCGAACAAGGTGCCGAGGGAACGGTCCCCGGCGCTGGAGCCGGAACTCTCGACCAGCTTCTTGAGCAGCATGCCGACGAGGGTGCTGACGATGAGCACGCCCACCAGGATCACGCCGTAGCCGGCCACCAGCCGGTCCGCGGGGTCCTTCACGAAAGTCAGTGCCGAACTGACCACCGGTGCGTAGCGCACCGCCAGCCAGAAACCCAGCATCCACAAGAGCAGCGAGGCCACTTCGCGGAGGAACCCGCGCACGAGACCGAGGACGGCCGAGACCAGGATGATGGCCAGGATGGCATAGTCGGCCGGAGTCATGGACGATCCGTGCGGCGTGCCGCAGTAACCGTTCGGATGCCTATTTTACCAGAGGCGTCAAGCTCGTGCCCTGACAGTGCTTCGGGACCGCGGAAGGCTGCGATGCCATGCGCGGTGACGCCCATCAGTCGTTCGGCACCACGCTGGCCTTGGCGCCCAGAGCCTTGGAGACCGCCGCTGCAGCCTTGTCGGCATCCGGACGTTCCGCATAAGGCCCGACGCGCACGCGGTAATAGGTGTGCCCGGCCTTGCTGAAGTGGCTGACGCTGGCCTTGATGCCGTGGGCCTTCAAGGTCTTCACCACCTTGTCGGCGTTGGCCTGGCTGCCGTAACTGCCGGCCTGCACCGTCCATTTCCCGCCGGACTGTGTCGCGGGAGCCGCCGCAGGCTTGGCGGCCGGTTTGGCCGCCGGCTGAGCCGGGCGGGATATGGCATGCACAGGCGCGACCGGGACCGTGGCGGCGGCAGGGGCCGGCGCGGTGGCGGCAGGCATCAGCGCCGTGGCGGGACCGGCGGCGGTGCCGCCTGCCAAGGGCAGGCTGTACTGCTGCTGGGGTGCCGTGGAATCGGAGGGCGGCAGGGTGAGCGGCTGGCTCACGCTGGAATCCGGCGCGGGGGAACCCTTGAGGAAGAAGGGGATGATGATGACGCCCAACACCACCAGCACACCGGCGCCGATGAGGCGCTCTTTCAGTCCGATCTCCATGCCGATCTCCCGGTCGGTAGCGGCGGGACCGCCGCGCGCACGGGAGTATAGCGTCTTTCTAGATGTCTTTAAGTATCTGCGCGACCGTCTGGAAGGAGCCGAACACCACCACGCGGTCGCCGGGTTGTGCCGCCGCGAACGCGGCGGCATGGGCCTGCGGCACCGAAGCATGCTCCAGCAGCTCCACCTGCGGCAGCGCGCTCCGCACGCGTGCCGCCAGCGCCGCGGCGCTCTGGCCACGCGGACCTTCGAGGCCGCCCAGGTACCAGCGGTCGAAGCGGCCCGCAAGCGCCTGGGCCACCTCCTCCACCGCCTTGTCCCGGAACATGCCCATGACGCCGTAGGTGCGGCCGCCGGCGGGATGGGCCATGAGGTTCGCCGCCAGCACCCGTGCAGCATCCGGGTTATGGGAGACATCGAACACCCGCTCCACCGGTCCCGGTATGCGCTGGAACCGCGCCGCGATGCGCGCCTGGATGAGTCCTTCGCGGATGGCCGCTTCCGGCACCTGGAGGCGAGGCGCCGCCTGCAAGGCCGCGATCACCGTGGCGGCGTTGTCGTATTGGATGCGCCCGGGCAAGGAAGGCGACGGCAGGCTGCGAATCTCGCCCTCCTGCCCGCGCCAGTCCCAGATGTCGCCTTCGATGCGGCAGTCGAAGTCGCGGCCCAGCACTTGCAGCCTGGCACCGAGGGTCATGGCATGCTCCAGCAACGATGCGGGCGGCTCGCGGTCGCCGCAGAGGGCGGGCCGGCCCGCGCGATAGATGCCCGCCTTCTCCCGGCCGATGCTCTCCCGGTCCGGACCCAGCCAATCCTGGTGGTCGAGGCCGACGGAAGCCACCAACGCGGAATCCGCATCCAGGGCGTTGACGGCATCCAGCCGCCCGCCCAGACCCACCTCCAGCACCGCAGCACTGACGCCACGGCGGGCGAAGATGTCTATCGCAGCGAGGGTGCCGAACTCGAAGTAGGTGACTGCAAGGTCGCCCCGCGCCGAGTCGATGCGGGCGAAGGCTTCGCAGAACTCCTCGTCGGAGGCGTCGACCCCATCCACCCTCACCCGCTCGTTGTAGCGCAGGATATGGGGCGAGACGTAGGCGCCGACTCTATGACCGGCGGCCCTCAGCATGGCTTCCGCGAAACTGACGCAGGAACCCTTGCCGTTGGTTCCGCCCACCGTGAGGATCGGATACTCAGGCGCGTCGAGATGGAGCGCCTTCAGGACATGCTGGACACGATGCAACCCGAGATCGATGACGTTCGGGTGCAGCTGCTCCTGCCAGGCCAGCCATTCAGGAAGGGTCTTGAAGCGCATGGGTCAGCGCGCGATGCGCGTGTTACGCGTTCTCGGCCTCTTGGGGGGCCGGTTGGCGCGTGAGGGTCGCCAGGATGCCGGCGAGCTTGTCGCGCATCTCGCGGCGATCCACGATGAGGTCGATGGCGCCGTGCTCCACCAGGAACTCGCTGCGCTGGAAGCCCTCCGGCAGGGTCTCGCGCACGGTCTGCTCGATGACACGCTGGCCGGCGAAGCCGATGAGGGCCTTGGGCTCCGCCACATTCACGTCGCCCAGCATGGCGAGGCTCGCGGACACGCCGCCGGTGGTGGGATCGGTCATGACCGAGATGAAGGGCACGCCGGCCTTGGCGAGCTTCGCCAGGGCCGCGCTGGTCTTGGCCATCTGCATCAGGGAGATCAGCGCCTCCTGCATTCGCGCCCCGCCGCTGGCGGAGAAGCACACCAAGGGAGCACCCTCCTCCAGGGCCGCGTCGGCGGCGCGCACGAAGCGCTCGCCCACCACGGAACCCATGGAACCGCCCATGTACTTGAACTCGAAGGCGCAGGCCACGATGCGCATGCCCTTCAGCCGGCCCTTCATGGCGACGAGCGCGTCCTTCTCGCCGGTGGCCTTCTGGGCTGCGGTGATGCGGTCCTTGTACTTCTTGCTGTCCTTGAACTTGAGCACGTCCACCGGCTCGATGTTGGCGCCGATCTCGGCGCCGGAGCCTGCATCCAGGAAGAACTCCAGGCGCTGGCGCGCGCCGAGACGCATGTGGTGGTTGCACTTGGGGCAGACGTAGAGGTTGCGCTCCACTTCGGCGCGGTACAGCACCGAGTTGCATTCGTCGCATTTGGTCCACAGGCCCTCGGGCACGCTGCGCCGGCTGGCGCGGCCTTCGGTGTTGATGCGGGAGGGGACGAGTTTCTTGAACCAGTTCATGCGGACCTCAGTTGTTGGCGCGGGCGGCGTCCATGGCCTGACGCAACCCGGCGACGAAACCCTGCACTTCGGCGGTCATGCGCGCGGCATCGCCCTTGTGCTCGGCGATGCGGCTCACCACCGCGCTGCCGACTATCACCGCATCCGCCGCACCGGCCAGTGCCGCCGCGGTGGCCGCATCGCGCACCCCGAAGCCCACGCCCACCGGCAGCGGAGTCAGGCCGCGCAACTTGCCGAGCCGCTCACGGACCGCATCCAGGTCCAGGCTGGCCGCGCCGGTGACACCCTTCAGGGACACATAATAGACGAAGCCGGAGGCGGTTTCCGTGATGCGCCGGGCACGCGCCATATCGGTGGTGGGCGCCAGCAGGAAGATGGGGTCGAGGCCTTTGGCGCGCAACAGCCCCGCCAGGGGCTCCGCTTCCTCAGGCGGCATGTCCACTGTCAGCACCCCGTCCACTCCGGCGGCCGCTGCGGCGGCAGCGAAGGCCTCAGCGCCCATCGCCTCCACCGGATTGAGGTAACCCATGAGGATCACCGGCGTATCCCGATCCTGGGCGCGGAACTCCCGCGCCATGGCGAGCACGTCTTTCAAGGTCACGCCATTCTTGAGTGCCCGTTCATGGGCTGCCTGGATCACCGGGCCGTCTGCGCTCGGATCCGAGAACGGCACGCCGAGTTCCAGCGCATCGGCGCCAGCCTTCACCAGGGCATGCATCAGCGGCACGGTGGACTCTCGACCCGGGTCGCCGGCTGCGATGTAGGGCACGAGCGCGGTGCGACGTTCGGTCTTCAGTTCGGCGAACCGCGTGGAGAGGCGACTCATAGCTTGATCCCATCCCGCTCCGCCACTGTGTGGATGTCCTTGTCGCCGCGGCCCGACAGGTTGACAAGGATGGATTCCTGCCTGCCCATGCGCGGTGCCAACTTCATCGCCCAAGCGATGGCGTGGCTGGATTCGAGCGCCGGCATGATGCCTTCGCTGAGGGTGAGAGTGTGGAAAGCAGCCAGGGCTTCCAGGTCGGTGATCACCTCGTACTTCACCCTGCCGATGTCCTTGAGCCAGGCATGCTCGGGCCCGACGCCCGGATAATCGAGTCCGGCGGAGACGGAATGGGTCTCGGTTATCTGGCCGGCGGCGTCTTCCAGCACATACGTGCGGTTGCCGTGCAGCACACCCGGGCGCCCACCGGTGAGGGAAGCGGCGTGTCTGCCGGTTGCGAGCCCGTCGCCGCCCGCCTCCACACCATAGATGGCGCAGGCGTCATCGAGAAAGGCATGGAAGAGGCCGATGGCATTGGAACCGCCGCCGACGGAGGCCACCAGTGCTTCCGGCAGCTTGCCTTCGGCGGCAAGGATCTGCTGGCGCGCCTCTTCGCCGATGCAGGCCTGGAAGTCCCGCACCATCATGGGATAAGGGTGAGGGCCGGCCACGGTGCCGATCACGTAATAGGTGCCGTCCACGTTGCCGACCCAGTCGCGCATGGCTTCATTGAGCGCGTCCTTGAGCGTACGGGAGCCGGCAGTGACCGGTATCACGGTCGCGCCCAGGAGCTTCATGCGGTAGACGTTGATGGCCTGGCGCTTGATGTCATCGGCGCCCATGTAGACCACGCACTCGAAGCCGAAGCGCGCCGCCACGGTGGCGGTCGCCACGCCATGCTGGCCGGCACCGGTCTCGGCGATGAGCCGCTTCTTGCCCATGCGCTTCGCCAGCATGGCCTGACCCAGGGCATTGTTGATCTTGTGGGCACCGGTGTGGTTCAGGTCCTCGCGCTTCAGCCAGATGCGCGCGCCGCCGGCGCTCTCAGTGAGGCGCTCGGCGAAGTACAGCGGCGAAGGCCGTCCCACGAAATCCTTGAGATGGGCCTTCAGTTCCGCCTGGAACTCCGCATCGCGGCTGTACTTCTGGTAGGCCGCACGCAGTTCCTCCACCGGACCCATGAGGGTCTCGGCGACGAAGCGGCCGCCGTAGATGCCGAAGTGCCCGCCCGCGTCCGGCAGCCGGCGCAGCGATTCCTTGAGGGTGGTCCCCTGCTTAAGCGCCTGCGGCATCGTTCACCTCGTGCACGAAGGCGGTCATCTTGCCCTCGTCCTTGATGCCGGGCGCGGACTCGACGCCGCTGGAGACGTCCACGCCATAGGGCCGCACGATGCGGATGGCGGTGGCGACGTTGCCGGGATTCAAACCGCCCGCCAGGATCAGCGGCGGACCGTCCACCTTGGGGAGCGAGGCCCAGTCGAAACTCACACCGGTGCCGCCGCTCTGTCCGGCGGCATGGCTGTCAAGCAAGAGGGCCGCAGCGCCTGCATGGCGGCGGGTGTATTCGGCCACGTCAGCCTGGCTGCCCATGGGCACCGCCTTTATATAAGGCCGGTTGAAACCCCGGCAGAATTCCGCGGGCTCGCCGCCGTGGAACTGGAGCAACTCGACACGCACGCCGTCCAGCACCTGCTGCACCTGCTCAGCGCTGGGATCCAGGAACAGGGCGGTCACGGTGACGAAGGCCGGAAGGCTCGCCACCAGGGTGCGCGCCTGCTCCACGCTCACGTGCCGCGGGCTCTTGGGATAGAACACGAGGCCGACGGCATCCACGCCGAGGCGCGCCGCCGCGACGGTGTCCTCCACCCGTGTCATGCCGCAGACTTTTACCCTGACCCGCACCGCATCGCTCCTAGACTAGGGATTCGAGAGGTTATCAGAAAACAACGCCCCGACCGGCACCGGTATTCCATACTCGGGGGGATATCGCACCGCCACGAGGCTGAGACCGTTGGGCGGAGCGGTCACGCCGCCGAGGCCGCGGTCGCGGCCTTCCAGCACCTCGCGCGCCCAATCCGGCGCCCGTTTGCCCTCGCCCACGGCGATCAGGACTCCGGCGATGTTCCGCACCATGTGATGGAGGAACCCGTCCGCCAGGGCGTCGATGACGATGCGTTCGCCCTCGCGGCGCACGTCGAGGCGCGTGAGGTTGCGCACCGGCTGCTTGGCCTGGCAGTCGACGGAACGGAATGCGGAGAAGTCATGCTTGCCTATGAGGTGGCGTGCGGACGCCTGCATGTGCGCTACCTCCAGCGGCCGGTGGGTCCAGGTGAGTTCGTCGCGCCCCAGGGCCGGGCGCGTGTCGCGGTTCAGGATCACGTAGCGATACTGGCGCGCGGTGGCCTTGAAGCGCGCGTTGAAGGTCTCCGGCACTTCCTTCACCCAGCCCGCCGCCACGTCCGGCGGCAGGTTGGAGTTGGTGCCGAGCAGCCAGCCGCGCAGTTCACGTCGGGCTTCCGTGTCGAAGTGGATAACCTGGCCCGTGGCGTGCACGCCGGCGTCGGTGCGGCCCGCGCAGGTGACCGCGACCGGGTGGTCCGCCACCTTGGCGAGCGCCTCCTCCACCGCTGCCTGCACGGTGCGTCCGGGGTGAGGCTGGCTCTGCCAGCCCATGAAGGCGGAGCCGTCGTATTCGATGCCGAGTGCGAGACGCGTCATGCGGGCCCCGAAATGATTCCGCCGCATCCTCGCGGATGCGGCGGCATGGTCTGGACAGCCCGGTCGCGCCGGGCGGGATCGGCGTCAGGAGACGTGTTTGATCAGTTCCTGCGCTTCCTGTTTCTGCTGCGCGTTGCCCTCGGCGATCACCTCTTCGAGGATGCTCTTGGCGCCATCGGGATCGCCCATGTCGATGTAGGCACGAGCCAGATCCAGCTTGGTGCCGATCTCGCTCATGCTGCTGCCACCGGCCGCAGGTTCCTCGGCGGCGGCGCTGCCGAGATCCATGCTGAGGTCGTCCGCGGGAGCCGGGGGCTTGGGCGGGCGGATGGCGAGGGTCTTGTCGTCTTCCTCGGCAGGCGACTCCGGCTGGGCCGGGACGTTGGTGTTCACGAACGAGGCCAGATCGTTCAGGGCCTTGTCGAACTCCACCTGGGAATCGGTGCCGAAATCGGTGGCCACGGTAGGCTCGTCGGTGCCGAGCGAGGGCGCGGCCTTCTCCACGCCGCCCTGCTTGGCAGGGGTCGGCTCGAAGTTGAGGTCGCCCAGGTCGAACTCCATGCCGCCTTCTGCGGCCGGGGCAGGCGCCGGAGCTTCCTCCGCCGGGGCCGGAGCCGCAGCGGGCTCGATGTCCGGCAGGGAGAAGTCCATGAGGTTGTCGTCCGCCGGCGCGGGAGCCGGTGCCGGGGCTTCGGGGATGGGATCCGCACCGGCGCTGGTGAAGGCGCCGCCCAGAGCGTCGAGGTCGCTCACCACGGTGTCGGTGCCGCCGCCGTCGAGGGCGATGTCCACCGCGCCGCCGCCCGCCGAGGCGCCGGAGGCGCTGAACAGCGGTTCATCCGGGGCCACCTGGCGGCCCATGATCGCGACGCTCTCCCAATCCTTGTCCGTGCCGCCGCCCATGGACTGACGCAGCTTCTTCGCTTCGTTGACGAAGTTGGCCTTGTCACCGGCGGTGAAGAACACTTCCAGCAGCTTGATCTGCACCGGGCGCGAGTCGGGGTTCTGGCGCAAGGTCTTGCGCAGCACGTCCGCGGCCTGGTCGTAGAGACCGTAGGCCATGTGGAAATCTGCTTCCGCCATGGGGTCAGACACGTCGAGCTGCGAACCGCCCGCCGGTGCGTTGCCCACCATGGTGTCGCCCATGGGCGCCGGAGGCGGCGAGGCCATGAGCATGGTCTTGTCGCTGTCGCCTGCGATCTCGGTAGGCGGCTCCGCGAGCACGGTGCGGTCCTGCGACTCGGAGGACGAAGTCTTCTTGGCCTTGTTGCGTGTGCGCGTGGTGGAGGACGCGGCTTCGGTGGCGTCACCGCCCACCTGCTCCTGCTTCATCCAGTCGGCCTTGATGCGGCTCGGGCTGGAGCTGGCGCCGGAGGCAGAAGCCTTGCGCTTCTTCACCATCACCACCACCAGCACGATGATGGCGAGGGCTATCAGCGCCCCCAACACGTAGACGTTGAAGATCATGTCCATGATGCCGCCGCCGGATTCCTGGGCGGGCTGCGACGCGGACTTCGCCGGCGCGGGCACGATGGGCTTGGGCAGCGGGATGTTGGTGGCGGGCGGCGGCGCGAGGCTCGGCGCGGCGTTCTGCTGCGCGGCCTGCTGCTGCACATTGGCCAGGGAATTGCTGTTGACCGCGAGCGGCGCCTGGTTGGCGGGCGCAGGCGCGGGAGCCGGCGCGACCGCCGTGCTCTTGCCGTTCTTGCCGGCGGACTTGGACGGCTTCACGGGCGTCTCGCCGCTGCCTTCGGTGGCGGCACCCGGGACCTGGGCGCTGCTCTCGGCGGCGGAACCCGGCGCCACGAGCTGCAGGGCCGGCGACGTGGATGCGGCGGTGGCGGCGTTGGGCGCGGCCTCGACGGCGCGGTTCTCGCGCCAGGCCTGCATCTGCGCGCGCACTTCGTTGTTGGCGTCGGTCACGCTCACGGCCTGCGCGTCGGAGGCGGTGGGCATGCGCAGGATGTAGCCCGACTTCATGCGGTTGATATTGCTGCGCATGAACACTTCGGGGTTCGCCTGGTAGATGGCGATCATCATCTGGTTCAGCGTCACGCCTTCCGGACGCACCGACCTGGCGATGCTGGAGAGCGTGTCGCCGCGGTGAATCGGTCCGTAATTCGTGCCAAGCGCCCGTTGTGCGGGCGCCTGCTCGACGGAGGGCGCGGGAGCCGGCGGCGGCGAAGCCGTGGGCTCGGGTGTCGCCTCTGCAGGAGCGGGTTGCTGTTGCGGCGCCGCGGCGACTTCCGCCGGCGCCTGCTGCTGTGCGGGAGCCTGCTCGGCGGGTGCGACGACTTCAGCAGACGCGCTGGAAGGCTGCATCGCGGGAGCGGGGACCGGCACGGGGACTGGAGCCGCGGCGACGGGCGCCGGTGCGGCGGGCTGGGCGGCCTGCTGCGCGGGAGCGGAAGCGGCGTTCGCGGTCTGGAAGGCCGGCGGGTTGAGCAGCACCGTGTATTCGCGGATCAGCTCGCCGTTGTTCCAGTTCGCATCCAGCAGGAAATCCAGGAACGGTTCACGCACCGCCTGGTTGCTGGTGATGTGCACGTAGGAAGTGCCGTCGGGATTGCGCACAACCAGGAACTGCAGCTGGCTGAGCACTTCAGGACGGTCGAGACCAGCCTGGCTGAACTGGCTCAAGCCCGCGAGTTTCACGTCGAGACTGTCCAGTTCGTCGCTGGTGGCGCCGATCACCGGGATGTCCGCGTTGAACTTGTCGTTGAGGGCGGAGTTGAGTTTGATCTCTCCCAAGCCGAGCGCGTTCGCCGCCATAGGCAGCGCCGCTGACACCAAGGCCAGAAGAACCTTCAACTTCTTGCTCATTACTTTCTTCTCCCCCAACCCTCCCGTCCCCCAAGGGCTCGGGGGCCGGGTTTAGGACCCTGAAAAGCTCAGAACACTCTTTACAATGATGGGCTAACTATAGCTTATAAATAGGTTTTCACCAATAACTCGGCTATCTGGATGCTGTTCAGGGCGGCCCCCTTCCGGATGTTGTCAGACACCACCCAGAGGTCCACCCCCCGGGGGTGGCTGAGATCCTCCCGGATACGGCCCACATAGACCGGGTCCCGGCCGGAGGCCTCGGTCACCGGCGTGGGGTACCCCCCGGGCTTCCGCTCGTCCAGGACCACAACCCCTGGGGCCTTGGCCAACAAGGCACGGACCTCCCCTGCCCCGATCTTGTTACGGGTCTCTATATGGATGGCCTCGGAATGGCCATAGAAGACCGGCACCCGGACGCAGGTGGCGTTCACCTGGATGGCCGGGTCCAGGATCTTCTGGGTCTCCCATACCATCTTCATCTCTTCCCGGGTGTAGCCGTTGTCCTGGAACTCGTCCACCTGGGGCAGCACGTTGAAGGCGATCTGCTTGGGGAACTTGCCGCCTTTCTCAAGGGGCTTGCCGTTGAGCAGGAGTGCCGTCTCCCGCGCCAGGCTCTCGATGGCCTGGCGGCCGGCACCGGACACGGCCTGATAGGTGGCGACGTTGATGCGCTCGATGACGGCGGCATCGTGGATGGGTTTCAGGGCCACCACCATCTGCATGGTGCTGCAGTTGGGGTTGGCGATGATGCCACGGGCCTTGTAGCCGGCCAGTGCCTGCGGGTTCACCTCCGTCACCACCAGTGGCACGTCCGCCTCGTTGCGGAAACGGGAGGTGTTGTCGATGACCACGCAGCCGGCCGCCGCGGCCTTGGGCGCGTACTGCTCCGAGACCTTGGCGCCGGCGGAGAAGAGGCCGATCTGCGCCTGGGCAAAGTCGAACCCGGCGAGGTCCTGCACCACCACGTCACGGCCTGCGAACTCCACGCGGCTGCCGGCTGAGCGTTCGCTCGCCAGCGCATACAGCTTGCCCACCGGGAACTTGCGCTCCGCCAGGATCTCGAGCAGAGCGGTGCCCACGGCACCCGTCGCTCCCACCACCGCAACATCGAAGGTCTTCACGCGGACTCCATATCTATATGTTGAGCCGTGCGCTCAGCGCGCGGCGGAAGGCGGTATGGGCTTGAGGGGCGGCACCACGTCCGCGTTCTGGGCCCGGTGCCGCAAGGCATGGTCCATGAGTGTCAAGGCCAGCATCGCCTCGGCGATGGGCACGGCGCGGATGCCTACCACCGGGTCATGGCGCCCGGTGACGCTCACTTCCGTGGCGTGGCCCTGCACGTCCACCGTGTCGCCGCTCAGGCGGATGCTGGAAGCAGGCTTGATGGCGAGACTCACCAGGATCTCCTGGCCGGTGGAGATGCCGCCGAGGATGCCGCCCGCATGGTTGCTTAAGAAGCCTCGCGGCGATAGGGCGTCCCGGTGCTCGCTGCCCTTCTGTGTGACGACGCCGAAACCGGAACCGATCTCCACGCCTTTCACGGCGTTGATGCCCATCATGGCGCGGGCGAGGTCGGCATCGAGCTTGTCGAACACCGGCTCGCCCCAACCCGGCGGCACGCCGGTGGCGGACACGGTGACGCGCGCGCCGATGGAATCACCGGACTTGCGCAGCGCATCCACATAGCTCTCCAGTTCCGCTACGCGCGCGGGATCGGCGCAGAAGAACGGATTGCCGTCCACGGCCGCGAGGTCCTTCACATCGAGGCTGAGAGGGCCGAGTTGCGCGAGCCAGCCGCGTACCTCCACGCCGAAACGCTCACGCAGGTATTTGCGCGCGATGGCGCCCGCTGCCACGCGCATCACCGTCTCCCGTGCCGAGGCGCGCCCGCCGCCGCGATGGTCGCGGCGACCGTACTTCATGAGATAGGCGTAGTCGGCATGGCCGGGACGGAACTTGTCCTGGATGGATTCGTAGTCCTTAGACCTTGCATCCGTGTTCTCTATCAGCAGGCCGATCGGCGTGCCGGTGGTGATGCCCTCGAACACACCCGAGAGGATCTTCACCGTGTCGGCTTCGTGGCGTTGCGAGGTGTGGCGGGAGGTGCCAGTGCGGCGCCGGTCCACGTCCGGCTGGATGTCGCTCTCCGCGAGCGCGAGGCCCGGCGGGCAGCCATCCACGATGCAACCGAGCGCCGGACCATGGCTCTCGCCGAAGGTCGTGACGCTGAAGATATGCCCGAAGGTGTTACCGGACACGCGCCGCCTTCTTCTGGGGTTTGACCGCGCCGAGTTGGTCCGCGCGCAGCAGGAAGACTTCCGCCTGGCCACGCTCGAACTCGAGCCAGGTGAACGGCAGGTCGGGGTAAGCCTGCTCCAGCGCCCAGCGGCTGTTGCCCACTTCCACCACCAGGATACCGTCCTGCGCGAGGTAGCGCGGTGCATCCGCGAGGATGCGGCGCACGATGTCTAGACCGTCGTTGCCGGCGGCGAGACCGAGTTTCGGCTCGTGCTTGTGCTCGTCCGGCAGGGTCGCCATGTCCTCGGCGTCCACATAGGGCGGATTGCTCACGATGATGTCGTAGGGCGCTTCTGGCAAGCCATTGAAGACGTCGGCTTTGTGCAGCAGTACTCGGTCCGCCACGTGCAGGCTTTCCACGTTCATGCGCGCCACGTCCAGGGCGTCCTGTGAGAGGTCGGTAGCGTCCACCGCCGCATCGCCGAAGGCGTAGGCGCAAGCGATGGCGATGCAGCCGCTGCCGGTGCAGAGGTCCAGTACCCGTGTAACGCGTTCGGCCTCTACCCAGGGCTCGAAAGCCGCCTCGATCAGCTCGGCGATGGGCGAGCGCGGCACCAGCACCCGCTCATCCACGTAGAAATCCAACCCCGCGAAACGCGCCTTGTTGGTGATGTAGGCGTAGGGCTTGCGCTCCTCCACGCGGCGGCGCAAGAGATCATAGACCGCGCGCTTCTCCGCCTCCGTGAGCCGGCCGTCCAGCAACCAGGGCGGGATGTCGTGGCCGAGGGAGAGGCCGTGCAGCACCAGGTTCAAGGCCTCGTCCACGGCGTTGGAGGTGCCGTGCTCGAAGTGCAGCTTGGCGCGGTTGAACGCGCTCGCACCCCAGCGGACGAAGTCCTTGGGCGTGTCCAGGCGTGCGGAGATGTCCTCGAAACGTTCCATCGCGCTCAAACCTCGGGTCGGGAGACGCCTATGATAAAGGAGACCTACGCGCTGCTGTTATAATTCCGCCCATGAAATTCAAGAAGTGGCTGCCCTACGCCGGCTTGTTCATCCTGGCGATCGCCGCCGGGCTCTATGCCGGTCACCGGGTCTTCGCTCCGCGGCATGGGCCCCGTCCCGAGACCGCCGCGGTGCTGTTGCACGAGGCGAAACCGCTACCGGACTTCGCGCTCACGGACACCGAGGGCAAACCTTTCACCCGGGCGAGCCTCGACGGCCACTGGAGCCTGCTCTACTTCGGCTACACCCATTGTCCTGACGCCTGCCCCACCACCTTGAGCGACCTGGACCACATGCAGGGGCATCTGGCCAAGCTGGCGGCCGAGAAGAGGCCCAAGGTTTATTTCATCTCCATCGACCCCAAGCGCGATGACCTGACGCTGCTCAAGAACTACACCCTCTACTTCAACCCCAGCTTCACCGGCGCCACCGGCAGCGTCGAAGCGCTACGCGTGCTCACCGGCCCGCTGGGCGTCGACTTCACCTACTCGCCTGCAGACCAGAAAGGCGACTACGGCGTGAGCCACAGTACCTTCGTGCTGCTGGTGGATCCGCAGGGGGAGGAAGTGGCCTTGTTCTCACCGCCCCAGGAACCGGCCCGCATGGCCGCCGATTACACCAAGATCCTCAAATACTATGGAGAGCAGCCCTGATGCGCCGCACCCTCGCCCTGTTGATCCTGCTCGCTGCAGCGCTACCCGCCGCCGTCTGGGGTGATGGACCGTCGGTGCAGGCTTCGAAGATATGGATACGCGAAGGTGCGCCGGGCGTGACCGTGCTGGGCGGCTACTTGAGCCTCGCCAACCTCACGGCCAAGCCGCTGCAGCTCACCGCCGTGAGCAGCCCCGACTTCGACAGCGTGGAGATGCACCGCAGCTTCGTGAAAGACGGCATGGAGAGCATGGAACCGGTGCCGGCAGTGGACATCCCAGCCCATGGCAGCGTCGACTTCAAGCCAGGCGGCTTCCATCTGATGCTGATGCAGCCCAAGAAGAACCTGTTCGCGGGCGATATGGTGACGCTGATGCTCACCTTCTCGGACAAATCCGAACTGGCCATCATGGCGCCCGTGCGCCGCGACCCGCCGCTGCGCTGACGATGAGCGCTTCCGTCTCGGACCGCATCAAGGGTTGGCTGCAGTATCCCTTGCCGCACCACGCCATCTCGCGCCTCACCCACCGGCTCACGCGCGTCACGAACCCCACGCTCAAGGATTGGGCGATCCGTGACTTCGTGCGCCGCTTCGGCGTGGATATGAGCGAGGCGGCGCAGCCGGACACCACCGCCTACCCGACCTTCAACGCCTTCTTCACCCGCGCGCTGAGAACCGGTGCGCGGCCGTTGGCTTCGGGCGTGAAGGATGTAGCGAGCCCCGTAGACGGCGCCGTGAGCCAGATCGGCGCGATCGAGGGCGGCCGCATATTCCAGGCCAAGGGTCAGGGCTTCACCGCGCTGGAACTCCTGGGCGGTGATGCCACAGCCGCGGCGAGCTTCGAGGGCGGCAGCTTCACCACGCTCTATCTCTCGCCGAAGGATTACCACCGCATCCACATGCCCGTGGACGGGAGCCTCACGCGCATGCTGCACGTGCCGGGGCGTCTCTTCAGCGTTAACCCGGCCACCACCCGTGCGGTGCCGCGGCTGTTCGCCCGCAACGAGCGGGTCGTGTGCCTGTTCGACACGCCGGCGGGCCCGCTGGCGCTGGTCATGGTGGGGGCCCTGAACGTCGCCAGCATCGAGACGGTATGGGCCGGCGAAGTGACGCCGCCGCAGCGTTCGGCGGTGCGGGCCTGGGACTATAAGAAGGATGAGGTGAAGCTCGCCAAGGGTGCCGAGGCAGGCCGTTTCAACATGGGTTCCACGGTGATCCTGCTGTTCGGCAAGGATCGCATCCGCTGGGACGAGAGCTACCAGGCCGCCTCGGCGGTACGCATGGGCCGCAAGCTGGCGACGATCCTCTAGTTGAGACTGTCCAAGAAGACCTTCGCGAGGGCCTCGAGGCCTTCCTGATCTTCCGCATCGAAGCGCGCGAGCTTGGGGCTGTCCAGGTCCAGCACGCCGATCAACTCGCCCTTCGACACCAGCGGCACCACCAGTTCCGAGAGCGAATCCCCGTCACAGAAGATATGGCCCGGGAAAGCGTTCACGTCCGGCACCAACTGGGTCTCACGGGTCTTGGCTGCGGTGCCGCAGACACCGTTGCCGAGAGCGATGTGCACGCAGGCGGGCTTGCCCTGGAAAGGCCCCACCAGCAGTTCGCCCTTCTGCATGAAGTAGAAACCCACCCAGTTCACGTCCGGCAGGCTGTGATAGAGCAGCGCCGAGAAGTTGGCGGCGTTGGCGACCCGGTCATGCTCATCGTGCAACAGGCCCTTGGCCTGGGACAGGAGGTCTGAGTACAACTCGGCCTTGCTGGAAGCCTGGGTCTTCTTGAGTTCGAACATCTGCTGTCCTTCCTACTTGGTGAGCGTGGTCTCGGGTCCGTCTATCCAGCGGGCGATCTTCCAGGCGCCATCCGACTGACGGCGCCAGACTTCATAGCTGCGGAACTGCTTGGATTGGCCCTGCTCCGGCACCTCGGTCCAGATGTCCCGCACCACCGCCATGTCGCCTGACACCATGACTTCTTCGATGGTCAGCTTGTAGCGGGTCGTGGGCGACTTGCCCTGGGGCGCGTGCTTCAACGCCTCAGCCTCGCGGGCGAAGCTGTCATCCGGGCCGCTCGCGGGCCAACCGATGAGGTCAGGTGCCCACACCTTGCCGGCGGTGGCGTAGTCGCCGCTATTGTAGGCCGCCACCCAGGCCGCCAGCGTCTGGCGGATGACCGCCTCATCCTGCTGCGCCTGGGTGGGAGCCGCCTGTACCCCGACAGTGAAGCCAAGCAACGAGATCAGCAACGGGAGAGCGATGCGCATGGTATGCCTCATATGTCCTATGCCCGATCCGCCGGGAACGCGATGACTTCATCTATAGACCGGGCACCCGCCGCGATCATGACCAGTCTATCGAACCCCAAAGCGACTCCGGCGCAATCCGGCAGGCCGTGTCCGAGGGCTGCCAGCAGCCGCTCGTCCATGGGGACGTCCATGAGACCTTGCTCCCGGCGGTAAGTTCTGTCCGCCTCGAAACGGCGACGCTGCTCAGCCGCATCCGCCAGCTCGTGGAAACCGTTCACCAGTTCCACCCCATGGATGAACGCCTCGAAACGCTCCGCCACCGGCGGTTCGCCGGGCCATATCCGGGCCAAGGCCGCCTGGCTCGCCGGATAGTTGTATATAAAGGTGAGGCGGCCCTTCCCCAATGCCGGATAGACCAAGTCCCCCGCTACCATGTCCAACCAACCGTCATGGTCCAACTGGTCCTCAGCCGGTACCTGGCGCCCGTCACGGGTGAGTGCTGCGATGCATTCCTTGCTGCTGGCCTGGGTGACATCGAAGCCCGCATGCTTCTGGAAAGCCTCTCTATAAGTGAGGTATTCCGGCGGGTCCAGTTCGGGTATCAGGCCGCCGATCAGCACCGCCACCTCCGCCATCAACTGGTGATGGTCGAAGCCGACCCGGTACCACTCCAGCATGGTGAACTCGGGGTTATGGTGCCGCCCCGCCTCACCGCTGCGGAACACCTTGCACAGCTGGTAGATGTCGCCGGAGCCGGAAGCCAGCAGGCGCTTCATGGGGAACTCGGGCGAGGTATGCAGGTAGAGCGCCCGGGGCGCATCGATGCGGAAGCTATGGATGTGACGGTCGGTGGCGCCAGCCCGGGACAGTGCCGGCGTGTCCACTTCCAGGATGCCGCGCGCGGCGAAGAACTGCCGGAGCTTGGCCAGCAGTTCTGCGCGCAGCTTGAGATTGGCTAGTGAGGCTGTGGGCTGCCAGTCAGACATGACTGACTACATAGCTCATTTGGCGCGAGCCACGTATTCCGCGGAGCGTGTGTCGACCTTGATCAGCTCGCCTTCGTTGATGAACAGCGGCACTTTCACCGTGGCGCCGGTCTCGAGCTTGGCGGGCTTGTTGCCGCCGGTGACGGTGTCACCGCGGGCACCCGGATCGGTCTCGGTGACCTTGAGGATGGCGAAGATGGGCGCGGTGACCGCCAGCGGCTTGCCGTCCCAAAGCATGATCTTGCAGAGCTCCTCGCCCTTCAGCCAGTTCTTGGCATCGCCCATGGCGGTGGCATCGGCGGCCAGCTGCTCGAAGTTCTCAGGGTTCATGAAGTGCCAGAACTGGCCGTCGCTGTACAGGTACTGCACGTCCAGCTCGGCGATGTCGGCGGCTTCCACGGTATCGCCGGACTTCAGGTTACGGTCCAGCACCTTGCCGGTCTTGAGGTTGCGGATCTTGATCCGGTTGAAGGCCTGGCCCTTGCCGGGCTTCACGGACTCGTTCTCGAGGATGGTGTAGGGGTCGCCGTCCATCATGATCTTGAGACCGGACTTGAATTCGCTGGTGCTGTAGCTGCTCATGGAGATATCCGCCAAGTGTTAAAATGGGCCCGGGCGGCCCCTTATCCGATAGGTGCGCCCGAAAAAGCGCGTAATCATACCCTACCGCCCGCCTCCGGGCAGCCCTGAACCATGACCACCCGCTGGCAGACCGACATGGCCGAAGCCGTCCGCGACCCGGGCGAACTCCTGGCGTTCCTGGAGCTGGACCCCCGCTGGCTGGAGCCCGCGCGCCGCGCGGCCAAGACCTTCCCCCTGCGGGTGCCGCGCGCCTTCCTGGCGCGCATGCAGAAGGGCGATCCCGCCGATCCATTGCTGCGCCAGGTGCTGCCCCTGGGCGAGGAACTCGCGGAGACCCCTGGTTACGTAGAGGATCCGGTGGGCGACATGCCGAGCGTCGCCGCCCGCGGCTTGCTGCACAAATACCGAGGCCGGGTGCTGCTCATCACCACCGGCGCCTGCGGCGTCCACTGCCGCTACTGTTTCCGCCGCCACTTCCCCTACTCCGAGGAGAACGCCCGCAGCGGCGAGTGGCGCGAAGCCCTCGACTACATCGCGGCGGACACCAGCATCGACGAGGTGATCCTGAGCGGGGGCGACCCCCTCGCCCTGAGCGATGAGCGCCTGGCCGGGCTGGCCCGGGCCGTCGAGGCCATCCCTCATATAAGGAGGCTGCGCCTGCACACGCGCCAGCCGGTGGTGCTGCCCTCACGCGTGGACGGAGCGCTGCTGGCATGGCTCGAGGCCAGCCGCCTGCAGAAGGTCGTGGTGTTGCACACGAACCATGCCAACGAGATCGACGCGGCGGTGCGGGAAGCCTGCGCCAAGCTGCGGGGGGCCGGCGCCACCCTGCTCAACCAGACGGTGCTGCTGCGGGGCGTGAACGATTCGGCCGAGGCCTTAGCAGCGCTCTCCGAGGCGTTGTTCGCCGCCCAGGTACTGCCCTACTACCTCAACCTGCTGGACCCGGTGGCGGGGGCCGCGCACTTCGACGTGCCGGAACCCGAGGCGCTGGCTCTCATGGAGGCGCTACGCGCCCGCCTGCCCGGCTACCTGGTGCCCAGGCTGGTGCGGGAGGTGCCGGGAGCCCCGGCCAAGATGCCGGTGCTGCCCGCCCGCTAGTGACCGGTCCGTAATCTCACTGGTAAATGCATCGTGGATGGGATAAAAATACCCGTCCGCGCAAAGAGTTATAGGGTCTTCTTGTCGTCTTAGGGAGCTGTCTTGTCGCCACGTAGCGTCCTGCCTGTCCTCGTCGTCGCGCCCTCGCAGAACGACGCAGAGACCTTGAACAGCACGCTGCGTAATGCGGGCCACGCCGTCCGTCCGATCTGGGTAGCGAGCATCGACGACGCGGAGAAGAGCCTCAAGCAGCAGAAACCCGACCTCATCCTCTGTTCCACCAGCGTGCCGGCAGCGCCCTTCGCCGACGTGGTGCGCCTGAGGGACATGACGCTCCCGAACGTGCCGATCATCGCCATCGGCGACAACCTGAAGCCCGCCATCGTCGCCGAGATAGTCAACACCGGCGCGCGGGACCTCGTGTCCATGTCCCAGATCGAGCACCTGCAGGCGGTGGTCTCCCGCGAGCTGGAGGTGCTGCACCTCGCCCGCGACTTCGAGCAGGCCAGCATCAAGCTGCATGAATACGAGAAGCGCATCAGCCTCGTGGTCAAGGAATCCAAGGACGCCCTGACCTACGTGCACGACGGCATCATCCTCTCCGCCAACCCGGCGTTCCTCGAGCTCTTCGGCCACAAGGAGAGCGGCGACGTGGAAGGCACGCCCATCCTGGAGCTGTTCGAGAGCGAGTCCCAGGGCCCGCTCAAGGAAGCGCTCAAGGTGGCCGGCAAAGGCCAGGCACAGGAGCCGCTGGCGGTGAAGGGCCACCACGCCGGCGGCAAAGCTTTCAGCACCAACCTCGAGTTCGCCCAGGTGGAGGTCGACGGTGAGCACGCCATCGCCATCTCCATCCGTAGCGATGCCGGTGCGAAAGAAGCCCAGGCCAAGACCCAGCAGGCGCAGGAACTCGCCCTCAAGGTGCATGCCAAGGCCCAGGAGAAGGCGGAGACGTTCTCGCAGCAGATCGAGCAGCTGACCCAGCAGAACGAGCAACTGACCCAGCAGCTGGACCAGGCGAACCAGAAACTGGCCGCCAGCGTGCAGCAGCTCACCACCTACCGGAACCTGGACCTCTTCACCGGCCTGCTGAACCGCAACCATTTCCTGGAGATCCTGACCCAGGCTGCGCAGACGCCGCCCAAGGGCGGCGTGCGGGCGCTGCTCATCATCAAGCCGGACAAGTTCACCGCCGTGGCCGAGAAGGTCGGCGTGCTGGCGAGCGACAACATCGTGAAGTCCCTCTCGGACCTGCTGCGCAGCACCGCCGAGAAGGACGACCAGGTGGCGCGCTTCGGCGGCACCGTGTTCATGGCGCTGCTGGCGCGGCCCAAGATGAAGGACGTGGCCGAGTGGGCCGACAAGATGCGTACCGCCGCCGCCAGCCGCATCTTCCAGGCGGGCGGCAAGTCCACCAGCCTCACCGTCAGCCTCTCCTACGTGGAGATGGACGCCGCCCGCTCCCCCAACGTGGAGAAGCTGCTGGAGGATGCGGAACAGGCGCACCGCACGGCCATCCAGCAGGGGGGCAACAAGGTGGTTGGCTGGACGCCGCCGACCGTGGACGCTGAGGGCCGCGTCACCGACACGGAGTGGCAGCGCCGCTTCAACGAGGCCCTGAAGAGCAACAAGTTCATCCTCGCCTTCCAGCCGGTGGCCAGCCTCACCGGCGAGCCCACTGACCTGCACGACGTGCTGGTGCGCATGCGCGGCGACAAGGATGAGGAGATACCCCCGAAGGACTTCCTGCCGGCCGCGGAGCGCATCGGCATGATGACCGCCATCGACCGCTGGATCCTCGAGAACTCCGTCAAGATGATGGCGGAGCGCGCCAAGTCCGGCAACAAGAGCAGCCTGTTCGTGCGCCTCTCGGACCAATCCCTCACCGACAAGGGTCTCTTGCCCTGGATCGAGAAGCTGCTGGCGGGCGTCACCGGCATCGAACCGGGGCACCTCATCTTCGAGATCCCGGAGAAGTCCGCCGAGAAGTACCTCACGGACGCGAGCAACTTCGCCGAGGGCATCAAGAAGCTGAAGTGCGGCTTCGCCCTGGAGCACTTCGGCATCGGCCACGACCCGATGCACACCCTCGACCTCATCAAGGGTGTGGACTACCTGAAGATAGACGGCTCCATCAGCGCCGTGCTGGCCACGGATCCGAAGCGCACCGACATGGTGAAGAAGATCGTGGAGAAGGCCCAGGGCAACGGCATCAAGACCGTCGCGGAGAAGGTGGAGAAGCCCGAGACCATGGCGGTGCTCTACACCTTAGGTATCGAGTACATCCAGGGCAATATCGTTCAAGAGGCCGAGGTCGTCATGACCGACGCTCGCGCTCCTCGATAGTTGGACCGCATCTAACCCGCTGAATACTTCGTTGCAGGCTCCCTCGCAATCCGTCACATACACTAAGAGTATGCTCCGGATGCTCGGTCGCCTGCGCCTCGTCTCAGCGTGTTATCTGCAGTCCTCGAGAGCCGTCAAGATTTAAGACTTAGCTCCACCGCTCTTCCCGGGCCATCTCGACTCCGGATAGAGAGCGTCCACACTACGGTAGTTCTTAGGCAGCTTGAGTCCCTTGCGGCCCCGGTCGCCCTTGTACTCAGCCAGTTCCTTGGGGGAGAGCGTCATGTGGCGGTTGCCGCAGACGATCACCAGGGCTTCGTCCGCCGGCACGCTGGTGACGGCCGACATGAACTCCTCGCGGGCCGCATGCTTCTTGGTGTTGATGCCCATGATCTTGTTGCCCTTGCCGCGGGCCAGCTCCGGCAGGTTCTTGATGCCGAACACCAGGATGTGGCCTTCGTTGCTCACGGCCACCAAGAGGTCGGTCTTCAGGTCCTTCACCGGGGCCGGCACGTCCACCTTGGCGCCCGGCTTCACCTTCATCACGGCCTTGCCCGCGCGGTTGCGGGTGATGAGTTCCGCGAGCTTCACCACGAAGCCATAACCGGAATCGTTGGCCACCAGCCAGCGGTCCTCCGCGTCGCCGATGAGCGCGCCCGCGAAGGTGGCGCCTTCCGGCGGCGAGACGCGGCCCGTGAGGGGCTCACCCTGGCTGCGGGCCGAGGGCAAGGTATGGGCCGGCAGCGTGTAGGCACGCCCGGTGGAATCCAGGAACACCGCCGACTGGTTGCTCTTGCCGTAGGCCGCGGTCAGGAATGAGTCGCCGGACTTATAACTGAGGGTCGTTGGGTCCAGCTCATGGCCCTTGGCGGCACGCACCCAACCCGATTTCGAGAGCACCACCGTGGTGGGTTCCGTCGGCAGCAGCTGGGTCTCGTCTATGGCCTGGGCCACCACCGCCTTCTCGATGAGCTTGGAGCGGCGATCGTCGCCGTAGGTGGCTGCGTCCGCGATGAGCTCGGTGCGGATGAGCTTCTTGAGCCGGGCCTTCGACCCCAGGGTCTCCTCCAGGGTCTTGCGCTCGGCGGCCAGGTCCTTCTGCTCGCCCTTGATCTTCATCTCCTCCAGCTTGGCGAGATGCCGCAGCTTGAGTTCCAGGATCGCCTCCGCCTGGATGTCCGAGAGCTTGAACTTCTTCATCAGCACGGGCTTCGGCTCGTCGTGCTTGCGGATGATGGCGATGACCTCGTCGATGTTGAGGAAGGCCGTCAGCATGCCGGCCAGGATGTGCAGGCGCTTCTGTACCTTGTCCAGGCGGAACTCCAGGCGCCGGGTCACGGTCTTCAACCGGTATTCCAGCCACTCCTCCAGGATCTCCTTCAGGTTCTTCACCGACGGGCGGCCGTCCAGCCCGATCATGTTGAAGTTCACCCGGTAGCTGCGCTCCAGGTCGGTGGTGGCGAAGAGGTGCCCCATCAGCTCATCCGCGTCCACGCGGTTGGAGCGTGGCACGATCACGAGCCGCGTCGGGTTCTCATGGTCAGACTCGTCGCGCAGGTCCTCGACCATGGGCAGCTTCTTGTTGCGCATCTGCAGCGCGATCTGCTCCAGGATCTTGGCGCCGGATACCTGGTAAGGCAATGCGTTGATGATGATCTCGCCGGTGCCTTTCTCGCGGCTCCACTTGGCGCGCACCCGCACGCTGCCGTTGCCGGTGTCGTACATCTGGCGCAGTTCCGCCTTGGGCGTGACGATGTCCGCCGCGGTCGGGAAGTCCGGGCCCTTCACGTGCTCGCAGAGGTCCCGCACCGTGGCCTTGGGTTCGTCCAGGAGGTGCACGCAGGCGCTGGCGATCTCGCGCAGGTTGTGGGGCAGGATGTCGGTGGCCATGCCCACGGCGATGCCGGTGGAGCCGTTCAGCAGCACGTTCGGCAGGCGCGCCGGCAGATGCAGCGGTTCCTCCAGGGTACCGTCGAAGTTCGGGCCCCAATCCACGGTGCCCTGCCCCAGTTCGGACAGCAGCACTTCCGCGTACTTGGAGAGCTTGGCCTCGGTATAACGCATGGCGGCAAAGGACTTGGGATCGTCCGGCGAGCCCCAGTTGCCCTGGCCTTCGATGATGGGGTAGCGGTAGGAGAACGGCTGCGCCATGAGGACCATGGCCTCATAGCAGGCGGAGTCCCCGTGGGGGTGGTACTTGCCGAGCACGTCGCCCACGGTACGGGCGGATTTCTTGGGTTTTGATTGGTAGTCGAGAGACAGCTCCGACATGGCATAGATGATGCGGCGTTGCACCGGCTTCAGGCCGTCGCCGATGTGCGGCAGCGCCCGGTCCAGGATCACGTACATGGAGTAGTCCAGGTACGCCTTCTCTGTGAACTCCTTCAGCGGCTGCTGTTCGGAGCCCTTGACGCTGTATGTCTGCTCGGCCATTTCACTCTACCTATATATAGTCAGATTTCAGCCAGGTTGCCCTTCTTCTCGAGCCACTCTTTCCGGTCGCCGGCGCGCTTCTTCGCCAGCAACATGTCCATGAGCTTGTCGGTGTTGTCCTTGGCTTCGAGCGTGAGCTGCACCAGCCGGCGTGTGTCGGGGTCGATGGTGGTCTCCCTCAGCTGCGCCGGGTTCATCTCACCCAGGCCCTTGAAGCGCATCACCGTGGGCTTGCCCTTCACCTTGTCCTTGATGAGCTTATCCAGCACAGCCTTCTTCTCGTCTTCATCCAGTGCATAGAACACCTGCTTGCCGATGTCCACACGGAAGAGCGGCGGCATGGCCACGAACACGTGGCCGGCGGTCACGAGCGGCCGGAAGTGGCGTACGAACAGCGCGCAGAGGAGCGTGGCGATGTGCTTGCCGTCGGAATCCGCGTCCGCGAGGATGCAGATCTTGTGGTAGCGCAGCCCGTCCAGCTTGGAGGAGCCGGGCTCCACGCCGAGCGCGATGCTGATGTTGTGCACTTCCTCGGAGGCGAGGATCTCGCCCGCATCCACTTCCCAGGTGTTCAGGATCTTGCCGCGCAGGGGCAGGATGGCCTGGAATTCCCGGTCGCGGGCCTGCTTGGCGGAGCCGCCGGCGGAATCGCCTTCCACCAGGAAGAGTTCGGAACGCTTCGGTTCGCCGCTCGTGCAGTCCGCGAGCTTGCCCGGCAGGGCCGGGCCGGCGGTGACTTTCTTCCGCACCACCTGCTTCGCCACCTTCAGGCGCGCCTGGGCGTTCTCGATGGCGAGTTGGGCGATCTGCTCGCCCGCTTCCGTATGCTGGTTGAGCCAGAGCGCCAGCGCGTCCTTCACCACGCCGCCGACGAAGTTGGCGGGCTCGCGGGAGGAGAGGCGCTCCTTGGTCTGGCCCGAGAACTGGGGGTCGCCCATCTTGAGGGAGAGCACGTAGGCGGCCCGGTCGCAGATGTCTTCCGGCGCGAGCTTCACGCCGCGCGGCACGAGGTTGCGGAACTCGCAGAACTCGCGCACCGCATCGGTGATGCCGGTGCGTAGGCCGTTCACATGGGTGCCGCCCTGGATGGTGGGGATGAGGTTGACGTAGCTCTCGCTGAATATCTCGCCGCCCTCGCCCGGCAGCCACACCACGGCCCAGTCCACCACTTCCTTGCCCTGCTGCACGCCGCCCACGAAGGGCTCGTTGGGGACGTACTCGGCGCCTTCCAGCGACTCGATGAGGTAATCCTTGAGGCCGCCGACGTAGTGCCACTCCTCCTTCTCGAGGGTCTGTTCGTTGATGAACTTGACCGTGAGCCCGGGGCAGAGCACCGCCTTCGCGCGCAGGACGTGCTTCAGCTTCGGGATGGAGAACTTGTTGCTGTCGAAATATTTTGGATCCGGCCAGAAGCGCAGCAGCGTGCCGGTGTTGGCCTTGCCAACGTCGCCCTGGGCCTCGAGCTTGGTGACCCGTCTGCCATCCTTGAAGCCCATGTGGTAGCGCTTGCCGTTGCGCTTCACCCACACCTCGAGCTTCGAGGAGAGCGCGTTCACCACCGAGACGCCGACGCCGTGCAGGCCGCCGGAGAACTGGTAGTTCTTGTCGGAGAACTTGCCGCCCGCGTGCAGTCGCGTGAGGATCAGCTCGACGCCGGTGACCTTCTCCTTCGGGTGGATGTCCACCGGCATGCCGCGGCCGTCATCCTGCACCGAGAGGGAGCCGTCCTTGTGGACGATGACCTCGATCTTCTTGGCGTGACCGACGATGGCCTCGTCCACGCTGTTGTCGATGACTTCCTGGGCGAGATGGTTGGGGCGGGAGGTGTCTGTGTACATGCCCGGGCGTTTGCGCACCGGGTCGAGGCCGGAGAGGACCTCGATGTCTGCAGCATCGTATTTTGCGGCCATGCGTCGGGGATCACCTGTGGCAGAAGGCGGACGCCCCTAGCGCCCGCGATGCCGGATTCTAACCCGAACTCACGGAATATGCAGGGGATTCAGCTCAGGTCGGCGATGAGTGACTGCTTCAAGGAATCCGGGACCGGCTTGACCGAATGGCTGTACGCCGGATGGTCCACGCCCGCGTCCAAGGCTTCGCCTTCCTTCAGCGACTTCACCATGGAAGCGCTCAGCTCGAAACGCAGGAAGTGCACCGCGGAGGTCTTCTCGGCGGTCTCCCGCTCCAGGTCCTCGTCAGCGATGGGGAACACCTGGGTGTGGCCGTGGACCCGGAGCCAGACTTTGTCCTCGATCCCGATGAACTTCGCCAAGGCCTCACGCCGCGCGTTCTCATCGTCGAACTCGATGAGCATGGTGGCCTTCCAGTTGGAGCCGTCCGGGATCAGCGGGTTGTAGGCGTCCAACTCGTCCTGTATGCCTGCCGCCTCGAACACCCGCTCGGCGCGCAGCATCTCCTGCACCTGGTAGCGGATGGTCTCGCGGTCCTCGAACAGGAGCGTCAGGTTCGGGCCGATGTGCAGGGTGCGGGCACGCTTGTGGGTGATGATCTGCTGACGGTAGGCGTCGCGCTTCTGCGCATACTCCTCCAGGCCCATCAGGTCTTTCTTGTCCAGCTTGTGTTGGCTCATCTGCATGGTCTCGTTTCAGTCCTCACGGTCCTTGATAGGCCCGTCCTTGAACAGGTATTCGCGCAGTTCCTTGTCGAAACGCGCGTTCTTGCGACGGATCCATTCCAGGGTCATGGCCGCGTGTTCGATCTCCTCGTCCCGGTTGTGGGCGAGGACGGCTTTCAGTTCCTTGTCCTTGCAGGCGAAGACGCGCTGGTTGTACCAGTCCACCGCCTCCAATTCCTCCATGAGCGAGACGATGGCGCGGTGGAAATCGCGCACCTCGTCGTTCAGTTCCTCGATCGGCTCGTGATACCCCTCGCTGGACATACTCATCTCCCTAAGGTTCCGGTGTCTCTAGTCTAGCCCGTATGCCTTGCGAAGCAATTCCATCGGCAACTCGGGTTCTTTGGTCCTGTCTTTCAAGCCGTTCTGGATCTGTTCCGCCGCCATGGGGCAGTCGCTTATGTAATGGTCGCAGCCCGAGGCTTCCACCTTGGCCATCACCGGCCGCCCGATCTTCATGGATATCTCGTGGTATTCGCTCTTCACGGCATAGGTGCCGTTGTGGCCCGAGCAGCGCTCGATGGCCTCAAGCTTGGTGTCCGGCACCAGTTCCAGGATCTCCTTGGTCTTCAGACCCACGTTCTGCACCCGCTGGTGGCAGGGTACGTGGTAGGAGACAAGCCCTAAGCTCTCCTTGAAGTCGGTCTTGAGCTTGCCGGCCTTCTGGCGCAAGGAAAGGTACTCGAAGGGGTCATAGAAGGCGTCCCGCACCTTCAGTACATCCGGGTCGTCCGGGAACATGAGCGGCAGTTCCTGCTTGTACATGAGCACGCAGGAGGGGATCGGCGCCACCAGGTCCCAGCCCTCATCCACCAGCTTCGCCAGCATGGGGATATTCTCTTCCTTGTTCTTGCGGATACTCTCGAAGTCGCCCAGCTCGAGCTTGGGCATGCCGCAGCACTGCTCCTGGGGCGTCAGGCGCACCGGGATGTCGTTGTGCTCGAACACCTTCACGAGATCCGTCGCCATGCCCGGCTGGTTATGGTTGCCGTAGCAGGTGATGTAGAGCGCCACCTTGCCGCGGGTCTCACCCACGGGTTCGGCCGGAGCCGCCAGGGGCTCATGGCCCTTCAGGCGCTTGCGTGCGTTGTCGCTGTGGAACTCCGGCACCACCGCATCCGGGTGGATGCCCAAGGTCTTGTCCAGCACCTTGCGGGCCAGGCCGCTCTTGTTCACGGCGTTCACCGCCTGCACCACGATGGGGATGCCGGCGAACTGCCCCAGCTTCTGCGGCGAGGAGAGCAGCCTGTCGCGGAAACCCGCGCCCTCCTTCTTGAACTTCACCGCCTTGGCCCGGAGCATCAGGTGCGGGAAATCCACGTTCCAGGGATGCGGCGGCACGTAGGGGCACTTGGTCATGTAGCACATGTCGCAGAGATAGCAGTGGTCCACCACGTCCCAGTAGACCTTCTTGTCCACGCCGTCCAATTCGAGCGTGGGCGACTCGTCGATGGCGTCGAAGAGCGTGGGGAAGGAGTTGCACAGGCTGAAGCAGCGGCGGCAGCCGTGGCAGATGTCGAACACCCGCTCCAGCTCCTTCGTCAGGAGTTCCTCGTTCCAGAAATCCGGCTTCTGCCATTCGATGGGATGGCGGGTCGGGGCCTCAAGCCCGCCTTCACGCCGTCCGTCTCCGCCACCCTGTGCCATGCTCGCTCTCCCGCATAAGACACGGGGGTGTGAGCACACCCCCGGTCCATCACCTCAATCCAAAAGACTCTTCTTCTTTTCCGTCACTTGCCGAGGGTATCCAGGGCCTTCTGGAAACGGTTGGCGTGGGAACGCTCCGCCTTGGCCAGGGTCTCGAACCAGTCGGCGATCTCGCCGAAGCCTTCCTCACGGGCGGCCTTGGCCATGCCCGGGTACATGTCGGTGTACTCGTGGGTCTCGCCGGCGATGGCGGCCTTCAGGTTCTTGTCGGTGGCGCCGATGGGCAGGCCCGTGGCCGGGTCACCCACCGCTTCCAGGTATTCCAGGTGGCCGTGGGCATGGCCGGTCTCGCCTTCCGCGGTGGAGCGGAACACGGTGGACACGTCGTTGTAGCCTTCCACGTCGGCCTTGTTTGCGAAGTAGAGATAGCGGCGGTTCGCCTGGGACTCGCCCGCGAACGCCTCTTTGAGATTCTTTTCGGTCTTGCTGCCTTTCAGGTTGCTCATTGGGACTCCTCCGATGCTGCTGTTCTTGGATCCGTTGCACTGGGCGCCGCCCTGCGGCGACGATTTAGACTAAGTCTAAAATGTACCCCCGGGACCGACACATGTCAACACGGCGTTTGACCCCATTCGGGGCCACGCGTATCGTGCCCCGCCCATAGAGGAGTCCGCCCGTGGCCAAAGCCGCCAAGCCCGAATCCGCCGCCGCCCCCGACTTCGAGAAGGCCCTGGCGGAGCTGGAGGAGATCGTCTCCACCCTGGAGAAGGGCGACCTCAGCCTGGACGCGGCCCTCAAGCACTTCGAACGGGGCATCGCCCTCACCCGCCAGTGCCAGACTTCCCTGAAGGAAGCCGAACTCAAGGTGGAGCAGCTGGTCGAGAAAGGCGGCAAGGTGACCCTCGAGCCCTTCGAGCCTGAAGACGACGAATGACCGCGTCTTTTAGGGACCGCGTCCCTGAATACTCCGCCCGGATAGAGAAGGTCCTGGACCGCTGGCTGCCGCCGGCGGAGAAGATCCCTCAGCGCCTGCATGAAGCCATGCGCTACGCCGTGCTCGGCGGCGGCAAGCGCCTGCGTCCCCTCCTCATATATGCCACCGGCGAGAGCCTGGCCCTGCCGCCGGAGCGGCTGGACGGCCCCGCGGCGGCGGTGGAGATCATCCACGCCTACTCCCTCATCCACGACGACCTGCCGGCCATGGACGACGACGAGCTGCGCCGCGGCCGCCCCACCTGCCACATCGCCTACGACGAGGCCACCGCGATACTGGCCGGTGACGCGCTGCAGGTGCTGGCCTTCCAGATCCTCTCGGAAGATCAGGCCATGGCCGTCACCCCCGCCGCGCGGGTCGAGATGCTGAAGAGCGTCGCCGTGGCGAGCGGTTCCGCCGGCATGGCCGGCGGCCAGGCCCTGGATCTCGCCGCGGCCGGACGCAAGATAGACCTCGCCGAACTCGAACTCATGCACATCCACAAGACCGGCGCCCTCATCCGCGCGAGCGTGCTGCTCGCGGCCCAGAGCGCCGCGGGGCTCGATGCCGCCAAGTTCGCCGCGCTGGACCGTTACGCGAAATGCGTGGGGCTCGCTTTCCAGATCCAGGATGACATCCTGGACGTGGAAGGCATGACCGAGACCCTCGGCAAGAAAGCCGGCGCGGACTCCGCCCGCAACAAGCCCACCTATCCCAGCATCCTCGGCCTCGAGCGCTCCAAGCAGCGGGCGCTGGAGCTGAAGGACGACGCCATCAAGGCCCTGCAACCGCTGGGCAATGCCGCCCTACCCCTCATCTGGCTCGCCGAATACATCATCTCCCGCGAAAGCTAAGCCCTCCCCGCCTTTACACCTTTTTTATATCCCGAAGCCTAGAGTCGCGCCCCGGACATAACCGGAGGCGAATCCATGGATCTCATCCCCATCCTGGCGGCGGCGGCCCTTTTCCTGCTGTCGTTCGCCCTCGTGCCTCTCTTCGAACGCCTGCGGAAGCAGCCGTCATGACGCTCTTCTACCTCGCGGCCCTGGTGTTGAGCCTGGGCTTGCTCGTGTACCTGTTCATCGCACTCCTCAAACCTGAGTTCTTCTCATGAGTCTGAACGGTTATCTGCAGATCGGTGTCTTGCTGCTGGCGCTGCTGCTGGCGGCTTGGCGTCTGGGCGCCTACATGGCCCGCATCTTCGATGACAAGGATGCCGGGCTGAACCGATGGGCCGCGCCCTTCGAGCGCCTCATCTACCGCCTGTGCGGCATCGAGGCCGGCACGGAGATGCGCTGGACGCAATACGCCGGCGCGCTGCTGTTGTTCAACTTCCTGGGCTTCCTCGCGGTCTACGGCTTGCAGCGCCTGCAAGTCCACCTGCCGCTGGATTCCCAGGGTTTCGGCGCGGTGACACCGGATTCCTCTTTCAACACAGCGATCAGCTTCGTCACCAACACCAACTGGCAGGGGTATTCGGGCGAGAGCACCATGAGCTATCTCACCCAGATGGCCGGTCTCGCGGTGCAGAACTTCCTGTCCGCCGCCACCGGCATCTGCGTGGTCGTGGTGTTGATCCGCGGCTTCGCCCGCCACAGCGCCGAGACCATCGGCAACTTCTGGGTGGATATGACGCGCAGCACCTTATATGTGCTGCTGCCGCTCTCGATCCTGCTGGCCGTGGTGCTGGTGGGCCAGGGCGTGGTGCAGAACTTCTCGCAGTACCAGAGCGTCCCGCTCGTGGCACCGGTCACCTACCAGGCGCCGGTCATGGACGCCGACGGCAATGCAGTGAAGGATGCCCAGGGCAAGCCCAAGACCGAGGACATGGTTCAGAAGGACCAGCTCCTGCCGCTCGGGCCAGTCGCCTCCCAGGAAGCCATCAAGGAGCTGGGCACAAATGGCGGCGGCATCTTCAACGCCAACTCAGCCCATCCCTTCGAGAGCCCGACGCCGTTCAGCAACTTCCTGGAGATGCTGGCGATCCTGCTGATACCCGCGGCCCTCTGTTTCATGTTCGGCAACATGGTGGGGGACAAGCGCCAGGGCTGGGCGATATTGCTCTCCATGGGCGTCCTGTTCGCCATGTTCCTGACGCTCGCGGTCTACGCCGAGCTGAAGGGCAACCCCGGGTTCACGGCCCTGGGCGTGGACCAGCACGCCACCGCGCTGCAGGCCGGCGGCAACATGGAAGGCAAGGAGACACGCTTCGGCATCGTGAACTCCGCGCTCTTCGCCACCATCACCACCGGCACCTCCTGCGGCGCCGTAAACTCCATGCACGATTCCTACACCCCGCTGGGCGGCATGGCGCCGCTGCTGCTGATCCAGCTGGGCGAAGTGGTGTTCGGTGGCGTCGGTTCCGGGCTCTATACCATGCTGGCGTTCGCGCTCATGGCGGTGTTCATCGCGGGACTCATGGTGGGCCGCACGCCGGAATACCTGGGCAAGAAGATCGAAGCCTTCGAGATGAAGATGATCTCCATCGTCATCCTCATCACTCCGCTGGTGGTGCTAGTGGGCACTGCCGCGGCGGTGATGCTGCCGGCAGGCCAGGCGGCACCGTTGAATCCCGGCGCCCACGGCTTCAGCGAGATCCTCTACGCGTTCTCGTCCGCCGCCAACAACAACGGCAGCGCCTTCGCCGGCATCAGCGCCAACACTCCGTTCTACAACTATGCCCTCGCCATCGCCATGCAGGTGGGCCGCTTCTGGCCGCTGCTGGCGATCCTGGCCGCGGCCGGGGCATTGGCGAAGAAGAAGCGCATCCCTGCCGGCCTCGGCACCCTGCCGACCCACACGCCGCTGTTCGTGGCGCTGCTGGTGGGCACCGTGCTCCTGGTGAGCGCACTCACTTACGTGCCGGCGCTGGCGCTCGGCCCCATCGCCGAGCATCTCGCCATGCTCGGCCTGCATTGATCCGGAGCCGCACATGACCACTCAGACGATCACAAGCTTCATGTTCGACCGGCGCCTGATGCTGGAGGCCGGCATCGCCTCCTTCCGCAAGCTGAACCCCCTGGTGCAGCTGCGCAACCCGGTGATGTTCGTGGTGTACGTGGGCAGCCTGCTGACCACCGCGCTCTGGCTGCAGGCACTCACCGGCAAGGGTGAGGCGCCGGCGGGCTTCATCCTGGCGGTGACGCTGTGGCTCTGGTTCACGGTGCTGTTCGCCAACTTCGCGGAGGCGGTCAGCGAAAGCCGTAACCGCGCCCAGGCGGCGGCGCTGCGCAGCGCCAAGCGCGATATCACTGCCAAGAAGCTCAAGGAGCCGCGCCACGGCGCCAAACATGAGACCGCCGCGGCTTCCACGCTGCGCAAGGGCGATGTGGTGCTGGTGGAGGCCGGCGACTTCATCCCCTGCGATGGCGATGTCATCGAGGGCGTGGCCTCGGTGGACGAGAGCGCCATCACCGGCGAGAGCGCCCCGGTGATCCGCGAGTCCGGCGGCGACTTCAGTTCCGTTACCGGCGGCACCCGCGTGCTATCGGACTGGATCGTGGTCCAGGTGACCGCCAATCCCGGCGAGACCTTCCTCGATCGCATGATCAGCATGGTGGAAAGCGCCAAGCGCCAGAAGACGCCCAACGAGATCGCTCTCACCATCCTCCTGGTGGCCATGACCATCGTGTTCCTGATGGCCACCGCCACCCTGCTGCCCTACTCGCTCTATAGCGTGATGGTCACGAAGCTCGGCCAGCCGGTCACCGTCACGGTGCTGGTGGCCCTGCTCGTGTGCCTCATCCCCACCACCATCGGCGCGCTGCTCTCGGCCATCGGCATCGCCGGCATGGGCCGCATGCTGAAAGCCAATGTCATCGCCACCTCGGGCCGCGCGGTGGAAGCCGCAGGTGACGTGGACGTGCTGCTGCTGGACAAGACCGGCACCATCACCCTCGGCAACCGCCAGGCCTCCGATTTCCTGCCGGCTGCCGCCGTCACGGAGAGCGCGCTGGCGGACGCGGCGCAGCTCGCCTCGCTGGCCGACGAGACGCCGGAGGGCCGCAGCATCGTGGTGCTGGCCAAGCAGCGCTTCAACCTGCGGGAGCGGGACATCCAGTCCCTGGGCGCGAGCTTCGTGCATTTCAGCGCCAAGACCCGCATGAGCGGTGTGGACATGACCGGGCGTCAGATCCGTAAGGGCGCCGCCGATGCCATCCGCAAGCATGTGGAAGCCCTCGGCGGGAAATTCCCGGCGGACGTGAGCGCGCGGGTCGATGAGGTAGCGCGCCGCGGTTCCACGCCGCTGGTGGTGTCCGACGGCACCAAGGTGCTGGGCGTCATCGAACTCAAGGACATCGTGAAGGGCGGCATCAAGGAGCGCTTCGCACAGCTGCGGCGCATGGGCATCAAGACCGTGATGATCACCGGCGACAACCGGCTCACCGCGGCGGCCATCGCCGCGGAAGCCGGGGTGGACGACTTCCTCGCCGAGGCCACGCCCGAGGCCAAGCTCAAGCTGATACGCGAGCATCAGGCCGAAGGCAGGCTGGTGGCCATGACCGGCGACGGCACCAACGACGCGCCGGCACTGGCCCAGGCGGACGTGGCGGTGGCCATGAACACCGGCACCCAGGCCGCCAAGGAAGCCGGCAACATGGTGGACCTGGACTCCAACCCCACCAAGCTCATCGAGATCGTGGAGACCGGCAAGCAGCTCCTCATGACGCGGGGCGCGCTCACCACCTTCAGCATCGCCAACGACGTGGCCAAGTATTTCGCCATCATCCCGGCGGCCTTCGCCACCACCTACCCGTCACTGGGCGCGCTCAACATCATGCGCCTGCACAGCCCCGAGAGCGCGATCCTCTCGGCGGTCATCTTCAACGCGCTGGTGATCGTGGCGCTGATCCCGCTGGCCCTGAAGGGCGTCAAGTACGAGCCCATCGGCGCCGCCGCGATCCTGCGCAAGAACCTGTGGATCTACGGCGTGGGCGGCATCATCGTGCCGTTCATCGGCATCAAGCTCATCGACCTGCTGCTGGTCGTGCTGCACCTGGTTTGAAGGAGAAGAACATGTTTAAACAACTCCGTCCCGCGATCTTCTTGTTCCTGGTGTTCACCGTGGTGACCGGCTTCGCCTATCCGGTGGTGGTCACGGGCGCCGCCCAGGTGTTGTTCCCGAGCCAGGCCAACGGCAGCCTCATCGAGAAGGGCGGCCAGGTGGCGGGCTCGGCGCTCATCGGCCAGCCCTTCAGCGACCCGAAGTACTTCTGGGGCCGTCCGTCCGCCACGGGACCCTTCCCCAACAATCCCATGGCTTCCACCGGCTCGAACCTGGGCCCCACCAACCCGGCGCTGTTCGATGGCATGAAGGCCCGCATCGCGGCCCTGCAGGCGGCGGATCCCGCCAACAAGGCGCCCATCCCGGTGGATCTCGTGACCGCTTCCGCGAGCGGCCTCGATCCGGACATCAGCCCAGCGGCCGCCGAGTATCAACTGGCCCGCGTGGCCCGTTCCCGGCACATGAGCGAAGACGCAGTGCGCGTGCTGGTACAGAACCACACCCTTGGACGCCAGTTCGGCCTCCTGGGCGAACCGCGCGTGAACGTGTTGCAACTCAACCTGGCGCTGGACGCATCCAAGTGAACGTGGGGAATGCGCCCGAGGAGAAAGAGCAATTTCCCTGGCTATTGCTGCTCGTGGCGGCCTTAGTGCTGATCTTGGTGCTGCTCACCCCCTCGAATACAAAACCCGGGGAACTCAAAGGCCAGCCCGGGACGCAAGCAGCGCAGCATATGAAAGTTGGACAGTGATCGATTACATCTATCCTAAGGTGAACGCGATGAATACCAAAAAGCGCCTAAGCATACTGTTCCTCATGACCTCGCTGGCCCTATGGGACTCCGCGGCCGGCGCGGATCAGGCCGCCCCGATCGCGGCCGCGAAAGTGGCGTTTGGAACGGTCGTCGGAATCGTCAGGGATCCGGCCGGCCACCCCATCCCGCAGGCCACTGTCACCGCCATGAAGACTGATGGCAGTGGGGTACGCGCCACCATCTCGGATAGCAACGGCATGTATTCATTCGCCGACCTGCCGCCGGGCCCATGGACCCTCGCCTTCCAGGCGGACGGCTATACCGGAGCGGCCGAACCGTCGTTCACGGTCACTGCAAATCAAGCGACCCGCCTCGATATCGTCATGGCAGGTCCGGGCTCCGCCTCTACAGCCGTCGGTGTGGCGGCTCCCGCCTCCGCTTCTGCAGCGACGGTGCCCCAGGCGCTGCAGGCGCCCCCAGCCGGACCTGCGGTCGACACCGTGACCCCGTTGGCCAACCTCGGCTATATCGGCTGGATGAACGGCACTTCGCGCGAGAAATCACCGATATTCGATACACAGTTCTTCACGCCCGAGATCCGTTTCGACATGAACTATCTCCAGTCCGCCAACAATCCGAGGGATCATACGATCGTCGGATCCACCGAGGAATTCCGTTCCGGGGAGTTCCAGATCGAGCAGGTGAGCTTCGGCGGGGATTTCCATTGGCAGAATGTCCACGCACGCTTCCTGTCGATGATGGGAGACTTCGCGACGACCACTCCACGCAATGACGCCAGCTCAGGTGTCGGTCAGTGGGACCTGCAGGGAGCTTATAAGTATTTCTCGGAAGCCAGCGCGGGTTACCACTTTGACGTCGATCACGGGCTCAATGTCGACATGGGTGTCTTCGTCTCCTACATCGGACTGTTCAGCTACTACAACTTCGACAACTGGACCTACCAACCCTCGTTCGTGTCGTCCAACACGCCCTGGTTCTTCAACGGACTGCGCATCCAGTGGTGGCCCACCCAGAACCTCAAGATCGAGCCCTGGATCATCAATGGCTGGCAATCTTACGGCAAGTACAACAGCCATCCCGGCATCGGTGGGCAGGTCCTCTGGATACCGAACGAGAACTTCAAGCTGGTGCTCAACACCTACTTCTACGGTGAGGACAATCAACCCACCACCGCTCCCTCATCCGGGAACGGCAGCGTCAATCCCGGCTGCCCCGGCATCACTTCGGATCCGAACTGCGGCGGCCCCGGCGTGACGTCCTTGCCGTTCAACGGCGCGCCGATCGACTACACCAAAGTGCAGCGGTTCCACGAAGACGACAGCATCCTATGGAAATACTACGATGGCGGTCAGAACGCGTTGGACATCTCCAAGATGGCGATGAGCGTGACGTGGGATTTCGGCTGCGAGTACGGCGGAAACGTGCACTGCAACCAGGGCACGAACCAGGCGAACTTCTTCGGCATCATGGCCTACAACCGCTTCTGGTTCGATCATGATGTCTACGCGCTCACCATCGGCGGCGGCACCATGAGGAACACGGGCCGCTATCTGACGCTGGTGCCGCCGATCAATGGAGCGACGGCCACGACCGGCACGCCTTATTTCACGGAGAACCCCGGACAGAAGATCCAGCAATCGGACATACAGGTGAACCTCCAGTTCATGCCAAGCGACTGGATCACGTGGTGGACAGAGGCGACCTACCGGTATTCCAACGTGCCTTATTGGTCGGGCTCGGGTGGCGTCACGCCTCCCAACGGCAATACCGGCACTTTCACCAACAATGGCAACCCCGGCGCCGCGGTCTGCAACAACGGCATCAGCGCCGGTTCCGTCAGCGACGGCTGTTCCGCGGAAGGTGGCATCTGGTACCCGGATCTGCGCAAGTCGGAATTGGTCCTGGGCTTCGGTGTCATGGTCAAATTCTAAAGAAGAAGCACGGCACGCGTGACCCGCCCCGCGAGGGGCGGGTTGTGCTTTAATCTGACGAACGTCATCGGGATACCACCATGGCCAGCGCACGGCCCGACCCCGAAAGTCTTCTCGCCAAGATCGAGAATGAGGCGCGCAAGGCCCAGCGCGGCCGCCTCAAGATCTTCCTGGGTGCGGCGGCCGGCGTCGGCAAGACCTACGCCATGCTGCAGGCCGCCCAGGCCTTGCACGCCCAGGGCAAACATCCCCTGGTGGGCGTCATCGAGACCCATGGCCGCTCCGAGACCGCGGCACTGCTTTCGGGGCTGGAGGTACTCCCTCGCCGCCGCGTGCCTTACGGCAATGCGACCCTCGAAGAATTCGACCTCGATGCGGTGCTGGAACGCCATCCGTCGTTGGTGCTGGTGGACGAACTCGCCCACAGCAACCCGGCGGGCTCACGCCATGCCAAACGCTGGCAGGACGTGGACGAACTCCTCGCCAACGGCATCGACGTCTACACTACCCTCAACATCCAGCACATCGAGAGCCTGAACGACGTGGTGGCCCAGATCACGGGCATCCGCGTGTGGGAGACGGTGCCGGACGTGTTCTTCGAGCGCGCCGACGAGGTGGAGCTCGTGGACCTGCCGCCGGACGAACTGCTGCAGCGCCTCAAGGAAGGCAAGATCTACCTGCCGCAGCAGGCCGAGCGTGCCATCGAGAACTTCTTCCGCAAGGGCAACCTCATCGCCCTGCGCGAACTGGCCCTGCGCCGCACCGCCGACCGGGTGGACGTGCAGATGCGCGAATACCGGGAAGGCCACGCCATCGGCGATGTCTGGCCGGTGCGGGAACGGGTGCTGGTGTGCATCGGCCCGGGGCCCGAGAGCGAGCAGCTGGTGCGGGCCGGCAAGCGCCTGGCGGATGCGGCGCGCGGCGAGTGGATCGTGGTCTATATAGAGACGCCGGACCTCCTGCGCCTGCCCGAGACCCGGCGCAACCAGGTGGCTGAGACACTGCGCCTGGCGGAGAGCCTCGGCGCGGAGACCGCGAGCCTCTCGGGCGGCCAGCACTTCAGCGATGAGGTGCTGGCTTACGCGCACGCGCGCAACGTCAGCAAGATCGTCATCGGCAAGCCGCACCGCAGCCCGCTGCAGCGCTGGCTGTTCGGCTCCATCGTGGACGCCATCGTCGCCGGCAGCGGCGCCATCGACGTGAACATCGTGAGTACGGGCAGGGGCGAGGCGCCGGCCCACCCGGCCGGCAGGCTCACGGCTTGGCTCGGCATCGGCCGCGGCCGCAGCGAGTTCCCCAGCCGCAAATCGCGCCGTTATAGCTACGCCATGAGCGTGCTGGTGGTGCTGGCCTGCACCCTGCTCGCCTGGGCCATGGCAGGCCGCTTCGAACTCTCCAACCTGGTGATGGTGTATCTGCTGGGCGTGGTGGTGGTGGCCATGCGCTTCGGCCGCGGCCCCTCGGTGCTGTCGGTCATCCTCGGTGTCGCGAGCTTCGATTTCTTCTTCGTCACGCCCTATTTCACCTTCGCCGTGTCGGACACCCAGTACCTGGTCACCTTCGCCGTGATGCTGGTGGTGGGCCTCGTCATCAGCACGCTGGCCGCCAACCTGCGCCTGCAGGCACGCGTGGCGGCGCACCGGGAGCGCCGCACCGCAGCGCTCTACGCCATGAGCCGAGAACTCGCTGCCACCCGCGGCCGCGACAAGCTGCTGGCCATCGCCGAGCGGCATCTGCAGGAAGTGTTCGATGCACGGGTGTCGGTGCTGCTGCCGGAAGCGGATGGCCTCATCGCGTCGCCACCGCATGATGCGGCCACCCCGGAACTGGACACCGCTGTGGCGCAATGGGTGTACGACCACAGCCAGGCGGCAGGTCACGGCACGGACACCCTGCCCGGCGGCAAGGCCCTCTACCTGCCGCTTGCCGGACCGAACGAGGTGCTGGGCGTGCTGGCGGTGCAGCCCACGGACTCGCGCAGCGTGCTGCTGCCGGAACAGCGGCGCCTGCTGGAAGCCTTCGCCGGCCAGATCGCCCTCGCCCTCGAGCGTGTGAGGCTCACGCGCCAGCGGGCCCAGGCGCAATTGCGCATGGAGACGGAACTGTTCCGCAACGCGCTCCTCTCCGCCATATCCCATGACCTGCGCACGCCGCTCGCCGCCATCGTCGGCGCATCCAGCAGCCTCATGGCGGATGGACGGCTCGACGAGACGGCGCGGGACGAGCTGACGCACGACATCCACGAGGGCGCGCTGCGCATGAGCGAACTCGTGAACAAGGTGCTGGAGATGGTGCGGCTGCAATCCGGCAGCTTGCGGCTGCAGCGGGAGTGGCATCCGCTGGAGGAGGTTGTTGGGAGCGTGTTGCACAGGATGAAGGGCCGTCTCACCGAGCACCCCGTGACGGTGGATCTCCCGGAAGACCTGCCCTGGCTCTCCTTCGACGCCGTACTGATCGAAGAGGTGCTGGTGAACCTCGTCGAGAACGCGTTCAAGTACACGCCGCCGGGCACGCCGGTCCAGATCGATGCCCACGTCGAGGGGGACGAGGCGATAGTGGAAGTCTCCGACCATGGGCCGGGCCTGCCGCCCGGCAGTGAGCGGCAGGTGTTCGAGAAGTTCTACCGCGCCCAGGCAGAGGGCGCGCAAGGCGGCGTGGGACTCGGACTCGCCATCTGTCTCGCCATCGTCGAGGCCCATGGCGGCCGCATCTGGGCCGAGAACCGCGCCGAGGGCGGCGCGAGCTTCAAGTTCTCACTGCCGGCCACCGGCGCCCCGCCCGAGATCGAACATGAAGCGGCATGAGGAGCCCGCGCCGCTGATCCTGCTCGTCGAGGACGACGTGCAGATCCGCCGCTTCGTGAGCACCACCCTGGAGTCCCAGGGCTTCGAGGTGCGCGAGGCCGTGACCGGGGCCCTGGGTCTCTCCCTGGCGGCGGAGATCAAACCGAACATGGTGATCCTGGACCTCGGCCTGCCGGACATGGATGGCGTGGAAGTGGCGCGGCACCTGCGCGACACCAGCGACGTGCCCATCCTGGTGCTCTCGGCCCGCAGCCTGGAATCGGCCAAGGTGGCGGCCCTGGACGCGGGCGCCGACGACTACCTCACCAAGCCCTTCGGGGTGGACGAACTCATGGCCCGCATCCGCGCGGCCCTGCGCCGCGCCGAGGCGGGCCGCGTGCACGGCGAGGTGGTGCTGGGGGACATCCGGGTGGACCTGGTGAAGCGGCAGGTGACCCGGACCGGCAAGGACGTGCACCTCACGCCCATCGAGTACCGGCTGCTGGCGGTGCTGATCCGCAACCGCGGCCGGGTCATGACTTACCGGCAGTTGCTGAAGGACGTCTGGGGCGGCGCCCACGGCGACGACCACCACTATGTGCGCATATACATGGCGCAGCTGCGCCATAAATTGGAGCAGGACCCGGCCCAGCCGCGCCACCTGCTCACGGAGACCGGCATCGGCTACCGTCTGGCGGAAGCCTGAGCGCCGGTTGCCGCACCGGGGCCAAAGCCCGGATAATAGGCGTCTGTCCCCGCCAGGCGCGCCATGACCCCCACCCCCGAATTCCCCCTGCTCGACCGCGTCCAGTCGCCGGCGGACCTGCGCACGCTGGATGAGGCGGAGCTGCAGCAGCTCAACGACGAGCTGCGCGCCTACCTCATCAAGACCGTGAGCGGTGTGGGCGGGCATTTCGCGGCGGGCTTAGGCGTCGTCGAACTCACCGTCGCCCTGCACTACGTCTTCGATACGCCCCGCGACCGCTTGGTCTGGGACGTGGGCCATCAGGCCTATCCCCACAAGGTGGTCACGGGCCGCCGGGATGAACTGAGCACCATCAGGAAACTCCACGGCTTGGCGCCCTTCCCGCGCCGCCTCGAGAGCGAGTTCGACACCTTCGGCGTCGGCCACTCCAGCACCAGCATCAGCGCCGCCCTCGGCATGGCCATCGCCGCCCAGCAGAAGGGCGAGCATGACCGGCACGTGGTGGCGCTCATCGGCGACGGCGCCATGACCGCCGGCATGGCCTTCGAGGCGCTGAACCACGCCGGCAGCCTGAACGCGAACCTGCTGGTCGTGCTCAACGACAACGACATGTCCATCTCCGGCAACGTCGGCGCCCTGTCCAACTATTTCGCCAAGGTGCTCTCGGGCCAGATGTACACCCACATCCGCGAGGGCGGCAAGAAGGCGCTCTCCATCATGCCGCCGGTGAAGGAATGGGCGCGCCGCTCCGAGGAGCACGTGAAGGGCATGGTCATGCCCGGCACCCTGTTCGAGGAACTGGGCTTCAACTATATCGGCCCCGTGGACGGCCACGACCTGCACACCCTGGTGCGCACCTTGAAGAACATGCGCGCCCTGAAGGGCCCACAGTTCCTGCACGTGGTCACCCGCAAGGGCAAGGGCTACGAACCCGCCGAGAAGGATCCCATCAAGTGGCACGGCCCCGCCGCCTTCGATGCCGCCACAGGCGTCATCAAGAAGGAGAAGCCGGGCCAGGGGCCGACCTACTCCGAGGTGTTCGGCCAGTGGCTCTGCGACATGGCCGCGAAGGAACCCAAGCTCATGGCCATCACGCCGGCCATGCGAGAAGGCTCCGGCATGGTGGAATATGCCGAGAAGTTCCCGGACCGCTACTTCGACGTGGCCATCGCGGAGCAGCACGCGGTCACGCTTGCCGCCGGCATGGCGGTGGAAGGCCTGAAGCCGGTGGTGGCCATCTACTCCACCTTCCTGCAGCGGGCCTACGACCAGCTCATCCACGACGTGGCCCTGCAGAACCTGCCGGTGCTCTTCGCCATAGACCGCGCCGGCCTCGTGGGACCGGATGGCCCGACCCACGCCGGCAGCTTCGACCTCTCCTACCTGCGCTGCGTACCGAACCTGGTGCTCATGGCGCCGGCGGACGAAGACGAGTGCCGCCAGATGCTCTACACCGGCATGACGCTGAAGCAGCCTGCCGCGGTGCGTTATCCGCGCGGCCGCGGCCCCGGCGTGAAGATCCAGCAGGAGATGAAGGCGCTCCCCGTCGGCAAGGCGGAAGTGCGCCGCCGCGGCAAGAAGCTCGCCATCCTCGGCTTCGGCGTGATGGTGGAAGCCGCCCGCGCCACCGCCGAGGCGTTGGACGCGACCCTCGTGAACATGCGCTTCGTGAAGCCGCTGGACGAGGCTCTGCTCTTGGAGCTGGCCTCCACCCACGAAGGCTTCGTCACCATCGAAGACAATGCGGTCGCGGGCGGCGCCGGCTCGGCGGTGGATGAGTTCCTGGCGGCCAGCGGCATCGAGCTGCCGGTGCTGAACTTAGGCTTGCCCGATGTGTTCCTGGAGCACGGCTCCCGGGAAGAGTGCCTCAAGATGGCGGGCCTCGATGCGGAAGGCATCCAGAAGTCGGTTACCAACTGGTTAGCAAACAAGACGCCCGCCAAGCGCGCCGCGGGTTCCAAGTAAGCCCCTGGAATTCGTCGTCCCAGGCTAGTATCCTAGTAATTCACTCAGGTTTAACCTTGAACATAGTGGGTTGAAACCCCACTGTGTGTATCGAGCCGCGTGTCAGGAGAAGAAACATGAATCCCCCGGTCCCTGTGAAAAAAGCGTCTGTCACTTCCATCGAGGACGTGCAGTCCAGCGCCGACACGCGCCGCATCCCCATCAACAAGGTGGGCATCAAGGACATCCGCCACCCCATCCGCATCAAGGAACGGGCCGGGCAGGAACAGCATACGGTCGCCAACTTCAGCATGTACGTGGACCTGCCCCAGGACTTCAAGGGCACCCATATGTCGCGCTTCGTGGAGATCCTCAACAACTACGAGCGTGAGATCACCACCGACAGCTTCAAAGAGATGCTGACGGAGATGACGGAGCGCTTAGGCTCCGCCTCCGGCCACATCCAGATGCGCTTCCCCTACTTCATCAACAAGAAGGCGCCGGTGTCCGGGGTCGAGAGCCTCATGGACTACGACGTGACCTTCACCGGCGAGCGCCGGAACGGCGAGAACTGCCTCAAGATCAAGGTGGTGGTGCCAGTCACGAGCCTCTGCCCCTGCTCCAAGAAGATCTCCGACTACGGCGCCCACAACCAGCGCTCCCACGTCACCGTGGAGTGCAAGGCCAAGGGCTTCATCTGGATCGAGGAGATCATCGACATCGTCGAGAAGGAAGCGTCCTGCGAGCTATACGGCCTGCTGAAGCGCCCCGACGAGAAGTATGTGACGGAACGGGCCTATGACAACCCGAAGTTCGTGGAAGACATGGTGCGGGACGTAGCCGTGAAGTTCAACGAGGAGGACCGCATCCGGGCTTACGTGGTGGAGTCGGAGAATTTCGAGTCCATCCACAACCATAGCGCATATGCGATGGTTGAGAAAGACAAAGATAAATAGGACTAGACGAGATTAGCGGATTTCAACTTAGTCAATATCTCGGTTACTCTAATTAATTGCTGATTAGCAGTTAATACAGGAAAATCCATTGCAAGGGAGTAATCTGCCTTCACTCGTTCATCGCAAGCAAATTGCAACATCCTTCCCACAGTCCGAAGCAACTTTCCAGTATTTTCATATTCCCCATCCACGGGACATTTCATCATTCTATCAATAACAATCTGATGAGAGCCCGGCTTTACCCGATCAGGATAGGCAACTAGCGGTAACTTTTCTGCTATTTGCTTACATGTATGAAACGCAAAGTAATAGGCTCGACTTGATGAAGCTCGTCTATATTTTTCATCATCCCTTTTGTCGTTATAAAGTTCACGTGCCAAATCAAGCAAGCTCTGCGCGTTGATACCCATGGTTTACGACTCGCTCTTCGATACGGACCGAAGAGTTGTATCTTCTACTAATCTAAAAGCAATTATTCCATCCGATTCGTACTTAACGTTAAGTTGAGCGAAGTATTCAGCTGCGTCCCAATTCAAATTCTCTATTTTCTCGTTATCACGACCGGCTCCAAATGCATAAATTACATGATCTCTACACTCTTGATTAGTCACAACTGCAATATACGCAGAAGGATTAAAAATTTTCTTATCACGTAGAAAAACACCAAATAAATCAGCCAAGTGCATTCCATCATCATCCGAGATAGCTGCGCTTTCGAATATTTCCGCAGCACGACTCATGATCTTTGCATCTTCAAGATCGTATTGGACTTTTAATGTCTTTAGTCTTTCTACAAAATCGATAGATTCTTGAAAACGGCATGCTTGCCATGATTGAACGTACGCGCGCCTCACAACTTCCGGATCACCGGGTGCAACTCTTAATGCCGCTCTTATTGAATCCATTGCTTCACTATAAAATCCCCACATTGAAAGCCCGATAGATCGATCTATCCATAACCCAGAATCCCCCGGAGCTAAATTGCTTGCAGTGTCATAACACCTTTTCATCTCATCAAAATTTCGAAGTACGCAGGCGCACCTTCCAAGAATGTTGTAATAAATCGCAGGGGCGATTCGCAACAAAGGTTTTGCATCTCGCTTAATAGCTTGAATTTTAAATTCGTTAATATTTTTAGATGCCGCAATATGACTCAGTTGTTCGTACAACTGACCGGCAATTGTCTGTGGCTCAAGATCTGTCATTCGCTTATCGCCTTAGATACCTAAGTACACTTATTCAATCTTTTGTGAAGGGTTAGTTCTTTCACTCCGCGTCAACCGCTCGATCATGCTACGCATGAACATCTTGTGGAAGCGCAGCTGGCAGGGGATGGTGAGTTGTTCGATTAGGGTGGCGCTGACCTTCAAGACGGTGCAGGCACCCTTGGCGACGATGGCGGAGGTGCTCTTCTTGCCGCCCATGGCAGCGGCCTCGCCGAAGCAATCCCCCTCGTGCAGCATGCCCACGGCCTTGCCCTGACGGCGGACCTCGGCCTCGCCGGCCACCACCACCAGGAAGGCATCGTCCATGTCCCCTTCCACCAGGATGTGCTCATCGGTGCTGTAGCTCTGCCAGCGGCCAGCCTGGAGGATCTCGTAGATCTCGGGGTAGGTGAAGTCCTTGAAGAACGGCAGGCGGCGCAGCATCGAGAAGCGCTCCTGCTCCGCCATCTCCTGGTCCAGCTGGTCCAGCTTGCGCACCGCCTGGGAGAGCGCGGTCGCGAACTCGATGCCGCTCTGGTAACGCTTGGCGGGGTCCTTGGCGATGGCCTTGGAGACCACCTCCTCCAGCACCGGCGGCACTTCGGAGCGCAGGCGGTGCAGCGGCGGCGGCGTGGCGTAGATGATCTGGTGCACCAGCTTCGAGAGGTTGTCGCCGTAGTACGGGCGCTTGCCGGAGAGCAGCTCGTACATGACGACGCCGAGGGAATACAGGTCCGTCTGCATGGTGGCCGGCGCGTGACGCATCTGTTCCGGCGCCATGTAGCTGGGGGAGCCGACGAGGCCCTTCACCTGGGCTTCCTCGTTACCCGCCATCTGGGCCACGCCGAAGTCCACGATGCGCACGTCGCCCTCGGCGGTGAACATGATGTTGCCGGGCTTGATGTCCCGGTGGATGAGACCGTTGCGGTGGGCATAGTCCAGCGCCTTGGCGCACTTGAACACCACCTCAACCACCTTGCGCACGGGGAGCAGGTTCTCCACCCGGCAGAAGGTGGTGAGGGGCTTCGCGCCCCGCACGTATTCCATGACCACGAAGCAGTGGCCCGCGTCCTCGCCCGCGTCGTAGATGGGCAGGATGTTGGGGTGCTGCATCTTGCCGACGAGGTAGGCCTCGTTGAAGAACAGCTTGCGGCGGGTGCGGGCGTCGGCTTCCGGGACCTTCTCGTCCAGGCTGTAGAGCTTGAGGGCCACGTCCTTGCCCAGGAAGGAGTCGTGGCACAGGTACACCGTGCCGGTGGTGCCCCGGCCCAGTTCCTGCGTGACCACGAATTTTCCGAGCTTGGCAGGCGTTCCCATGCCCTTCCCCTGGATAGACCTTTCCAGTCTACAGTCCGCTTGGATTATGTCCAGCGAGCCGGGCGGAACCTCGTCACGCTTTGAGGAAATATGCGGCTAAATTGAGCAGCACGCAGGCGAAGACAGCGGCCACCACGTCATCCAGCATGATGCCGACGCCGCCCTTGATGGACCGGTCCAGCCAGCGGATGGGCCAGGGTTTCCAGATGTCGAACAGGCGGAACAGCAGGAACCCGCTGATCACCCAGGCCCAGCCCAGGGGAACGCCGACCATGGTGATGATGAATCCCACGATCTCGTCCCACACCACGCCCTTGGGGTCCTCGATGCCCATCCGCTTCGCGGTGTAGCCGCAGATGAACACCCCCGCCACCAGCCCCAACATCATCAGGGACAGGTAGTCGACGAGGCTCGTGCACATGAGCAGGAGATAGAGAGGTATCGCCACCAGCGTGCCCGCGGTGCCGGGCGCCTTGGGCGAGAGGCCCGCGCCGAAGCCGTAGGCCAGGAAGTGGATCGGGTTCGTGAAGACCTGGCGTGCCGTCAGGTTGCCGTTCACTGGAGCCCGGCCTCGACCGCATCCCAGAAATCATCGTCCTCGAAACCCAGCGCCCACATGGAGACGCCGCCGAGATCGAGTGTCACCGCCAGGTGCGTCTTGTCCTGGATGCCTTGCGCATCCTCATACCAGACCTCGTGCATGGAGCCGTCGCCGGCCGTGTACTGGAAATGCTCGGACTCGCTGGCAGCGTCCCGCTGCGGCACCGCTCCGGTGGCGGCCACCAGCGCTGCGCTGTCCTTCCAATCGACCTGCACGCCTGTGCTGTCGGTCAGGTCCCAGTCGTAGCCGTAAGCCGGCAAGCCCAACAAGACCTTGCCCTTGTCTATCCGGCTCACGGCGTACTTGAGGCACGCCTTCATCCAATCGATGCCAGCCACCGGACCCGGCGGCTGGCCGGGCACGTGCTCGTCGTAGGTCATCACCTGGATGAAGTCGGCGGACTTGTCCAGCCGCGCATAGTCGTAAGGCCAGGACCAGTCGTCGCTGGGATCGTCCGAGGTCTTGGCGGGTACGCTCAGGAGCAGCATGGAGCCCTGGGTGTGCAAGGCATCGGCCAGCTCGGCGACGAACGTGCTGTAGCCGTCCCGATCCGTGGGATAGATGCCCTCGAAGTCGATGTCGATGCCGGAGACGTCCGCGACCTCGGCCAGGGCCACGATGTTGTCGATGGTATGGGCACGATGGGTGACCATGGCGCCGTGGGCGATGACGGGATCGAAGTCCACTGCGCCGAAGTTCGAGATGTTGAGGAAAGTCAGCTTCCGCTGGCCCGCGTCCACCTTGACCAGGTTCGCGGCGACGTTACCGTGGAGGTCGCCGTCCGCATCCACGTCGATCACGTCCTGGGACACGGCATTCACGGGAGTGTGGGTGGACTTGGCGGAACTAGAGGAGGCGCTGTCGCCGGTGTAGTAGCCCAGCACCAGCTTGGCCGGCTCATCCGGGTCCGAGACCGCATCCTGGCTGGAACCGCAGCCCGCCAGGGCCAGGGCGGCCAGTGCCGCATATATATAGATGAAGCGCTTCACGCCCCCTCCCCCTAGAAATGCCGATGCCCGGGCCGGGGGTACTCATGCAACCGCCCCGCCCCATCCACGCAGTGTATCCCTGCTTGGGCCTCGATGGCACCGATGCAGGCCACGGGACAACCCGCCTGCTTGAGCCGGGCTTCCGCCGCGGCGGCCTGGGTCACGTGGGCGGTGAAGCAGAGTTCGTAGTCGTCCCCGCCCGTGAGCGCGAGCTTCCAGGCTTCTTCCTTGGCGTGGTGCTTCAGGATGTCCCGGGAGAGGGGCAGCTTCTCGAGCCCGAGCTTCGCGCCATGGCCGCGAGCTTCCAGGAGATGGCCGAGATCCGCCAGCAGGCCATCGGACACGTCGATGGCGGCGGACGCGATGCCGCGCAGGGCCTCACCCGCGGCGATGCGCGGTTCCGGATAGGCAAAGCGCTTGATGCAGGCGTCGGTGAAGTCTTTGTTGCCTGCTTGCAGCAGCTGCAACCCCGCCGCGGCGTCGCCGGGGTTGCCGGTCACGTAGATGAGATCACCCACCTGGGCGCCGGCGCGGGTGAGCGCTTTGCCCTTCGGCACCAGGCCCTGCACGGTGAGTGTGATATTGAGCGGACCCCGGGCTACGTTGCCGCCCACCAGCGCGACGCCGTGTCGCTTCGCCAGCGCGAAGAAGCCCTGGCTGAAACCCGCGAGCCAGGTCTCGTCCACCTCCGGCAGCGTGAGTGCCATGAGCACCCAGGCGGGCTTCGCGCCCATGGCAGCGAGGTCGCTCAGGTTCGACGCGAGGGAACGGTGGCCGATGGCGGCGGGATCGAGATCAAGAGGGAAATGCACGCCGGCCACGAGGGAGTCGGTGCTGACGGCCAAGTCCTGGTCCGGCGGCACGCGCAGCAGCGCGGCGTCGTCTCCTATGCCCAGCACCACGTCATCCCGCGGCTCCGCCGGATCGGCGAAGTAGCGGCGGATGAGCTGGAACTCGTCCATGTTTCCGGTGGGCTTCAGCGCGCGGCGCGTTCCGCCTGGCGCAGCCCGGCGGCGGTCTTGTCCAACACCGCGTTGATGTACTTGTGGCCTTCGTCGGCGCCGAAGTCCTTGGTGAGCTCCACCGCCTCGTTCAGCACCACGCGATAAGGCACGTCGATGCGGGATTTCAGTTCGTAGGTGCCGATGAGCAGGATGCCCCGCTCGATGGGATCGAGTTGGTCGGCGGGACGGTCGAGATGGGGTTGGAACAGGGCCTGCAGGTCGGCGCTGCCGGCGATGACGCTCCGCAGCACTTCCTGAAAGTACTCGACGTCCACATCCTTCAGGTTCTGGCTGACTTCGAACTCGGCGATGAGATCGGGAGCGGCGGTGCCGTTGAGCTGCCACTGGTAGAGGCCCTGCAGCGCGAGGCGCCTCGCCTTGGCCCGGGCACGTCCGCCCTGTGAGTTGCCGGCCATGCTTCAGCCCTCCAGCTTGCGCAGGAGGTCGGCCATCTCGATGGCCGCCAGCGCCGAGTCGGCGCCCTTGTTGCCGTGCTTGCCGCCGGAACGCTCCGTGGCCTGCTCCATGTCGTCGCAGGTGAGCACGCCGAACACCACCGGCACGCCTGAGTCGCGGGCAGCCTCGGAGACGCCGCGGGCGCACTCGCCGGCCACGTAGTCGAAATGGGGTGTGCCGCCGCGGATGACCGCGCCGAGGGTGATGATGGCGTCGTAGTTATGGCTGAGAGCGAGCTTGCGGGCGGCCAGGGGCAATTCGAACGCGCCGGGGACCCGCACGATGTCCAGGTCCTGGCCGCTGATACCGGCCTGGGTCAGGGTCTCCAGGGCACCGGCCACGAGCTTGTCCACCACGAAATGGTTGAAGCGCGCCGCGACGATGGCGATGCGCATGCCCTTGGCGGAGCGACCGCCTTCGATTGTCCTGTGACCGGCCATATGAAAGAACTTTGGATGAACCAGGGGCTATTTTAACCGAGTCTCAGTCCGGAGTGACGTATTCCACGACCTCTAATCCGAAACCGGAGATGCCATGCATCTTCTTGGGCTGACTCAGGACCCGCATCCTGGTGACGCCCAGATCCAGCAGTATCTGCGCGCCCACGCCATAGGTGCGCAGTTCCTTGGCGCCGGCCGCTTCCTCGGCGGGCTGGAGGCCACCCGCATCCTGCAGGCGCTTCAGGAGTTCGCCCGGATCCTCCGGCTGGCGCAGGATGACGAGCACCCCGCCCTCGGTGGCGATGCGATGCATGGCATGGCGCAGGGGCCAGCCGAGCTGGTCCCACTGGGCCCCCACCACGTCTCCCAGGGTGTTCTGCAGATGCACCCGCACGAGCGTCGGTGTGCCGGGCTTGATCTCACCCGCCACCAGCGCGAGGTGCACAGCCTTGTTGAGGCGGTCCTCGTACACGGCGCAGCGGAACTCGCCGAACTCGGTGGGGACCACGCGCTCCGCCACCCGCTGCACGGTCTTCTCCTTCTCGCTGCGGTAGCGGATGAGGTCGGCGATGGTGCCGATCTTGAGGCCGTGCTCCTTCGCGAACTTCTCCAAGTCAGGCCGGCGCGCCATGCTGCCGTCCTCGTTCAGGATCTCGACGATGACGGAGGCGGGCTCCAGGCCCGCAAGGCGCGCGAGGTCGCAGCCCGCTTCCGTGTGGCCGGCGCGGGTGAGCACGCCGCCCGGCTGGGCCATGAGCGGGAAGATGTGGCCCGGCTGCTTCAGGTCCTCGGCCTTGGCGTCCGGTTTCACGGCGGTGCGCACCGTGTGGGCGCGGTCGTAGGCGGAGATGCCGGTGGTCACGCCCTCCGCCGCCTCGATGGAGATGGTGAAGTTGGTGGTGTGGTTGCCGTCGGTCTCGCTCACCATCAGCGGCAGGCGCAGCTGCTTGCAGCGCTCGCGGGTCAGGGTGAGGCAGATGAGGCCGCGCCCGTAGCGCGCCATGAAGTTGATGTCCTCGGGCCGGCACTTCTCGGCGGCCATGATGAGGTCGCCTTCGTTCTCCCGGTCCTCGTCGTCCATGATGACGACCATGCGGCCGGCGGCGAGCTCCGCCAGGATCTCCTCGACGCTGTTCAGCTTCATGCTCAAGACTTGCGCTCCCCGAGCATGCGCTCCACGTAGCGCGCCACCACGTCCACTTCCAGGTTCACCTTCGTGCCGGGCTGGTAGGCGCCGAAGACGGTGTGGCTCAGGGTGTGGGGGATGATGTTCACGTCGAACACGTCGTCCTGCACCGCATTCACCGTGAGGCTCACGCCGTCCACGCACACGGAGCCCTTGTGGGCGATGTACTTCTTGATGTCCGCCGGCACCTGGATGTCGAAGCGCACGGAGCGGGCCTCCTCCCGGCGCGACTTCACGGTACCGAGGCCGTCCACGTGGCCGCTCACGAGGTGCCCGCCCAGCGGTGTGGCGAGCGTCAGGGACTTCTCCAGGTTCACCGGCGAGCCGGTCTTGAGGTTACCCAGGGTGGTGAGGGACAAGGTCTCGCGGGACACGTCCGCATCGAAGGCCTGGGCGCGCTTCGCGATGACCGTGAGACAGCAACCGCTGACGCAGACGCTGTCGCCCACTTTCACATCATCCATGGGCAGCTCGCCGGTGGCGATGGACAGGCGCAGGTCGCCGCCCGTGGGCGTGAGCGCCTCGACCTTGCCAACTGCCTGGATGATGCCCGTGAACACTAGTTCTTGGGCCTGACGATGAGCCGCATGTCCGGTCCGGTCATGCGCGCATCCACTATCTCCATCTGGCGCCGCTCCTGCATGGAACTCATGCCCGGCAGGCTGAACATGCCGCGGGCCTTGTCGCCCAGCAGGCTCGGGCAGACATACAGGATGAACTCATCCAGCAGGCCCGCTTCCAGCAGCGCGCCGTTCATGCCGGCGCCCGCCTCCATCAGCACCTCGTTGCACTCCAGTTCCGCCAGGGTCTCGAGGATGGCCTTGAGATCCATGAAGCCGCGCCGCTCCGGGAACACCTGGATGTTGGCACCGATGGCGTTGAGTGCCTCGTGCTCTTCCGGGTCGTCCACGCCGGTGGCGATGTAGACGAGGTCCGGGTTCAGCTTGAAGATGTTGGCATCCACCGGCGTGCTCAAGTTCGTGTCCACGACCACCTTCTTCGGCTGGCGCCACTCGCCCGGCAGGCGCACGGTGAAGGTGGGATCGTCCGCCAAGAGCGTGCCGATGCCGGTCAGCACGGCGGAGCTGCGGGCACGCCAGCGGTGCACGTCCTCGCGGGAGGCATCGCTGCTGATCCACTTGCTCTCGCCGTTGGCGAGGGCGGTACGACCGTCCAGGCTCGCTGCGAGCTTGCTGCGCACCCAGGGGCGGCCGCGGGTCATGCGGCTGATGAAACCGGGGTTGAGGGCCTTGGCTTGCGCGGCCATCAGGCCTTCCTCGATGCGGATGCGGGCCGCCGTCAGGCGCTCGAAGCCCTTGCCCGAGACCAGCGGGTTGGGGTCGGACATGGCGGCGACCACACGCGTGATGCCGGCGGCCACCACCGCGTCCGCGCAGGGCGGCGTCTTGCCCTGGTGGGAGCAGGGTTCCAGCGTCACATATAAGGTGGCGCCCTTGGCGGCGGCGCCCGCTTCCTTGAGGGCCAGCACTTCCGCATGGGCCTCGCCCGCGGTCTTGTGGAAGCCACGGCCGACGATCTGGCCGTCCTTCACCACCACGGCACCGACCCGCGGGTTGGGGTCGGTGGTGTAGAGGCCCTGCTCCGCGAGGCGCAGGGCTTCGGACATGAAGCGGGTGTCGTCAGCGCTGAATTCGGTCATGGCTCACTTCTTCTTGTCTTCGTCGGGCAATAAGGGCATCTGTTCACGTTCGAGGGCGGCGCGGGCCGACTCGCCCTGCAGGCGCTCGATCTCCTCGCGGAACTCGTTCACGTCCTGGAAGCTGCGGTAGACGGAGGCGAAGCGCACGAAGGCCACCTCGTCCAGCACCTTCAATTCATCCATCACCCAGTCGCCCAGCTGGCGCGACTTGATCTCGCGCTCGCCGGCCACCTGCAACCGGTGGATGATGCGGGCCAGGGCCGCCTCCATGTCCTCGGTGCTGACCGGACGCTTCTCCAGCGCGCGGGTCATGCCGGAACGGAGCTTGTGCTCGTCATAGGGCTCGCGGCTGCCGTCGTTCTTCACGATGCGCGGCATCACGAGTTCGGCGGTCTCGAAGGTAGTGAAGCGCTCGCCGCACTTCTCGCACTCCCGACGCCGGCGCACCTGCTGCCCCTCGCCCGCGAGACGCGAGTCTATGACCTTCGTGTCTTCATGGTTGCAGAAGGGGCAATGCATCTAGAACTTCACGCTACCGCCGTAGACCGGGAACTTCTTGCACATGGCCAGCACCTTGTCCTTGGTGCTCGCCAAGACCTTCTCATCGTTGATGTGGTCCAGCACGTCCGCGATCCAGCCGGAGAGTTCGCGGAACTCCGCTTCCTTGAAGCCGCGGGTGGTGGAAGCCGGCGACCCCAGGCGCAGGCCCGAGGTGACCATGGGCGGGCGCGGGTCGTTCGGCACCGCGTTCTTGTTCACGGTGATGTTCACCTTGTGCAGGGCCGCATCTGCGTCCTTGCCGGTGATGTCCTTGTTCACGAGGTCGAGCAGGAACAGGTGGTTGTCGGTGCCGCCGGAGACCACGTTGTAGCCGCGCTTGATGAGCGCGTCGGCCATGGCGCGGGCGTTGTCCAGCACCTGCTTCTGGTAGACCTTGAACTCCGGCTGCAGCGCTTCCTGGAACGCCACCGCCTTGGCGGCAATCACGTGCATGAGCGGTCCGCCCTGGGTGCTGGGGAAGACGCTGGAGTTCAGCTTCTTTTCAATTTCCTCGTTTGATTTAGCGAGGATCAAGCCGCCACGCGGACCGCGCAGGGTCTTGTGGGTGGTGGTAGTGGTCACGTCCGCGATGTTCACCGGATCGGGATAGAGACCCGCAGCGACCAACCCAGCCACGTGGGCCATGTCCACGAAGAGATAGGCGCCCACGGAGTCGGCGATGGTGCGGAACTTCTGCCAGTCGACGCGACGTGAGTAGGCGGAGAACCCGGCCACGATCATCTTCGGCTTGTGCTCATCCGCGAGCTTCTGCACCTGGGCATAGTCGATCTCGCCGGTCTTGGTGTCGATCCCGTACTGGATGGCGTTGAAGAACTTGCCCGAGAGGTTGACCTTGGCGCCATGGGTGAGGTGGCCGCCATGGGCGAGGCTCATGCCGAGGATGGTGTCGCCGGGTTTCAGCAGAGCGAAGTAGACCGCCGCGTTCGCCTGGGAACCGGAATGGGGCTGCACGTTGGCATAGGCCGCGCCGAACAGCTTCTTGGCGCGCTCGATGGCGAGGCGCTCCGCCACGTCCACGAACTCGCAGCCGCCGTAGTAGCGCTTGCCGGGATAGCCTTCCGCGTACTTGTTGGTCATCACCGAGCCCTGGGCCGCCAGCACCCGCGGGCTCACGTAGTTCTCGGAGGCGATGAGCTCGATGTTCTCCTCCTGGCGGCGCAACTCGTCGCGCAAGGCACCCAGGAGTTCGTCGTCGAACCCGGCGATCTGCATATCGGGAGTGAACATCAGGAAGGCTCCGCGGATGGGTATTTCAGCGGCGCCTATTTTAACGCAGGGCGAAGGCCTAGATGGCTAAAAAAGACTCAAGTACGCCATTCCAGCCCAAAGCGATGTTTGTTCGGTTATAGCCCCCTCCCCCCATGCCCACGATGCGCCCGCCGCAGAACTGCTCGGCGAGGGCGCAGAGGCGCGCGGCGGCATGCGCATGGGCCGCGGGCGTGAAGCGCAGGTGGGTGATGGGGTCGCCGGCGATGCTGTCGGCGCCGCACTGGAACAGGATGAACTCAGGCCGGCCGGCCTTGAGGTGCTCCTCCACCCGCTCCCAGGCAAGGTGGAACTCCGCGTCGCCCGCCCCCGGCTGGAGCGGGATGTTGAGCTTGGTGCCCACCGCCGCGCCGCGACCGGTCTCAGTGGAGGCACCGGTGCCGGGATAGAGGAAGCGGCCGTCCTCGTGCAGGTCGGCGAAGATGAGGTCCGGATCGTCCTCGAAGGAATAGAACACGCCATCGCCGTGGTGCGCGTCGATGTCCACGTAGGCGATGCGCTTCAGGCCGTGGCGCCGGCGCAGGGACTCCACCGCCACGCCGATGTCATCCAGCACGCAGAAACCTGCCGCGTGGGCGCGGGCCGCGTGGTGCAATCCGGCGATGGGCACGAAGGCGCGCCGCCACTCGCCCGCCATGACGCCGTCCACCGCGTTGAGGGTGGCACCCACCACTTCGCAGGCCGCCTCATATATACCTTGCTGCGCGGGCGTGTCGCCCTCGTCCAGGTAGCCGTCGCCCCGGTGGCTCTGCTCCTCGGCGAAGCCAAGGAAGTCACGGGAATGAAACATCTCGAGCTGAGAGCGGCTCGCGGCGCGCACCGGCACCGCGTGCACGCGCTTGTCCAGGCCGCGCGCGATGCTCTCGCGCCAGAAGGCGCTGAAGCGGTCGTGGCCGAAGGGATGGCCTTCGCCGAAGCCGTAGTGCGCCTGCGCCGGGTCGGAGCACACGCCCACCTTGACCGTCTGGTCCGCCATTTAACCGCCTCTTGCCCGGCGCAGCCCCTGGCCGCGCACCCGGTGTATTATGGCAGTCCGCGCCCTCACCGGTCGCTCCCCATAAAAATGAACGAAGACACCACCACACGACTGCAGGTCGGCTGGCGCGAATGGGTGGCGCTGCCGGAACTCGGCATCAAGCGCATCAAGGCCAAGATCGACACCGGCGCGCGCACCTCCTCGCTGCACGCCTTCGCCGTGGTCACCTTCACCGAGAACGGCAAGCGTCGCGTGCGCTTCGGGCTGCACCCGCGCCAGAACGCGGACCTGCCGGAACGCTTCTTCGAGGCGGACATGGTGGAGGAAGACCGCTGGGTGACCGACTCGGGCGGCCACCGCGAGCAACGCCCGGTGATCCGCACCACGCTCATGGTGGGCAAGGAGAGCTGGCCCATCGAGATCACCCTCGCCTCCCGCGACAACATGCGCTTCCGCCTGTTGCTGGGGCGCACTGCCATGCAGGGCCACGTGACCGTCGACCCCGAGGCTTCCTACATCACGGGCAAGCGCCGCAAGCCGCGCGCAGGCACCACACCCAACGAGCACGCATGAGCAAGCGCCTCAAGATCGCCATCCTCTCGCGCAACACGCGCCTCTACTCCACCAAGCGGCTGGTGGAGGCCGGCATCAAGCGCGGCCATGACGTGTACGTCATCGATCCCCTGCGCTGCTACATGAACCTGGCGACCGACAACCCGGAGATACACTTCAAGGGGCGCAAGCTCGCCGGCTTCGACGCCATCATCCCGCGCATCGGCGCCTCGGTGACCTTCTACGCCACCGCCATGCTGCGCCAGTTCGAGATGACCGGCGTGTTCACGCTCAACGACTCCGACTCCATCATGCGCGCCCGCGACAAGCTGCGTTCGCTGCAGCTGCTCTCCCGCGCCGGCATCGGCATGCCCATCACCGGCTTCGCGCACGCCCCCGACGACACCGAGGACCTGATGGCACTGGTGGGCGAGGCGCCCGTCATCATCAAGCTCACGGAAGGCTCCCAGGGCCAGGGCGTGGTGCTGGCGGAGACGCGCCAGGCGGCGGAGAGCGTCATCGACGCGTTCCGCGGCCTCAATGCGCACTTCATGGTGCAACGCTTCGTGAAGGAGGCCCACGGCGCCGACATCCGCTGCTTCGTGGTGGGCGGCAAGGTGGTGGCGGCCATGAAGCGTCAGGCCCGCCGCGGCGAGTTCCGCGCCAACCTGCACAAGGGCGGCAGCGCCGAGGAAGTGCAGGTGAGCCCCCAGGAGCGCGACATGGCGCTCATGGCCTGCGAGATCATCGGCCTGAACGTGGCCGGCGTGGACATCATCCGCTCCGCCCAGGGCCCGCTGATCCTGGAGGTGAACTCCTCCCCCGGCCTGGAGGGCATCGAGGCGGCCACCAAGAAGGACATCGCGGGCGAGATCGTGGCGTTCATCGAGCGTACGGCCCGCAAGCGCCGTAAAAACGGCAAAACCGCCAAAAACAGCTGAAGCCTCCCCGCCTTTCGCGGATATAATCTGCGTCCCGAATTCCAGCCGAACTCAAGAGACCATGGCCCAATACATCTACACCATGCACCGGGTCGCCAAGGTGGTGCCCCCGAAGCGCGAGATCCTGCGCAACATCTCCCTGTCGTTCTTCCCGGGCGCCAAGATCGGTGTCCTGGGCCTGAACGGCTCCGGCAAATCCACCCTGCTGCGCATCATGGCGGGCGTGGACACCGAGATAAACGGCGAGGCCCATGCCCTGGCCGGCACCAAGATCGGCTACCTGCCCCAGGAACCGCAGCTCGACCCCACCAAGGACGTGCGTGCGAACGTCGAGAGCGGACTCACCGAGATCGTGGAAGCCAAGGCCAAGCTGGAGGCGGTGTACGCCGCCTATGCCGAACCCGACGCGGACTTCGACAAGCTCGCCGCCGAGCAGGCACGGCTCGAGAACGTGCTGCAGGCCGCCGGCGCCACCAACCTGGACCACGTGCTGGAAGTGGCGGCGGAAGCGCTACGCCTGCCGCCCTGGGACGCGGACGTGACCAAGCTCTCCGGCGGCGAACGCCGCCGCGTGGCCCTCTGCCGCCTCCTGCTCTCGAAGCCGGACATGCTGCTCCTGGACGAGCCCACCAACCACCTGGACGCGGAGTCCGTGGCCTGGCTCGAGCGCTTCCTGCAGGAATACCCGGGCACCGTGGTGGCCGTGACCCACGACCGTTACTTCCTCGACAACGTGGCCGGCTGGATCCTGGAACTGGATCGCGGGCACGGCATCCCCTGGC
>CAZPAO010000008.1:0-91346 GCA_964584665.1 uncultured Gammaproteobacteria bacterium
GGGGGATGGTCCAGGCGTTGTCCACGGAGTAGCGGCAGAAGCCGCCGCCCAGGTGATCGTAGATGCCGCCGGTGGCCATGCGCCGCAGGCTCAAGGTGGCCATGTGGCGGCAGGTACGGCGCGTCTCCGGGTCCACGCCCTGGCTCGCGGTGATGTGCAGGAGCAGCTCGATGTCCGCCGTATGGGGGAACTTGGGTGCGCGGCCGAAGCCGCCGTCACGCGGATCGAAGTGCTTGAGCAGCACACCCAGGGCCGAGCCGATGGGTTCCGCATCCAGCTCGCCTGGGTGTTCGGTCTCCACCTCGCGGCCCACCCGCTGGAACACGCTGATGAGTTCGGCGCTCTGCTGCTTCAGCTCTTCCTTGCTGTCCTTGTAGAAGTCCGCGGCCCGCTCCAGCACTTCCCGGAACGCCGGCATGCCGTAGCGCGGCTCCCGCGGGAAATAGGTGCCGGCGAAGAAGGGCGTGAGGTCCTCGGGGGAGAGGAACACGGTGAGAGGCCAGCCGCCGCCCCGCTGGGCGATGAGCTGGTGGGCGAGCTGGTAGATGCGATCCAGGTCCGGCCGTTCCTCCCGGTCCACCTTGATGTTCACATACAGCCGGTTCATGAGCGCGGCCGTGTCCGGGTCCTCGAAGGACTCGTGGGCCATGACGTGGCACCAGTGGCAGGCGGCGTAGCCGATGGAGAGCAGGATGGGCTTATCCGCTTCCCGGGCGGAGGCGAGGGCAGCCTCATCCCAGGGCTGCCAATGCACCGGGTTATCGGCGTGCTGGAGCAGGTAGGGACTGGTCTCGGCGCTGAGCCTGTTCTTCCCGTCGTGGTCGCCCATGCGGCCCCCGGCTGTTAGAATGCATCTACTATACGTTCCTGAACGCCCCTCCGCAGCACGAAACCCCCATGTCCCTGCCGCCGCTCATCCTGAGGAAGAACGAGGACCGCCGTCTGCGCGCGGGACACCTGTGGGTGTTCAGCAACGAGGTGGACATCGCCCGCACGCCCCTCAAGGCCTTCCAGCCGGGGGACCTGGTGGAGATCCAGTCCGCCAGCGGCCACGCCATCGGCAGCGGTTATGTGAACCCGAACTCGCTCATCGCGGCGCGGATACTGTCGCGCGACCCACAGCACCTGCCGGACCGTTCGCTCTTGGTGCACCGGCTGAACATCGCCCTCTCGCTCAGGGAGCGGCTGTATCCGAAACCCTATTACCGCCTGGCCTTCGGCGAGTCCGACGGGTTGCCGGGTCTGGTGGTGGATCGCTACGGCGACGTGCTGGTGGCCCAGATCACCACCGCCGGCATGGAGCGTATGAAGGCAGACGTGGTGGCGGCCCTTGAGAAAGTGGTTAAGCCCGCCGCGATACTGTTCCGCAACGATGTGGGCATCCGCGAGCTGGAGGGTTTGCCGCTCTACACCGAGACGGCGCTGGGCACCTTGCCAGCCACGGTGAAGGTCGAGGAGCACGGTCTCAAGTTCGAGGCGCCCCTGGAAGGAGGGCAGAAGACCGGCTGGTTCTACGACCAGCACGACAACCGCGCGCGCCTGTTGCGCTATGTGAAAGGCCAGCGGGTGCTGGATGTGTGCAGCTACGTGGGTGGCTGGAGCGTGCAGGCGGCGGCCCACGGCGCGGCTGAGGCCGTGGCAGTGGACAGCTCGGCCCAGGCTTTGGAGTGGGTGCAGAAGAACGCAGCCGCCAACGGCGTGAGCGTGGCCACGATCCACGGTGATGCCTTCGATACCCTCAGGGACCTGAAGGAGAACGGCGAGAAGTTCGGCGTGGTGGTGCTGGATCCCCCCGCCTTCGTGAAGCGCCGCAAGGACCTGGCGGCGGGCAGCGATGCCTATCGCCGCTTGAACCAGCTGGCCATGCAGTTGCTGGAGCGGGATGGGATGCTCATTTCCTGCTCATGTTCCCACCACATGGGCGAGGCAGACCTACTGGGCGCCATCCAGACCGCTGCGCGGCACTTAGGAAGGGATGCCCAGGTGCTGGAGCGGGGCATGCAGGCGCCGGACCATCCGGTGCACCCGGCCATCCCCGAGACCGCCTATCTCAAGGCCTTCTACGTCCGCGTAATAGCTTGAGCTTTCCCGGGGAGGGGAGACCTAGGGGCTGGTATGTCGTTTAAAATGACACCCCTATGATGATCTACCCGAATATCGACCCCATCGCCGTCTCCCTCGGCACCTGGCATCCCTTCGGCCACCTCATCCAGCCCGCGATCCACTGGTACGGCATCACGTACCTCGTCGGCTTCCTGGGTGGCTACTGGTGCATGTACATCCGCAGCAAGCGGCCGGACAGCGGCTGGAACTCGCTGCAGCTGCAGGACCTCCTGTTCTACGTGGCGCTCGGCGTGGTGCTGGGCGGACGCACCGGCTACATGCTGTTCTACAACTGGGACGGCCTGAAGCAGGACCCCTTGAGCTTCTTTTACGTCTGGCAGGGGGGCATGTCCTTCCACGGCGGGCTCCTGGGCGTGATGCTGGCCATGGGGTTCTACGCGCGATCGCAGAAGCGCCGCTTCTTCGACGTGATGGATTTCATCGCCCCGGTGGTGCCCATCGGCCTGGGTGCCGGGCGTCTCGGCAACTTCATCAATGGCGAACTCTGGGGCAAGGTCACGGACCTGCCCTGGGGTATGCAGTTGGATTGCACCCAGGAACGTTTCTGGTATTACTGCGGGGACTTGCGTTCCGGCTACAGCTTACCGCACCACCCCTCCCAGCTCTATGAGCTGCTGCTGGAAGGCGTGGTGATGTTCACGGTGCTGTGGCTATTCTCCAGCAAGCCGCGTCCGCGCATGGCGGTCTCGGGGCTGTTCGCGCTCTTGTACGGCTCGTTCCGCTTCATAGTCGAGTTCGTGCGCATGCCGGACCAGCAGATCGGCTACCTGGCCTTCGATTGGATCACCATGGGCCAGATCCTCTCGCTGCCGCTCATCGCCGCGGGTGTGATACTCCTGGTGCTGGCGTACCGGCGTAAACCCGCATGAAGCAGTATCTGGACCTGATGCGCCGGGTACGGGACGAGGGCGCCCGGAAGTCCGACCGCACCGGCACCGGCACCCGCTCCGTGTTCGGCCACCAGATGCGTTTCGACCTTGCAGCCGGCTTCCCGGCGGTGACTACCAAGAAGCTGCACTTCCGCTCCATCATCCATGAGCTGCTCTGGTTCCTGAAGGGCGAGACCAACATCCGCTACCTCAAGGAGAACGGCGTCAGCATCTGGGACGAGTGGGCCGACGAGAAGGGCGACCTGGGGCCGGTGTACGGCTACCAGTGGCGCTCCTGGCCTGCGCCGGATGGCCGTCACATCGACCAGATCACCAAGGTGATGGAGCAGCTGAAGAAGACGCCGGATTCCCGCCGCATCATCGTCAGCGCCTGGAACGTGGCGGACCTGGATCGCATGGCCCTGCAGCCCTGCCACGCCTTCTTCCAGTTCTACGTGGCGGAGGGCAGGCTCTCCTGCCAGATGTACCAGCGCAGCGCCGACATCTTCCTGGGGGTGCCCTTCAACATCGCTTCCTACGCCTTGCTCACCCACATGGTGGCGCAGCAGGCGGAGCTGGAAGCGGGTGACTTCGTCTGGACCGGCGGCGACTGCCACCTCTACAGCAATCACATGCAGCAGGTGGAGGAGCAGCTGAAGCGCGAACCGAAGCCTTTGCCCAGGCTCGTCATCAAGCGCAAGCCGGACTCGATATTCGACTACAAGTTCGAGGATTTCGAGATCGCGGGTTATGAATCCCATCCAGCTATAAAAGCCCCGGTCGCTGTCTAAGTTTTACATATGGCCGGGCTGTCATGTCGGCGTGCGCATACATCTGTCACCCAGCGGTCATCCCGGCTACACGCATGTTTAATCTCCTGCTCCTAGATTGTGACGCTCAAGACCCCTCGTGGGTCCGCCTCTTCATCTGAACCGGGAGCAGAACATGAAGAAGATACTGTGTGCCGCCGCCGCATTCGCCGTGACGGCCGGCCTCGCTGCCTGCAATGGCGGCACCGATTTCTCCGCCCAGACGCCAGTGGATGACCTCAAGACCGCCACCCCCATCAAGCACCTCGTAGTGATCTACGGCGAGAACGTCTCCTTCGACCACTACTACGGGACCTATCCCACCGCTACCAACCCGGTCGGTGAGCCGCAGTTCACCGCGAAGGCCGGTACCCCCGCGATCCGCGGCTTCACCCCGGCACTGCTCAACAACAACCCTAACCTGACCAACGCCGCCAATGGCACCGGCGTGAGCAATCCCTTCCGCCTGGACCGTAGCCAGGCCGCCACCGCCGACATGAACCATGACTACACGGCCGAGCAGCTGGCCTACGACAACGGCGCCGCCGACCTGTTCCCGAAGTTCACCGGCACCGCCGAGACGGGTGGCACCGGTGCTTTCGGCACCACCGGCCTCGTGATGGGCTACTACGACGGCAACACCGTGACGGCCCTGTGGAACTACTCCCAGCACTTCGCCATGAGCGACAACGCCTACAGCGACCAGTACGGCCCTTCGACGCCCGGCGCCATCAATGTGATCGCGGGCCAGACCAACGGCTTCGTGCTGGGCAAGAGTTCGTTCCCGGGTGAGTTCATCGATGACGGGCAGGGCGGCCTGACCCTCACCGGTGACATCGATCCCACTGGCGACCCCTGCTCCAGCACCACCGACTTCGGCTCCTTCTCCGGCAAGAACATCGGCGACCTGCTGAACGACCAGGGCGTGACCTGGGGCTGGTTCGAGGGTGGTTTCAGCCTGAGCGTGATGAACTCCAACGGCAGTACCGGTTGCGGCCGCACCACCACCTCCAGCGTGACCAACGCGACCAAGGTGGACTACATCCCGCATCACCAGCCGTTCCAGTACTACGCCTCCACCGCCAATCTGAAGCACCTGCGCCCGAACTCGCCGAACACCATCGGCATCAAGGGCGACCAGGGCAACCACCAGTACGACCTGACGGACTTCTTCGCCGCAGTGAAGGCCGGCAATTATCCCGCCGTGTCCTTCCTCAAGGCTTCCGGCTTCCAGGACGCCCATGCCGGCTACTCCGACCCGCTGGATGAGCAGACCTTCGTCACCGAGGTGATCAACTTCCTCGAGCAACAGCCGGACTGGAAGAGCACCGCGGTGCTGATCGTGTATGACGACTCCGACGGCTGGTATGACCACCAGTTCGCCACGGTCGGCAACGGCTCCTTCGACGCCACCGTGGACCAGCTCACGGCCTCCGGCGCCTGCGGCGTGAAGGGCACCACTGCCCAGGCCGACGGCGTGGCCGGCAAGGGTGCCGTGAACGGCCGCTGCGGCCCCGGCGCGCGCCAGCCCTTCCTGGTGGTCTCGCCTTACGCCAAGGCCAACTTCGTGGACCACACGCTCATCACCCAGGCCTCGGTGGTACGCTTCATCGAGGACAACTGGCTGGGCGGCAAGCGTCTAGGCGGCGGCTCCTTCGATGCCAGCTCGGGCAGCATCGACGGCATGTTCGACTTCGCCGGCGGCGCCAAGAACCCGGTGCTATTCCTGGACACGGACCTCGGCACGCCGGTGACGACGCCGTCTTCCGACCTGCCCAAGTGATGCAGGCATGACCGTACGGGCCTCCGCTCCGCGGAGGCCCGTCTCTTTTTGAGGTGAAGGCATGGGTCCGGTGAGCGGGAAGATCGCGGGCATCCTCTGCGTGCTGCTGGCGGCGGGTTTGCTGCTGCGTTATGCCGAAGGCGCCTCCTTTAGGGACCCGGGGATGAACCCGCATCCGGTGGCTCTGCAGCGTCCCCATGACGGACCCCTGAGCGCCGTTGCCCTGCTGGGCCAGCGCATATTCCATGACCCCAGCCTATCCGCCTCGGGCAAGATGTCCTGCGCTTCCTGCCACAGCCCAGAGCATGCCTACGGTCCGCCGGACGGTGAGCCGGTGCGGCATGGCGGTGCGGACGGTTCCCTGCAGGGCAACCGCGCCGTGCCCAGCCTGCGCTACCTCTACCGGACGCCGAACTTCAGCATCGGCCCGGACGTGAACGAAGCGGAGAACGTGGATCTCAACAAGCTGGCCGTCCAGTCCCAGGGCACGGTGCGGGCCGTGAAGACGGCGGGGAGCGTCGCCGCTCCCGCGATGGTCCCCCAGGGAGGATTGTTCTGGGACGGGCGTGCCAACACTTTCCAGACCCAGGCCATGGGGCCGCTCTTGAATCCGGCGGAGATGGCCAACCGGGACACGGCGGAAGCGGCCGCGCGACTGCGCAAAGCACCCTATGTGGAGAGCTTCGCGCAACTCTTCGGTCCGGGTGTGCTCAAGGATCCGGCCCGGCTGCTGGATGAGGCCATGTTCGCAGTTGCCCGCTACGAGGTGGAAGACCCCTCGTTCCATCCCTACAGCAGCAAGTACGACTACTGGTTGGAAGGGAAGGCTGCACTCACGGCGGAGGAACTGCGCGGCCTCAGGCTCTTCGACGACAAGACCAAGGCCAATTGCGCCGGCTGCCACGTGGACAGGCCGGGCAGGGATGGCCTGCCGCCACTCTTCACCGACTTCCAATACGAGGCCCTCGGCGTGCCACGCAATGCGGACCTCTCGGTGGATCGGGACCTGCGTTATTACGACCTGGGGCTCTGCGGCCCGCAGCGCGCGGACATCCGCGGTCAGACCCAGTACTGCGGGATGTTCCGCACGCCCTCGCTGCGCAACACCTCCACCCGCAAGGTGTTCTTCCACAACGGCGCCTACCACGACCTGAAGGACGTGCTGGCGTTCTACGCGTTCCGGGACGTGCAGCCGGACAAGATCTACCCGAAGGGGCCGGATGGCCGGGTGCGGAAGTTCGATGACGTGCCCGCGGCCTATCTCGGCAACGTGGACGTGATGGACGCGCCTCTGGACCGCAAGCCAGGGCAGCTTCCGGCCATGAGCGACGCGGACATACGGGACATCATCGCCTTCCTCAAGACCCTGGACGATGGCTACCGGCCGGAGCAGCTGGCGGCCCGGTGAAGCGGGGTGCTGGTGTAAGATAGCGCGCTCCCAACGTGCGCGGTATCCGATGGATAGCATCAGCTGGCAGGACTTCGAGAAGGTTGAACTCAGGGTCGGCACCGTGGTGGAGGCCGAACCCTTCCCCGAGGCGCGCAAGCCCGCCTACAAACTCACCGTGGATTTCGGCCCCGAGATCGGCCTCAAGCGCTCATCGGTGCAGATCACCGTGCACTACACCCTGGATGAACTGAAGGGCCGGCAGGTGGTGGGAGTGATCAACTTCCCGGCCAAGCGCATCGGTCCCTTCATGTCCGAGTGCCTCATCACCGGGTTCTACCGGGAGGACGGCAGCGTCATCCTGGCGGTGCCGGATAAGGCCGTGCCCAACGGAGCCAAGCTCGGATGATCGTGTCCCAGATCGTGGCGGTCGGCCGCCGGAACGAGATCGGCAAGGACGGGGCCATGCCCTGGCACCTGCCGGCGGACCTCAGGCACTTCAAGGCCAACACCCTCGGCAAGCCCGTGCTCATGGGCAGGAAGACCCTAGCTGCCATCGGCCGCCCTCTGCCGGAGCGGCGCAACCTGATATTGACCCGCGATGCCGGCTTCAAGGCGGCGGGCTGCGAGACGGTGACGAGTCTGGAGCAGGCTCTCTCGCTGGCGGCGCCGGCTGAGGAGTTGATGGTGATCGGCGGGGGCGAGGTGTATCGCCTCGCCTGGGGCCGCACCGACCGCATCTACCTGACGCGCATCGAGGCGGACGTGGAGGGGGCGGACACCTTCTTCCCGGAACTGGACCCGCAGGAATGGCGGGAGACGGGGCGGGACGGCCACAAGGCCGATGCCAAGAACCCTTACGACTATTCTTTCCTGACCTACGAACGCCGCAGATAGGCGCCCAGCGGCGCCAGCATCCCGATCTCAGCGCAGAGCTTCTCGGCGAACTTCATCCCCGCGTCGATCTCGGCGCCCATCTCCCTCCGGCTCTGCTTCAGCTCCTCGTCCCGGGCGGCACGGTCATAAGCGCGCGCCGGGTTCTTGGCATAGCCCTTCATCAGCGGACCGGCGACCGCATCCGCGGCCCGGGACGTATCCAGCCCCAGGAAGCCGCCCGTGCGGGTGATTGAAGCGACCGGGTCCGCCAGCAGTGCCTCGAAGTCGCAGCGTTGCACCCGCTCTCCGTGCTGCCGCGCAGCCTGTTCGAAGTGCAGCATGGCCGTGAGCCAGTTGACGGCGAACTGCTGGGCGTCGCTCATGGCGTATAGGCGCAGGTCGGTGCGGCCGGTGAGGGCATGTAGGTCCTTCAGCCAGGCCTGGGCGTAGAAACGGCCGTTGTGGCGCACGTCTTCCTTGCGCAGCATCACGGTGAGCCAGGTCTCGAGATCGGTATGCATGAGCACCGCCTTGGAACCGGGCGAGCGTTCCAGGAACGGCGCCAACAGGTTGCCGCAGGCGCTGGTGGCCTTGAGGACGGCCCGGTCCCCGGGGCGGTAGACGCGGGATATCAGTGCGAGTACCACATCGAAACACCTGTCCCAGCCGGCGGCATCCAGGCGCGCCGCGGCCTGTGGCAGCTCGCGCCGCTCCACGGCGAGAGCCAAGGGCAGCAGTGGCTCACGCAGCGGCAGGCAACCGGGCGACTCCGCCAGGAGGCGTGAGAGCAGGGTGGAACCGCAGTGGCTCACGTGGAAGATGGCATGGGGTGCGGGATCGGGCTTGAGGTCGGCGCAGCGCTCCAGGATCCGGTCCAGCGTGAGCCAGACTCCCAGGCTCTCGCGGGTATAGGCGCGGTTATCCAGGAAGGAAGCGCGCCGGTAGCTCGCCTCGTCGAACTTCACCACCAACCCGCGGCGGTTGATGAAGTCCACGTCCTGCCACAGGAAATCCGGGCTGCTGCCCAGGCCCCGGATGAAATCTTCAGGAGTCACTGGATGCGCTCCAGGCCGCCGAGTTCGGCCCGCACCAGCGCGTCGGCGCGGGCGAGGTCCACCTGGGCCACATCCGTGACGCCTTGTGTGAGGCTGTCCAGGATGCGCTGCTGTATGGAGCCACGGCTCCGGGCCTCCGCATAAGGCAGGTGGTGGAACATGACCATGGAGTAACGGGGCACGAACATGCCGGGATTGCGCTCCTCCAGCAGGAAGCCCAGCTTCTTCTGGAGCATGAACTTCGGGTCCCGCACCGCGTCGCGCATCTCCACGTAGTTCTCCAGCGCCATGGCCGCGATGGCTTCCGCGTCAGGCCGGCGGCGGGTCTCGAACTCGGCAAACACCTTGATCCAATCGCCGTCGTGCTGGTCCAGGCACTCGGTCAGCACCAGGCAATCCTCGAAGGCGCAGTTCATGCCCTGGCCGTGGAAGGGGACGATCGCATGGGCCGCGTCGCCCAGGAGCAGGGCGCGGCCATCTGCATGCCAGGAGGAAGCATGCACCGTGCCCATCATGCCGGTGGGGTGCTCGCGGAAGTCCTTCGCGAGATCCGGGATCAGGGCCAGCGCATCCGGGAACTCCGTGGAGAAGAAGCGCTGCAGCTCGCCGGGTTGTTCAAGCCGGGCGAAGCTGGGCTCGCCCTCGCGCGCCAGGAACAGGGTGACGGTGAAGCTGCCATCCAGGTTGGGCAGCGCGATGAGCATGTAGCCGCCCCGAGGCCAGATGTGCAGGGCATGCTTCTCCATGCGATGGGAGCCGTCGGCCGCTGCGGGGATGGTCAGTTCCTTGTAGGCGTGGGGCAGGATGTCTTCTTCCACCTGCACGCCGCGATGCCGTACCAGCGCATGGCGCACCGCGGAGCCGCCACCGTCGGTGGCGATGAGCGTGGCGGTCCCGATGCCGTGGCGCCAACCGGCGGACTCCTCCAGCAAGGTCACGGTGCCGGAGGCGAAGTCCACGTCCTCCACCTTCTGGCCGAAGTGGAAGCGGGCGCCGGCCCGTTCGGCGGCATCCATGAGCAGCATGTTGAGGCCGGGGCGCGAGACGGAATGGATCACTTCCGTGGGCGTGCGGCCGTAAGGCGTGAGGCTGGTGGCGCCTTCCTTGTCATGCAGCATACGTCCGCGCATGGGGATGAGGAGCTTCTGCACCTCGGGCATGAGGCCCGCTGCTTCCAGCGGGCGTATGCCGCGATGGGCCAGCGCCAGGTTGATGGAGCGACCCGCGGGGATGGCATGGCGGCGCATGTCCGGCAGGCGCTCGTAGACCGTGACTTCATGGCCACGGCGGGCGAGGGTGACCGCCAGCAGGCTTCCGGCGAGCCCGGCTCCAAGGAGCGTGACGGGGGCGGCCTTGGTCACGGGACCACCAGGCCGGCGAGGGTCTCGACGAAGCGGAACACGTCGTCGTAAGTGTTATAGAGCGGCACGGGGGCCACGCGGATCACGTCCGGTTCGCGCCAGTCGCCGGTGACGCCGGCGGCTTCCAGGTCCTCGAACACCCGGCGCGCCTCGTCCCGGCCCGCATGCAAGCGCAGCGAGAGCTGGCAGCCGCGCTGGGCCGTATCGGCGGTGGTGAGTACGTCCACGTGCTCCGCGAGCTTCTCCTTCAGCAGGACCTCGAGGTAGCCCGTGAGTTTCAGGGACTTCTCACGCAGCGCGGGCATGCCGATCTCGTCGAAGATCACCAGTGAGGCGAGCAAGGGCGCGAGACCGAACACCGGCGGGTTGCTGAGCTGCCAGCCTTCCGCCCCTTCCATGGGCACGAACTCCGGGCCCATGCGGAAGCGAGAGGATTTGTCGTGGCCCCACCAGCCGGCGAGGCGCGGCAGGTCGAAGGCCCGGGCATGGCGCTCATGCACGAAGCAGCCGGCCACGGCGCCGGGACCGGCGTTCATGTACTTGTAGTTGCACCAGACGGCGAAGTCCGGGCCCGCATCGTGCAGCTGCAGCGGGAGGTTGCCGACGGCATGGGCCAGGTCGAAGCCGACCTTGCAGCCGGCCTTGTGGGCCGCGGCGGCGATGCGCTTGAGGTCGAAGGCCTGGCCGCTGTAGTACTGCACACCGGGCAGCATGACGAGGGCGATCTCGCGGCCCTGCGCCTCCAGCAGCGCCTCGATCTCCTCCACCGGGATGAACGGCTCGCCGCTCCCGGAGGTCAGTTCCACGAGGCTCTCATCCGGGTCGAAGCCGTGCAGCCGCACCTGGGATTCCACCGCGTAGCGGTCCGAGGGGAAAGCGCCGCGCTCGATGAGCAGCTTGTGCCGCTCACGGGTCGGGCGGTAGAAGCTCGTGAGCATGAGGTGCAGGTTCACGGTCAGGGAGTTCATGTTGACCACTTCCACGGGCTTCGCGCCCACGAGGCGCGCGGTGCGCTCCGTGAAGAGTTCGTGGTAGGGCATCCAGGGACGGCGGCCGGCGAAGTGGCCTTTCACGCCGAAGCGCTGCCAGTCCTCCAGCTCCTCCCGCATGTGCTGCTCGGTGCTGCGGGGTTGCAGGCCCAAGGAGTTGCCGCAGAGATAGATCTCATCCTTCCCTTCGTGCTGGGGGATGTGGAAGCGCTCGCGGCAGGCGGCCAGCGGATCGGCGCGGTCGAGTTCGGCGGCTTGGGAACGGTCGAGGCTGAAGCGCATGATCATCCCACGGGATAGAGGATGGGCCGGCTGGGGGCCGCATCGGTCATGAAGGCCGGGACCTGCAGGTCCAGCAAGTAGTAGCCGTCCGCCAGGCTATCCGGCACATAGATCAGTTCCGTGAGGGTGGCATCGGGCCGGCGCGCATCCGCGAGCGCGTGCCCTTTGGCTAAGCCCCAGAACACCCGGTGCGCTGCCATCTTGCCGCCGTCCTCCGCCGGATCCAGGGAAGGGATGTCGGTCAGCAGATGCTCTACCCCGGCCTTCACCAGCAGTTCCACGGCTTCGGTGCTGAGATAGGGGGCGGGGATGGCACCCTCGTAACGGCGGATGAGCTTGTCCCCGCCGTTCGGCAGGGTACGCAGGATGAGAGCCCGGTGGAAGCCGATGAGGCTATGGCGCAGCAACGCCGCGTGGATGGCGGTGGCGTCGATCACATCACCCGCGGGCTTGACGCTGATGAGCGTGGCCGGGATGGGCGTGCCCGGCAGCTTGTCCGCCACGCCGACACCCTCGTCCACGATGTGGCCGACACACTCGGTATGGGTGCCGTTGCAGTGGGGCACCATGCGGTAGCTGCGCACGTTGCAGCTGCCGCCCTTGCGGGTATCGCCGACGAAATCCCCGCTCTTCACTGGCTCCGACGTCGCCTTGGCGGCGCCGAAGAAGCTCGGTTGGGGCCCGTCGAAATTCACGGGGATGGCCAGCGAGACGCCCCGGGAGAGGTCCGCAGCGTACTGACGGCCGCCGATCTCGAAGGCGATGCGCATCAGCTGAACCTCTCGATGGGCAGGGCGAGCCACTCCAGGGCGGTGCCATGCAACAGTCGCGCGCGCACGCTCTCCAGGAGAGGCAGGGATTCGATCAGCCCACCGGGTTGGTCTTCGCCCAGGGGGAAGGGATAGTCGGTGCCGAGCGCGATGCGTTCCGCGCCCATGAGTTCCAGCATGTAACGCAGCATCCCTTCGTGGTGCACCAGGGAATCCACGTAGATGCGCTTCAGGTACTCCATGGGGTCCACACCGTTGTCCACGGCGCAGAGGTCCGGCCGTGCCTGGAAGCCGTGGGATATGCGTCCGACCGTCGCGGGGAAGCTGCCGCCGCCATGGGCGAAGGCCACGCGCAGCTTGGGCAGCCTTTCCAGCACGCCGCCGAAGATCATGCTCGTCACCGCGAGGCAGGTCTCGGCGGGCATGCCCACCAGCCAGGGCGTCCAGTACTTGCCCATGCGGTCCTTGCCGAGCATGTCCCAGGGGTGCACGAACACCGCGGCGCCCAGCTCCGCCGCCGCCTCGAACAGGGGGAAGAGGGAAGGGTCATCCAGGTTCTTGCCGTTCACGTTGGAGCCGATCTGCACGCCGGCCAGCCCGAGCTGCCGCATGCAGCGCTCCAGCTCCTTCACCGCGAGATCGGTGTTCTGCAGGGGCAGGGTGCCGAGGCCCACGAAGCGCCTGGGATCCTCCGCCACCACCGAAGCCAGGTGGTCATTGAGGAGGCGCGCGAGATCGGCGCCGTCCCGGTCCTTGGCCCAGTAACTGAACATCACCGGTACGGTGGAGAGCACCTGCACCTGTACGCCGTGGGCGTCGCATTCCTTGAGTCGCGTGGGGCCGTCCCAGCAGTTGGCCTGGATCTCCCGGAAGAAGGTGCCGTCATCCTTCATCATGCGCGCGCAACCGGGGCCGTGGTGTTCCAGGTGCACGAAGCCGCCGTAGCCGTAGCGCTCCTTCAGGCTGGGCCACTCCTTCGGGAGTATGTGAGTGTGTATGTCGATCTTGAGCACGTTCTATTTCTTCTTCTGCGGCGCTTCCATCACCGTACCGCACTGCTTGCAGGTGCGCAGGGACGCGTCGCCGAAGTAGCGGTCGAACACCGGCGGGAACTGGGTCTCGATGTTGGTGAGTTCGAAGTATTCCCGGTACAGCTCCGCATGGCAGTTCTCGCAGAACCAGAGCAGGCCGTCCTGCTCACCCTTGATCCGCGGCCGCTCGATGACGAGGCCCACCGTGTCGGCGAAGCGTTGCGGCGAATGCAGGAGATGGGGCGGGATCAGCAGGATCTCACCCTCGCGGATGGGGATGTCCTTGGGCTTCCCATCCTGCATGGTCTTCAGCAGCATGTCCCCCTCCAGTTGGAAGAAGAACTCCTCGCCCGGATCGTCATGGAAGTCCTTGCGGGAGTTGGGACCGCCCACCACCTGTACCACGAAGCCGGTATCCGTGTAGATGCGCTTGTTGCCCACGGGTGGTTTCAGGAGATCCCGGTTCTCCTCGACCCACTTCTTGAAATTGATCGGCGCCAGGCTCCACATAAGATCTTCCTCAGATGGTCGCTATGCACTTCAGTTCGATGGCGATGGGCGTCGGCAATGCCGTCACCTGCACCGTGGTGCGGCAGGGCTGGTTTTCCTTGAAATACTCGGCATACAGACGGTTATAGGCGGCGAAATCCCGCTGCATGTCCGTCAGGTACACGGTCACGTCCACCAGCCTGTCCCAGCTCGAGCCCGCATCCTCGAGGATGAAGCGCACGTTGTCGAAGACGGAGCGGCACTGGGCCTCGATGTCGTAGCTCAGGATCTTGCCGGCCGCATCCAGGGTCACGCCGGGGATGTCCTTGCTGCCGCGCTTGCGCGGGCCGACGCCCGAGAGGAACAGCAGGTCACCCACGCGTCGCGCGTGGGGATAGAGCCCCACCGGTTCCGGTGCCTTGGAGGAGTTGATCTTCTGGTTCATCGCTTCGGGTATTCCAGCAGTTTCAGGTAGATGAAATCCGCGCTCTTCGAATCCAGTTCGCCGCTGTGGCCGAGGAATCCCGCCGCCACCCGCGCGGCGTCGAAACCTGCGCCATCCACCAGGATGGGCGAGCCCTTGTAGCGGCCGGGGCGATCCTCGCCGCCGTCCACGGCATTGAGGCTGAAGCCCGAGTCTTCCTTCCAAGTGTTGGCGCGTTCGCCGTCGTGCTTGTCGTAGCAGAGCTGGAAGCCGACGATCTGGCGGGACTCGTCGTCCCACAGCACCAGGTCGAAGTGGTCATCGGTGAACCAGCGGCGGTGCGGCTCCCCCTCGATCTGACGCACCTTGGGGATCTCCCGCAGCATCAGTACTTGATACACACGTTGCGCGCTTCCGTGAAGAAGCGCATGGCCTCGAAGCCGCCTTCGCGTCCGACGCCGGATTGTTTGACGCCGCCCATGGGTACCCGGAGGTCCCTGAGCATCCAGCAGTTGATCCAGATGAGTCCGGCCTCCAGCTTGGCCGCGAGGCGGTGGCAGCGGGCCACGTCCGTGCTCAATACCGTGGCGGTCAGGCCATAAGGCGTGCCGTTGGCGAGTTGCAGGGCTTCGGCTTCGCCGTCGAAGGGCCAGAGCGTCACCACCGGTCCGAAGATCTCCTCCTGGTTCACGCGGCAGCCCGGCCCGAGGCCTTCGATGACCGTGGGCTCCAGGAACCAGCCCTCGGCGCAGCGGCCGGAGAGCCGGGGGCGTTTGCCTCCGCAGAGGACCTTGCCGCCTTCCTGCTTGGCGAGGTCTATGTAGCCCAGCACCTTCTGCAGGTGCGCTTCCGATACCAAAGCGCCTTGCTGCACGCCAGCCTCCAACGGATCTCCCTGGCGCAGACTTTGAGCGCGGGCCACGAAGGCATCCCGGAACTTGGGGTAGAGGCTGCGTTCGATGTAGATACGCGAGCCGCAGAAGCAGATCTCGCCCTGGTTGGCGAAGGCGGCGCGCAGGGATTCCTTGAGCGCGAGCTCGAAATCGCAATCGGCGAACACCAGTACCGGGTTCTTGCCGCCGAGTTCCAGCGAGAGTTTCTTGAACTTCGGCGCCGCGCGGGCGGCGATGCCTGAGCCGGTCCGGGTGCCGCCGGTGAAGGACACAGCCTTCACGCCCGGATGGTCCACGAGGGCGCTGCCGGCCTTGGCGCCCAGGCCATGCACCACGTTTAGCACACCCGGCGGCAGGCCCGCCTCGGCGCAGAGTTCGCTGAAGAGATATGCCGTCATGGGCGTGATCTCGGAGGGCTTGGCCACCACGCAGTTGCCGGCGGCGAGCGCCGGAGCGATCTTCCAGGTGAAGAGATACAGCGGCAGGTTCCAAGGAGAGATGCAGCCCACCACGCCAAGCGGCGAGCGCAGGGTGTAGTTGATGGCGCCTTCCTCCATCGCGTGGGATTCGCTGCCGAACTGGCTGGCGGCGGCGGCGAAGAAGCGCAGGTTGGAGATGGCGCGCGGGATATCCAGGCTGCGGGCCAGATCCACCGGCTTGCCGTTGTCCACGCTCTCGGCGCGCGCGAGCTTCTCGAGATCGCGTTCCACCAGCGCCGCGAGCTTGAGCAGCCATTGGCTGCGTTCCGCGGCGGGTAGCGCAGACCACAGAGGGAAAGCTTCGGCCGCCGCGTCCACGGCAGCCTCCACGTCGGCAGCGCCGGAATCGGGGATGCGCGCGTAGACCTTGCCGGTCGCGGGCTCATGGCCATCGAGCCAGCCGCCGGACCGGGCCGGTTGCAGTTTGCCACCGATGTAGTTCTTGAGCTCCACCATGCTAGAGGCTCTGGATGCGGCCGCCGTCCACGGGCAGGCTCACGCCGGTTATGTAGGACGCAGCGGGGGAGGCCAGGAAGGCGATGGCGGCGGCGATCTCGTCCGCCTCGGCGATGCGGCCCAGCGGGATGAGCGCACGCGCCTCCGCTTCGATCTCGGCCACGGAGCGCTGCTCCTTCTCCGCGCGCGCCTTGAACAGGCTCTCCATGCGGCCGGTGCGCGTGAAGCCCGGCAGCACGTTGTTGACGGTGATGCCGTCCTTGCCGAGTTCGCCCGCCAGGGTCTTGGCCCAGCTCGCCACCGCGCCGCGCACGGTGTTGGAGACGCCGAGACCCTTGATGGGTTCCTTCACGGAGGTGGAGATGACGTTGATGATGCGGCCGTAGCCGGCCTGGCGCATGGCGGGGAGGAGCGTCTGCACCACCGTCTGACCGCTGATGAGATGCCGGTTGAAGGCCGCCAGGAATTCCTCCGGCTTGGCCAGGGAAGCGGGGCCGCCCGGCGGACCGCCGGTGTTGTTCACGAGGATGTGCACCTTCGGGGTGCGCTTCAGCCAGGCCTCGAGGGCGGTCTTGAGGCCGGCCGGGTCGTCGAAGTCGGCGGTGAAGTAACCGTGGCGCTGGGTGCCCGTGGCGGAGAGCTGCTGGAAGGTCTCCTTCAGGCTCTCTTCGGTGCGCGCCACCAGGGTGACGTCCGCCCCCAGGTCCGCCAGGGCGCGGGCCGTGGCCGCTCCGATGCCCTTGCTGGCCCCGCACACCAGGGCCCATTTACCGTCCAGCCTCAGCTGGGACAGGGTCTTATTGGTGGTCATAGACCACCACTATATCAGTCGGAATCAGTCGGACCCAGGCCGCTGGGCGCCCTCACAATCCACGCAATACCAGCCGCTGCTGCCATCCCCGTCCAGCCGGAGGGCCGTGAGGCGACCACCCCAGACGCAGCCGGTATCCAGGCCCAGGGCGTTATGGGCGTCCTGGACTTCACCCACGGTGGACCAATGACCGAAGAGGAGATGCAGGTTGGCGCTCTTGCGTCCGGGCACCTCATACCAGGGCAGGAAGCCCCGGGGCTGGGAGCCGGGGGCGCCCTTGCTCTTCAGGTCCAGTTCTCCCTGGGGACCGCAGAAGCGCAGGCGCGTGAAGCAATTGACGATGAAGCGCAGCCGCTCCATGCCGGCGAGGTCCGCGGACCAGCGGTCCGGCCGGTCGCCGTACATGTGTCGGAAGAATTCCAGATGCCCTGGCCCGCGCAGCACGGCTTCCAGCTCATGTGCACATTTTATCGCCAGATCGAGATCCCACTGGGGCGGCAGCCCGGCATGGACGAGTGTATAGCCGAGATCCGCATCGTGATGCAGCAAGGGGCGATGCCGCAGCCAGTCCAGCAGCTCATCCCGATCCGCTGCCGCCAGCACTTCATCCAGGGTATCGCTCTTGCGCAAGGTCGCGACGCCGGCGGAGACCGCCAGCAGATGCAGGTCATGGTTGCCCAGCACTGTCACGGCGCGCGGTCCCAGACCCTTCACGAAGCGCAGGGTCTCCAGGGATTTGGGTCCGCGGTTGACGAGATCGCCCGTGAACCAGAGCGTGTCCTCGGCTGGATCGAAGGCGATGCGTTCCAGCAGACGCTGGAGGTCGTCGTGGCAACCCTGGAGATCGCCGATGGCGAACGTCGCCATCAGTGCAGCATGCCGGGCACGGCGAGCCGGAACGGGGCGATGGGCGCGTCGAAGGTCTCGCCCCGGTCGTTCACCATCTGGTAGGCCCCCTGCATGGAGCCCACCGGTGTCTCCAGCACCGCGCCGCTGGAATAGCGGAAACCTTCGCCGGGTTTCAGGTGCGGATGCTCGCCCACCACGCCTTCGCCGCGCACTTCCTGCACCTTGCCGTTGGAATCGGTGATGAGCCAATGGCGGGTGAGCAGCTTGGCCGGCACGCCGCCCTGGTTGCGGATAGTGATGGTGTAGGAGAACACGAAGCGGTTCTGGCCCGGATCCGACTGGGCGGCCACGTAGGCCGTCTCCACGTCCACGCGGATATCGTTCGGGGTGGGTTCCGTCATGCGGCTATTCTACGTGAAACGCGCTTCGTCTATCGCAGACGCACAGCCAGAACGTCACACGGGGCTTTATGCAGTATCGATTTCTCAGTGGAACCGAGTAGCAGGGCGAGGCCATGGCGCTCATGGCTGCCAAGCACGATCAGGTCGGACTGGGTCTCGGCGGCGGTCCGCAGGATCTCCATCTTGATGATGCCCACTTCCAGGCGCCGCGGCAGGTCCAGGCCGAGCTTCGTGCAGAGCGCATCGAGCTTCAGCTTCGCGCTGGCGACCATCTCATCCTCCAGGTCCACCGGAGGGGGCAGCAGGGCCTCGCCCGCCGGATCCACCGGGATGAACTCCACCACGTGCAGGAGGCTCGCCTCGGCGCCGTAGCGGGCGGCGATCTCCATGCCGCGCTGGACCACCCGGACGCTGTCCTCGCTCAAGTCGATGGCGATGAGTATCCGGCGGTAACCGTCCATGGAGCGCTCCCGTGAGTGGGGTCTGCCTAGAGTATAGAGCCGTCAGCTGCCGTTGCTGAGCCGCGCGAAGTCCGCTGCGGATAAAGTCTCGGGCCGGGTAGTGGGGTCTATGCCCGCGGCGACGATGGCGGCCTCGTCCAGCAAGCCTGCGACAGCGTTCTTCAGGGTCTTGCGCCGGTGGCTGAAGGCCTGGGTCACGATCTGCGCATAACGGGAGCGGTCGTGGATGGGGAAGGGGGGGCTGGCATAGGGCGTCAGCCGCACGAAGGCCGAGTCCACCTTGGGCGGCGGGCGGAAGGCGCCGGGCCCGATGTTGAAGAGGGGTTCCACCTTGCAGCGGGAGGCGAGCATCACCGTGAGGCGCCCGTATTCCTTGCCGCCCGGCTTGGCAGCCATGCGCTGCACGACTTCCTTCTGAAGCATGAAGTGCATGTCCTGCACGCAGTCGGCCTGATCCAGGAAATGGAACAACAAGGGTGTGGAGACGTTGTAGGGGAGGTTGCCCACCAGGCGTATCTTGCCGCCGGCTGCGAGGGGCGCGAGGGCCACTTCCAGTGCATCGCCCTGCACGATGCGCAGCTCGCCCTTGTCGCGGGCGGCGGATTCGAGATGGGGGATCACGTCCCGGTCCAGTTCCACCGCCGTGAGGGACTTGGCCTGTTCCAGCAGCGGCAGGGTGATGGCGCCGAGCCCGGGGCCGATCTCCACCAGATGCTGACCGGGCTTGGGCGCGATGGCGGCGATGATGCGGCCGATGATGCGCGGGTCGTGGAGGAAGTGCTGGCCGAAGCGCTTGCGCGGGCGGTGCTGCATCAGCCGAGCCGGGCCATGGCCGCGGCGGCAGCCAATGCCGCTTCGAGACTGGCGTGCTCGGCGCGCCCGGTGCCGGCGAGTTCCAGCGCGGTGCCGTGATCCACCGACGTGCGTACGATGGGCAGGCCCAGGGTGACGTTCACGGCATGGCCGAAGCCCGCATACTTCAGCACCGGCAGGCCCTGGTCGTGGTACATGGCTAGCACCGCGTCGATGCCACCGAGACGCGCCGGATTGAAGGCGGTGTCAGCAGAGACCGGTCCCGTGAGGCGCATGCCCCGGGCACGCAGCGCCTCGCAGGCGGGTGCGATCACGTCCAGTTCCTCACGGCCGAGGTGGCCGCCCTCGCCGGCATGGGGATTCAGGCCCAGCACCAATACGTGGGGCTCATCGATACCGAAGCGGAGCTTCAGTCCCGCGCGCAGCACGGTGAGGGTCTGCACCAGGCTCTCGCGGGTGAGGGCACCGGATACGTCCTTGAGGGGGAGGTGGGTGGTCGCCAGCGCCACGCGCAAGGCACCCGCTACCAGCAGCATCACCACGTGGGGTGTGTGGCAGCGTTCCGCCAGGAACTCGGTATGACCGGTGAAGGGGATGCCGGCATCGTTGATCACGCCCTTGTGCACGGGGGCGGTCACTAGCGCATCGAAACCGCCTTGGAGGCAGCCATCGGCGCCCCGCTCCAGCATCTCGATGACGTAGGGTGCGTTGGCGGGATCGAGCTTGCCGGCGATGCAGGGTGCGCGCAGTCTCACGGCCAGCACGCGCATGTGGCCAGCCTGCTGGGCCTTGGGTGCACCGCTGGGTGCAGTATCGATGTGCAGTGGCAGGCCGAGGGTAGCGGCGCGGGCCTGCAGCAGTTCCGGATCGCCGATGACGGTGATGTCGGCGGCGTGGGCCTGCTGGGCCGACTGGATGCAGATGTCCGGCCCCACCCCCGCGGGCTCGCCGCTGCTCAGCGCGATGCGGGGGAGGGAAGCCATGCGGGGCTCACTGGCCCACGTGGTACTCGATGAAGGCTGAATCCTTGAGTTCGCTCAGCCACTGCTGGATGACCTCTTCGGACTTGCGCGAGAAGATCGCCTGGTAGGCCTTGTTCTTGCGGTCCTCGTCGGTCTGGTCCGCCTCGCGGCGGCCCAGCACCTGCACGATGTGCCAGCCGAACTGCGATTGGAACGGTTCGCTCATCTCGCCGGGCTGCAGCTTATCCATGGCGGCCTGGAAGGGAGGCACGGTCGCACCCGGGTCCAGCCAATCCAGGTCGCCGCCCTTCTTGGCGGAACTGGGATCGTCGGAGTTGGCGGCGGCGAGCTTGGCGAAGTCGGCGCCGGCCTTGAGCTGCTCGTAGAGGCTCTGGATCTTCGCCTTCGCCTGCTCGGCGGTCAGGATGGCGCTGGTGCGCACCAGGATATGGCGTGCGTGGGTCTGGGTGACCAGCACCTTCTGGTCAGAGCGCTTGACGTCGATGAGCTTCACGATGTGGAAACCACTGTTGCTCTGGAGCGGCTCGGAGTAGTCACCAGGCTTCATCTGCGCCACCAGCGGCGCGAACAGGGTCGGCAGTTCCGAAGCCTTGCGCCAGCCGATGTCGCCGCCATCCAGGGCCTTCTGGCCGTCGGAGTAGGCGACCGCGGCGGCGGCGAAGTCCGTGCCGCTCTTGAGCTTCCCGTAGACGATGTCGATCTTCTTGCGCGCCGCAGCGACGTCTTCCGGCGTGGGATTGAAGGGAGTCGCCACCAGGATCTGCGCCACGTGATATTGGGTCTCGGAGTCGCCGGTGCCCTGGTCGGTCTTGAGCTGGTCATCCAGCTCCTGCTGGGTGATGTGCAGGCGGTCGCTCAGGACCTGCTGCTCGAGGTTCTGGATGATGATCTGGTCGCGCAGATCCTTGCGGAACTGGTCGTACTGCAGGCCTTCCTTCTTCAGGGTGTCCGGCAGCTGCTCGAGGGTGACGTTGGCGCGGGCCGCGATCCGGCTCATGGCCTGGTTCACGGCGTCATCGCTCACCGTCACGCCGCGACTGGAAGCCTGCTGCAGTTCGATGCGGTTCACGATCATCTGGTCGAGCACCTGTTTCTGCAGCACCTCGGGAGCGGGCAGCGAGGTGTGGCGCGCCGCGATCTGCTGCTCGGCTTCGTTGACCTTCTCGTCCAGTTCGGTCTTCAGGATCACATCGTCGTTGACCACAGCGGCCACGCCGTCGAGCAGCGTGCCGGGCGCGGCCTTGGTGGAGGCAGCGGGCGCGCTGGTGCGCGCGGGGGCGGGCTCCTCCAGCGGTTGAGGCGGCGGCGCGCTCGAGCAGCCGGCGGCTGCGAGCATGAAGAAGGTGAGCAGGAGGGTCTGTGCGCCCTGGGCGCGACGGCTGATCGGGTTCATTGCGGGGTTGGCTGCTCTTCGGGCTGCAGGGGTTGGTCGAAGCTGTTGTCCGAGTAACCTAGGATACCACGTTGCAGCAGATCCTCCAGGTGCCGCCCCACGGACCCCAGGCCTTTCAGCTGGAATTCGAAGAAGAACACGTTGTCGTACTTCTGGCTGGGCATCAGGTAGTGCCGGTGCACGATCTGGAAGTTCCAGCAGCAGGAGTCATACTCGAAGCCCCACAGCTCGTCCAGGTTGATGTGGTTGGCCACGTCGTAGGTCCAGTGGCCCACCCAACCCCAGTTGCCCGCCAACGGCCAGGCGAAGGAGAAATCCGTCTGCTTGAGGTTGGGGCGCCGGAACAGGTACCCGACGTTGATCACCTGGTGGTAACCCGGGTGGTACTCCAGCAGCACGCTGGAGAGGTCGGTCTGGCGCGTGTCCGGGTTCCACAGTTGCGAGTAGTCCACGCTCCACACCTGGTTGATGTTGTAGAGCGTATCGCCCACCACGTCGGAATAGAGCGATGTCTCTGGCGGGGCGGTCGGGTCGAGCTGAACCCGGCGGTCCGAGAAGTAGCGCGCCTGGCCGAGGTCCGCCTGGAATATCTGGGCGCCGGTCAGCGAGTCCAGCACGCGGGTGGTCAGGGCATAGCTAAGCTGGTTGGCGTCGCTCTGCCGATCGGCGCCATAGAAACGGTTGTCGCTGAAGAGCTGCAGGTAACTGAACTCCGGTTGCACCGCGTCGAAGACCGGTAGCTGGCTCTGATTCCGGTAAGGCACCCGCAGATAGTAGAGCCGCGGCTCGAGGGTCTCGGTGTGCTCCTCTCCATCCTTCTGGAAGAACAGACCCGTGTCGATGTCGAAGATCGGCAAAGCCCGCGACTGGTGGCGGTCATCGACGTTCACGGTGGTGGTCCGGCTATAGGCGAAGCTGTCGCCGCTGAGGTCGTAGTCGGTCAGGCGCCAGGCCAGGGTCGGCGTGAAGTAGGCCCCGGCACCGGTGAAGGGCAGGCTCACTGAGGGTTTGAGGTCCGTGCGCCAGGCGCCGATGCGCTCATCGCGCTGGAAGCGCACCGCCTCGCCATAGAGGTTGTACTGCGGGCCGGTCAGGTCCTCGTTGTTGGTCCAGTCCATCACCACCTGCGGCAGTCGCCGGTAGGCGAAGCGATCAGGGGGCGTCCGGGGGTTGATGACCTGGAAATCCTCGAACTGACTCATCAGGAACCAGTCGGCTTCGTCGTCGTAGGTATAGCGCACATGACGCTGCAGGATGCTGGCGGTGTTGGTGCTCAGGTTGCTGCTCAAGTCATGGAAGTAATTGTCGTCCGACACCCACTGGTAGAGCGTGCTGACGGTATTGAACTGGTCAGGCGTGGTGTTGTTCTTGAACAGCAGTTGGCTGCGCTCCCGGTCCGCCACCTGGTCATGGGGCAGGTAGTCCCCATAGATCAGGCCGTCGTTGATGGGTGAGAGCCATCGGAACTCGCCGCCCATGTCGAGGCCGCGCTTGGTGATGATGCGCGGGAACAGCGTGGCATCGTAGTTGTCGGCGAGGTTGAAATAATAAGGTGCGCTGAGTTCGACGCCGTTGATGACGTCGAAACTCATGTTACTGCCGATGAAACCCGACTTGCGGTCGCTGGAGATCGGGAAGTTCAGGTAGGGCGACCAGAACACAGGCACGCCCAGGAAGTGTACTGTGACGTCATAGGCCTCGCCCGTATTGGTGCCGGTGTCCAGGTTCATGGCGGGCGCGGTCAGCATCCAGTCCGTGTTGCCCGGCGGGCAGGTGGTGTAGCTGGCGCCGATCAGCGTGCTATGGGTGTCGTCCAAGGAGTTGAACACCTTGGCGTTGCCGTGCCCGTTGCGCAGCGGCAGCAGGAAGTCGGAATCGTTGAAGGTGCCGGTGCCCTTGTTGGTGTCGTACTTGCCGTCGGGGCTGGTGAGCATGAGCTTGGGGCTGTCGTAGCTCACGCCCTTCTCGACGATGGCGAGGCCGGTATCGTTGTTGTAGATCATCTTCTGCGAGCTGACGCGTCGGTCGCCCTGATCGAGCTGCACATCGCCGGTGACGGTGGAGAGCCCGGTCTGCTGCCCGTCCACCTGGTTGCCGACGATGTAGGAAGGCTGCTGGTTGGGGGGCGGCGCGCCCGCCACGAGCGGGAGCACCGGTGCCGTCGGGAAGGCAGGGCAGAGGTCGAACCTGTTCTTGGCGAAGGGCGAGAGCATGCAGCCCGTCTGGTCCACGAGCGTAGGCATGAGCAGCGGTGCGATGCCAGGGGCTTCGCTCTCGCAGGTCTGGGGCTTGGGGCGGAAGGCCCGCGCCATCAGCACGGCGGCGGACGTGACGGAAGGCGGCGCCAGGGTGCGGGTGCCTGCGGCAGGCGCTGGGGTGGCCGGGTCGGCATAGAGGGGGGCGGCGGCGAGCAACGCGACGAGGAAGACGTAGGCTGGCGCTGCCTTCACCCGCGGACTCCCTGATACCGTGCCGTGACGCGGCGTACAATCGCACACTTTGAAGGTGCCCTCAAACGGATGGAGTAGGGGTTTGCAGCCAGATCGCCAGCAGGAACTCTCAACCTGGGTCGCCGGCGCCCTGGGGCAGTCGGCCCCGGTCCTGGAACCCGCCTCGGCGGACGCCAGTTTCCGCCGCTATTTTCGCACGTCCTCCGCCGGACGTTCATACATCGTGATGGACGCGCCGCCCCCGCAGGAGGACTGCCGGCCCTTCGTGCGCATCGCCGGTCTGATGCGGGAAGCAGGGGTGCATGTGCCGGAGGTGCTGGCTGAGGACCTCCAGCGCGGGTTCCTGCTGCTGGAGGACTTGGGGGATCGGACCTATCTGGACATATTCAACGCCGGTGGCGCCGATGCGGATGCCCTCTTCGATGATGCCCTGGGGGCGCTCATCCAGTGGCAGGCCGCCAGCCGGCCGGGGGTGCTTGCCCCCTTCGACAGGGTGCTGCTGCACCGGGACCTGATGCTCTACCCGGACTGGTACGTGTCCAAGCACCTGAAGCTGGAACTCACGTCCCTGGAGATGGTGACCCTGCAGGATGCCTTCAGACTGCTGGAGGACTCGGCCTTAGGCACGCCTCAGGTCTATGTGCACCGGGACTACATGCCCCGCAACCTCATGCTGAGTTCCCCCAACCCCGGGGTGCTGGACTTCCAGGATGCGATCTACGGCCCCCTCACCTATGACGTGGCTTCCCTCTTCAAGGACGCCTTCCTCTCCTGGCCCGAGGAGCGGGTCATCGCCTGGCGCCGCCGCTACCGGGAGCGGGCCCTGAAGGCTGGGTTGCCAGTGCCGGAACTCCCCGAGTTCGAGCGGGCTTGCGATTGGATGGGTATGCAGAGACATCTCAAGGTCATGGGCGTCTTCGCCCGCATCTGCTACCGGGACGGCAAACCGCACTACGTGAAGGACACCCCGCGTTTCCTCGCCTATATAAAGCACACCGGCAGCCTATATAAGGAATTCACGCCGCTGCTACGCCTTATGGATAACCTGGAGAAGCGGGCGGAAGGGGTGAGCGAACTGTGAAAGCCATGATTCTTGCGGCGGGCCGAGGAGTGCGACTAAAGCCCCTGACCGATACCACGCCCAAGCCGCTCATCCCGGTGCGGGGCAAGCCGCTCATCGTGCATCACCTGGAACGGCTGCGGGATGCGGGCTACACCCAGATCCATATCAACACCTCCTGGCTCGCGGACAAGCTGCAAGCGGCCCTAGGTGACGGCGCCCGCTATGGCGTGCGCATCCATTATTCCTACGAGGGACCGGAGCCCCTGGAGACCGGCGGCGGCATCTTCAAGCTCTTGCCGGAACTCGGGCGCGAACCCTTCCTGCTGGTGAACGGCGATGTCTTCACGGATTTCCCCTTCGAGACCCTGAAGCACAGCCTGAAGCCGGACTTCCTCGCGCACCTGGTGATGGTGGCCAATCCGGCCCACCATCCTGAAGGCGATTTCCATCTCTCGCCCATGGGCCATCTGCGCATGCAAGGGGCGCCGAAGCTCACCTACAGCGGCATCGGCGTGTACCGTGCCGATCTCTTCAAAGGCTGCGATGCCGGCAAGTTCCCGCTGCTACCGCTGCTCAAGGACGCCATGCGCATGGAGGCCCTGAGCGGCGAATCGTTCGGGGGTCTCTGGTCCGACGTGGGCAGACCTGAAGAGCTGGAAACCCTCGATCGGCAGAAATAAGAAGCGGCCCTAAGGCCGCTTGCTTGATCCCGTGATCCGAGCGTATTACGCAGTCTGCTCGTGCAGCAGTTCTTCCGCCTGCTTATCCGCATGGTACGAAGATCGCACCAGCGCGCCGCTGGCCACGTGATCGAAGCCCATCTCCAGGCCGCGCCGCTCGATCTCCTTGAACTCATCCGGCGTCACGTAGCGCACTACCGGGTGGTGGAACTTGCTGGGTTGCAGGTATTGGCCGACCGTCAGCATGTTGACCTTGTGGTCGCGCAGGTGCTGCATGGTCTCGAAGACCTCGTCCATCTCCTCGCCCAGGCCCAGCATGATGCCGGATTTGCTCGGCACGTCCGGGTGGGTCTCCTTGAAACGCTGCAACAGCATCAGGGAATGGGCATAGTCGGAGCCGGGGCGCACTTCGCGATAGAGGCGCGGCACGGTCTCGAGGTTGTGGTTGAACACATCCGGCGGGGCCTCGTGCATCAGCGCCAGCGCCACGTCCATGCGGCCGCGGAAGTCCGGCACCAGCACCTCGATGCGGGTCTCGGGGGAGCGGGCGCGGATCTCGCGGATGCAGTCCACGAAGTGGCCGGCACCGCCGTCCCGCAGGTCATCCCGGTCCACGGAGGTAACCACCACGTACTTCAGGCCCATGGCCTTGATGGTGTTGGCGAGGTTGATGGGCTCCTCGGTGTCGAGGGGCTTGGGACGGCCATGGCCCACGTCGCAGAAGGTGCAGCGGCGGGTGCAGACGTCACCCATGATCATGAAGGTGGCGGTGCCCTTGCCGAAGCACTCGCCGATGTTGGGGCAGGAAGCTTCCTCGCACACCGTGTGCAGGTGGTTGTCCCGCAGGATCTTCTTCAGGCGCGCCACCTCGGGTGTGGCCCAGGATTGCACACGGATCCAGGAAGGCTTGCGCAGCGGCGTGACCGTAGGTTCGATCTTCACCGGGATGCGCGCCATCTTCTCCTGGGCGCTGAGCTTTTTGCCAGGTTCGAGGCTGAGGCGGGGCTTCGCGGGCGTGTCTGACATGGGACCTTGCGGGTTCAGGCGCCGGAGGCGGCAGCCACGGGGGCGTCATTGTACCTCAGCCGCTCCAGCAGGGCAGGCGTGAGGTCTTCCGCCACGCGCCGCACCGAATCCGGTCCCCCCAGGGCGCTCACCTGGGTCATCTCCAGGCCCGCGTAGCCGCAGGGGTTGATGCGCTGGAAGGGTTCCAGGTCCATGGCCACGTTGAAGGCGATGCCGTGGTAACTGCAGCCGCGCCTGATGCGGATGCCGATGGAGCAGACCTTGCGCGCATCCACATACACGCCGGGCGCATCGCGATGGCCATGTGCCTGTATGCCGTAACCTGCGAGGGTATCGATGACGCTGTTCTCGAGCGCCTCAACCAGGGCACGCACGCCGAGCTTCAGGCGCTTCAAGTCCAGCAGCGGATAGACCACCAGCTGGCCGGGGCCGTGGTAAGTCACCTGGCCGCCCCGGTCGATGTGCACCACCGGGATGTCACCGGGGGCGAGCACATGCTCCATCTTGCCGGCGAGTCCCAGGGTGAACACCGGCGGGTGCTCCAGGAACCATATCTCATCCGGTGTCGCGGCGGTCCGCTGCAGGGTGAACTCTTCCATGGCGCGCCAGGTGGGCACATAGTCCACGCGGCCGAGATGCTTGATGATCGGGGCTTTCACAGCGCCATGAGCACGAGATGGTGCGCACTCAGATCCCGGTAGAGGGCATCCAGCTGTTCCTGGCTGCGGGCTTCGATGGTGACGGTGATGGAGACGAAGCGGCCTTCCTTACTGGGCTGCTTGGTGACCGGCAGGGTCTCGAGCGGGGCCACGTGGCGCGCGAGGATCTCCGCCACCGCTTCGTGGAAGCCCGGCTCGTCCTTGCCCATGATCTTCACGGGGAAGCTGGCAGGGAACTTGAGGAGGGATTCCTTCTCCGCAGTCATCAGGCCCGCTCCGTCTTGTGTTCCTGGAACAGCGCGTACATGCGCTGCCAGTAGATGCCGGGCTTGCCGCCCCCAGCCGGCCGGCCGTCTATCTCGGTCACGGGATAGACCTCGCGGGTGGAACTCACGAACCAGACCTCTTCGGCGCGGTGCAGGGATGCCTGCGGGATACGGCCGCGGCGCACGGGCATGTGTATGCGTCCGGCCAGCATCAGCACCACGTCGCGGGTAATGCTGGGGAGGAGTTCGGGGCCGTCCGGCGGTGCGACGAGCACGCCGTCCTCCACGATGAAGAGTCCGCTGGCGGTGCCTTCGGTGGCGTGGCCGTCGCGGAGCAGGATCCCTTCATGGCAACCGGCTTCCGTCGCCTGCTGGCGCAGCAGCACGTTGCCAAGCAGGGAGGTACATTTGATGTCACAGCGCTGCCAGCGGATGTCCGGCAGCGTGACGGCGCGGGCGCCCTGGGTCCTGAGTTCTTCGGAGAGCTGTGCCAGGGGCGAACTCATGGCGAACACGGTAGCGGGGATCGCGGCCGGGAAACTGTGGTCGCGCCCGGCATCGGCGCCCCGGGAGACCTGCAGGTACACCGCCTGGTCACGGCCGCCGTTCTTCACCACCAGCTCTTCCAACAGCGCGGTCCATTGCGCATCGCTCAAGGGGTTCTTGAGGCGGATGCCGTCCAGGCTGTATTGCAGGCGTTTCAGGTGCGCGGGCAAGTGGAAGAGGCGGCCCGCGTAGGCCGGGATCACTTCATACACGCCATCGCCGAACAGGAAACCCCGGTCCAGGGGCGAGATGTGCGCTTCCGCCAGCGGTAGGAAGCGGCCGTTCAGGTGCGCGACGGGCAGAGGCGTCGCCATGTCACTTCTTCTTGACGAACCAGAGCCGCATGCTGTCCCACATGCGCCGGAAGATGTTGCCCTCGGGCACGGCTTTCAGGGTGTAGATGGGCATCTGCGTAAGCATGCGGCCGTCCACCGTGACGTTGAGCATGCCCACCTGGGTGTGCTCGGCGATGGGCGCCACCAGCCCTGCGCTGGTCTGCACCGTGGCCTGCATGGCGCCGTAGGCGCCCTTCGGCAGGGTCACGTACATGTCCTGGGAGAGGCCCGCGTCCACGCTCGGCTCCGCGCCTTTCCACACCTTCACGCTGGAGACGTTGGCGCCGCTGGCATAGAGCTTACGGGTCTCGAAGAAATTGGAGCCGTAGTTCAGCAGCGTCTCCGCGTAGCGGCCGCGCTCGGGACGGGTCTTGGTGCCCATCACCACGGCCACCAGCCGCAGGTCGCCGCGGGTGGCGCTGGCGATGAGGCAGTAGCCGGCATCGTCGGTGTCACCGGTCTTCAGGCCATCCACCGTGGCGTCGGTGTAGAGCAGGTCGTTGCGGTTGCCCTGGCTGATCTTGTTCCAGATGAAGGTCTTCTGGGAGAAGTAGTGCAGGTATTCCGGGAACTCATTGATGATGGCGCGGGACAGCACCGCCAGATCGTGGGCGGTGCTGTAGTGGTTCTTGTCGTCGGTGAGGCCCGAGGCGTCCGTGAAGTGCGTGTCCCGCATGCCGAGCTTCTCGGCGTACTGGTTCATGATCTGCACGAAGGCATCCTCGGTGCCGCCGATGCGCTCGGCGAGGGCGACCGTCGCGTCGTTGCCGGACTGCACGATCATGCCCTGCAGGAGGTCATCGACCTTCACCTGGTCGCCGAGCTTGGCGAACATGCGCGAGCCGCCCATCTTCCAGGCCCGCTCGCTAACACTGGCGGTATCGTCGAGGTGCAGCACGCCATCGCGCAGCGCGTGGAAGGTCACGTAGGCGGTCATGAGCTTGGTGAGGCTCGCCGGTTCGCGGTGCTGGTCTCCGTTGAAGGCGGCGATCACCTGTCCGCTGTGCACGTCCATGAGCAGGTAGCTCCTGGCGGCGAACTGCGGCGGGGCGGGGATCGGCAATGCCTGCACCGCGCTCGCGATGCAGGAGAGGAAGCAGGCGAGCAGGAACTTGGCTCTCAACGGACACCTCGGCGTGCGGACGGGACGGGATTACATAAGCATGCCGCGCGTCCCGCGCGGTCTGCACAGATTTTACCCGTTTGCGGAGCAGTGCGTCAGGGGATGACGATCTGGACGTCGGTGAACCCTAAGTCCTTGAGCTTGGCGCTCTCGGCATCCACCGCCGTCACATCGGCGAGCGGTCCGATGCGCACCTTGTAGAGGGTGCGGGCGCCGTCCACCACCGGCAGGATGAAGGCATGGGCGATGCCGGCATCTCCGAGTCTGGCGGAGAGCGCATCGGCGTTGGCACGCGTGGCGAAGGCACCCACCTGCAGGAAGATCTGCGGCGCGGCACCGGCGGGCGTTGCCGCGGTCTGGGCGGGCGCGAGGGAGGCGGCGGCCGGCAGCGCGACCACGGCCGCGGCGACGGTGGAGGCAGCCGGAGCGGTGGCGGAGGGCGGCGGCAGGTCGCCGGGGCCGACCGCTTCCACGTCCACCAGCGCAGTGCCGGGACCCAGCATATCGAGCTTGGAGGCGGCGGCGTATGACAGGTCGATGAGCCGGTTCGCCACGAACGGGCCTCGGTCGTTGATCTTCACGATCACGCTTTTGCCGTTCTTGAGGTTGGTGACGCGCGCGTAGCAGGGGATGGGCACCACCTTGTTGGCAGCGGTCATGGCGTACATGTCGTAGGTCTCGCCATCCGAGGTGCGTCCGCCATGGAACTGGAGTCCGTACCAGGAGGCGATGCCGCGGTCGTGGTAGCCCTTGCAGGCGGGGACCAGGGTGTAGCTCTGGCCGAGCACGGTGTAACTCGCGGGATTGCCGCTCTTGCTGGGCGTCACCTCGGTGGGCACCGCGTCTTTGACCTGGGAGACATCCACCGGCTGGGCAGGACCGTGGTCGCTGCTGGTGGGGCTGGGTGTCACGCCGGTGGACGGCGGGCCCCAGGGACGGGTGTCCTTCGGCTGATCCGGGAACTGCGCGCAGCCCGCTATAGATAGCGCGATGAGAACGGAGAGTAGCGGCACAGGCATGTACCGCCCGCGTAGCGGAGGCGCGCACGAGCCGCTCTCGGGCGCACCGATTTTCCGAAAGTGCAGGATGCACTTTCGGAAAAGACGTATGTTGTGGCCCCCGTTACGGGGGAGCATCGTGGCCTTCCGTCGCGCGCTTCTGGGAGATGGCATTGGCGAGCTGTATCACCGCCATCGCATAGAGCGGGCTGCGGTTGTACTTGGTGATGACGCGGAAGTTGTGCAAGCCCACCCAGTAACGGGTCTCGTCCTGTTCCTGCAGCACCACCAGCACCGCCTCGGAATCATCCGGGATGCCTTCGCTCAAGGTCACCCCCGCCTGGCGCAGGGCTCCCACGGTTGTGGGCGTGGCATCCGGCGGCACCGGCACGCCCTTGGCGATGGCCGCGGGCACCACCACCAGGCCGTTTTCCTGCCAACCATGTTCCTTGAAGTAGTTGGACACGCTGCCGATGATGTCGGCCCAGTCGTCCCAGATGTCCCGCTTGCCGTCGCCGTCGAAGTCCACGGCGTACTGGCGGTAGCTGTCCGGCATGAACTGGGGCGCGCCCATGGCGCCGGCGTAGGAGCCCATGGGCTTCAGGGGATCGAAGCTCTGTTCGCGGCACATCACCAGGAACTGCTCCAGTTCCCCCTGGAAGAAGGGCGCCCGTTGCGGATAGTCGAAGGAGAGGGTGCTCAGGGAGTCGATCACGGGATAGCCGCCGTGCTGACGGCCGAAGAAACTCTCCACCCCGACGATCGCCACGACGATGTCCGAGGCCACGCCGTACTGGGCCTCGGCCTTGTCCAGGAGCTGGGCGTGCTCATCCCAGAAGGCGGCGCCGGCTTCGATGCGCTTGTCGGTGACGAAGATGTCCTGATACTGCCACCAGGGCTTGGACTCGGCGGGACGGGTGATGGCGTCGATGATGGACTGGCGCTTCTGGGCACCGGCGAAGGCTTTCTCCACCCAGGCACGCTCGAAGCCGTCCTTCTGCACCACCTGGTCAATGAACTGCTTCACTTCGGGGCGGCCCGCGAAACTCGTGCCCGCGGCGGGGGCCGCGGTGGGCTTGGACGACGGAGCAACGGGATGATGGGCGCAGGCTGAGAGCAGCGATACCGCAAACATCCAAACAAGATGACGTGGCACATGGACGTGCCACCCGCGAAGCGGAGGCAAGTCCGGGCCGTCCCCGGATTTGCCGATTCTGCAAAAACCCAGGAAGGGCTTTTGCAGAAGTATGCGAAAGGGAAGCCGCGATTTTGCGGCGAGCCGCTTCATCAGGATGACACCAGCTTGCGGTGGGAATGGATGCTCATGAGGATACCGAATCCCGCCATGAGGGTCACCATGGAGGTGCCGCCATAGCTGATGAGCGGCAGCGGCACGCCCACCACGGGCACGATGCCGGACACCATGCCGCTGTTGATGAACACGTAAGTGAAGAAGGCCATGGTCAGGCTGCCGGCGGTGAGCCGGGAGAAGGTGTCCTGGGCGCGCATGGCGATGATGAGCGAGCGCGCCACGATGAAGCCGTAGAGCCCGATCAGCGCCAAGGTACCGATGAAGCCGAACTCCTCGCCCAGCACCGCGAAGATGAAGTCGGTGGAGCTCTCGGGCAGGAAGTCGAGCTGGGACTGGGTGCCTTGCAGCCAGCCCTTGCCGAACACGCCACCGGAACCGATGGCGATCTCCGATTGGATGATGTGATAGCCCGCACCCAGCGGGTCGCGCTGCGGATTGAGGAAGGTCAGCACCCGGTCCCGCTGGTAAGCGTGCATGAAGTGCCAGAGGATGGGCGTGGCCACCGCGACCAGCAGGAACAGCATCAGGATCACGCGCCAGCGCAGGCCCGAGAGGAAGATGCCGAAGGCGCCGGCGCTCATGATGAGCAGTGCGGTGCCGAGGTCAGGCTGTATGCCGATGAGCAGCATGGGCACCGCGACGATCAACCCCAACACTGACAGTTGGCGCCAGTCCGGCGGCAACGGCTTGTCGTGCAGGTACCAGCCCACCATCATCGGCACGGCGATCTTCATCACCTCGGAGGGCTGGAAGCGCACCACGCCCAGGCTGAGCCAGCGTTGCGCGCCGTGGCCGATGTGACCGGAACGCAGCGTGAGCATCAGCAGCACCAGCCCGATGCCGAATACCCACGGGGTCCAGAGCCGGAGGAACTGCGGGGATATCTGCGCGATCACCAGCATCCCGCCGAAGGAGAGCGCGAGGCGCAGCGCCTGGCGGTACACCACCTCGATGTCCTGGCCGGCGGCGCCGTAGAGGATGACGAGACCGACGCCGCTGAGCATGAAGATGGCGACCAGCAGCGGCGCATCCAGGTTGAGCCTATGCAGCAGCCGCTCGCCGAAGCTCATCTCGCCGGAGGAGCGGTAACCTGAAGAGGCGGAAGGGTCGCGGTTCATGGCTTGGGCGTCTCTGTGCTGCCCTGGTTCAGAAGATACGCGTCCATCACCTTGCGCGCCACCGGCGCGGCCACCGCGCCGCCGCCGCCGCCGTGCTCGACGAGCACTGCGATGGCGATGCGCGGCTGCTCCGCCGGCGCGAAGGCGATGAACCAGGCGTGATCGCGCAGTTCCTTGGGCACGCCGGATTCGTCTTCCTCGCCGAACACGCCGAGGCGCTTGGCGTGCACCTGGGCGGTACCGGTCTTGCCGCCGAAGGGGTACTTGGCCCCAGCGCTCGCGAACGCGGCGGTGCCGCCCGGCTGGGTGACGCCGATCATGGCCTTGATGACGATGTCCCAGGCGCTCGGGTAGGCATCCACCACCGTCGGCAATGCCTGGGGTACGGTATCGCTGATGACGCCCGACAGCGGGTCGCCCACCGAATGCAGCACGTGGGGCGCGAAGCGTTGCCCGCGCATGGAGAGGGTGGCGACGGCGGAGGCGAGCTGCAGCGGCGTCGTCAGCATGTAGCCCTGCCCGATTCCGATGTTGACCGTGTCACCCTGATACCAGGGCTGACGCACGTAGCGGCGCTTCCACTCGGGCGAGGGCATGGTGCCGGATAGCGCACCACTGATGTCGACGGCGGGTGGCTCGCCCAGTCCGAACTGGGTGAGGAAGTCGTGCACGCGGTCGATGCCAAGCTTCATGGCTACTGTGTAGAAGTACACGTCGCAAGACTGGGTGATGGCCTTGCTGAGGTTGGTCTCGCCGTGACCGCCCTTGCGCCAGTCGCGGTAGGGGTTGGGGTTGCTGGGCAGGTAGAAATAGCCCGGGCACATGAGGCTCGTGAACGGTGTCACCACGTTGTAGTTGAGCGCCGCGAGACCCAGGAAGGGCTTCACGGTGGAACCTGGCGGGTACTGGCCGCGCAGCGCGCGGTCGTAGAGCGGCTGCGAGGGATCATCCTGCAGCGCCTCATACTCGTCGGTCTCGATGCCGCCGACGAAGAGGTTGGGGTCGTAGTCCGGTCTGCTGACCAGTGCCAGGATCTCACCGGTGTCGGGATCGATGGCCACCACCGCCCCGTTGTTGTCGCCGAGCGCCTGCTCCGCCACCTGCTGCAGCTTCACGTCGATGGAGAGGTAGAGGTCGCTGCCCGGCACGGGCGGGGTGTAGGACACCTGGCGCACCGGGCGGCCTTCTGCCGTGGTCTCCATCTCGCGCACGCCCACGGAGCCGTGCAGCAGTTTCTCGTAGGAGGCTTCCACGCCGACCTTGCCCACCTGAGAAGTGCTGACGTACTGGGTGGGATCGAGCTGCTGCAGCTCCTCGGGGCTGACGAGGCCCACGTAACCCAGGGTGTGGGCCGTGAGCGGGCCTTGGGGGTAGAAGCGCGTCAGGGTGGCGCTGATGTCTACGCCGGGGAAGTCCTGGCGGCGCGCGGCGAAGCGCGCGATATCCTCGTCCGAGAGTTCCATGCGCAGCGGCAGCGACTGGAAGGGGTGCTTGCTCTTCAACAGCAGGTTGAATCGCCTCAGGTCGCCTGGCCGGAGTTCTACGAGCTTGCCCAGGGCATCGAGGGTCGCGGCCAGGTCCGGCACCTGCTCGGTCACCACATCCAGCTCGTAGCTCGGCTTGTTCTCGGCCAGCGGCACGCCGTTGCGGTCGAAGATGAGGCCGCGCGGCGGTGTCACCGGCTCGGCCCGCAACCGGTTGCCTTCGGCCAAGGTGGCGAAGTGGCTGTAGCTGATGACCTGCAGATACAGGAGCCGGCCCACCACCACCAGGAACAGGATCAGCGCGACGGCACCCACCACCAGGGCACGTGTCCTGAAGAGGTGCTGTTCCAGCCATTCGTTGCGGATGCGTATGCGGGCCATGGAGCCTTACGCGGTCCGGTAGCGGTTTTGCAGGCGCGCCATCACCTGGGTGATCCAGGGCCAGAGCGCCGCGCTCACCAGCACCGGCATCCAGCGCAGACCGGCGCCGAGGGTGTAACCCAGCATGCCGTCCACCCAGAACAGCGCGAAGGCATGCAGGGCCAGGATGCCCAGCACCACCACGCATTGCTGCCACCAGGGGAATACGCGCACCTGCAGGTGCAGCCACAGCGTGGCCCAGGCCACCAAGACCAGCGCGAGCGCGTGCTCGCCGAGCAGGGTGCCGGAGAGGGCGTCCACCAGGAGACCGGCGAAGAAAGCGGTGACCACGCCGATGCGTTCCGGCAGCCACAGACACCAATAGATGGTGACCAGCGGCACCCACACCGGGCGGAACACCTCGGCCCAGTCCGGCAGCGGCCAGATGGTCAGCACCAGCGCCGCGAGATAACTCGCGGCCACCGTCCACAACCCGCGCGGCGAGGAGAACTCCCTCATGACTTCTTCTTGCCGGCCTTGGCCTGCGGTTTCAGCGTCGGAGCGGGCTTGGGCGGCAGTTCCGTCTGGGGCGGCGTCTGCGCCGGCCAGAACAGCAGCACTTCGTGGCCATGACCCAGGTCCGCAGCGGTGCGGGCGGCGACGTGAGCGAAGGGTTCTGCCGGGTTGCGCTCGAAGTGGCTGATGATGCCCACCGGATAACCGGCGGGGTAGCGTCCGCCGAGCCCGGAGCTCACCACCAGGTCGCCTTCCTTCACGTCGGCGCTGTTGGTCACATAAGGCAGCGAGAGCTGGGTGAGGTCGGCGCTGCCGACCGCGAGGGTGCGCAGGCCGGTGCGGTTCACTTCCACCTGTATGGCCTGGCCGGGGTCGCTGATGAGCGTGACTTCCGAGGCCAGCGGCGCGGTGCGGGTGACCTGGCCGACGATGCCGTAGGCGTCCAGCACGGTCTGGCCCTCGAACACGCCGTCGCCGGTGCCCTTGTCGATCACTACCATGTGGCGGAAGGGATCGAGGGCGGCGGACACGATCATCGCCACGCTGACGCGGCCGCTGACGTGGCTGGCGGCCTGCATCAGATTGCGCAGACGCTCGTTCTCCTGCTGGAGCGCCGCGAACTGCTGTAGCTCCGCGTCCGCCTGCAGCAGGCGGCCCTTGAGGTCGGCGTTCTCGTTCACGAGATGCACGTGGGTGGCGAGCTTGTCGCCGGCCCACACGAGCAGCGAGTGGGGCGCATCCACGATCACCTGCACCGGCCACACCACCGTGGCGAGGGCCGCGTGTATCTGCTTCAGGCGGCCGGTCTGGTGGTCATAGACCATCAGCACGATGCAGATGAGGATGAGGAACAGGGTGCGCAGCGCGCCGGCGGGGCGGCTGGAGAAGAGTTGCGGCGATCGCTGGCGGCGGAAGACGGCCACTCAGCGCGCTCCGGCGGGCTGGGTCTGGCGGCGGGCGTTCAGCGGGGTGAGGAGGGGCACCGGGACCTCAGGGAGCGCCACATATATAGGTATGCGCTAGTTTGCGGCCCGGGAGCCCGGGCCGCAACAGGCGGCGGGCATCCCCGGGGGTTTATTCGACGGCGAAGGTCTCGGCGCCGTATTCGTCGATGAGTTCCAGCACCTTGCCGCCGCCGCGGGCCACGCAGGTCAGCGGGTCATCGGCGATCAGCACCGGCAGGCCGGTCTCTTCCCGCAGCAGGCGGTCGATGTCGCGCAGGAGTGCGCCGCCGCCGGTCAGGACGATGCCGTTGGTGGCCACGTCCGAACCCAGTTCCGGCGGGGTCTGTTCCAGGGCGTGCTTCACGGCCCCGACGATGCCGGCCAGGGGCTCCTGCAGGGCCTCCAGCACCTCGTTGCTGTTCAGGGTGAAGCTGCGCGGCACGCCCTCGGAGAGGTTGCGGCCCTTGATGTCCATCTCCAGCAGTTCCTTGCCGGGGTAGGCGCAGCCGATCTCATGCTTGACCCGCTCGGCGGTGGCTTCGCCGATCAGGATGCCGTAGTTGCGGCGGATGTAGTTGATGATGGCCTCGTCGAAGCGGTCGCCGCCGATGCGGGCGGAGGCGGCGTAGACGATGCCGTTGAGGGAGATCACGGCCACCTCGGAGGTGCCGCCGCCGATGTCCAGCACCATGGAGCCCTTGGCCTCGTGCACCGGCAGGCCGGCGCCGATGGCGGCTGCCATGGGTTCCTCGATCAGGTACACCTTGCGCGCGCCGGCGCCGGCGGCGGACTCGCGGATGGCGCGGCGTTCCACCTGGGTGGCGCCGTAGGGCACGCACACCAGCACGCGCGGGGTGGGGCGGAAATAGCGGTTGCCGTGCGCCTTCTTGATGAAGTGCTTCAGCATCTGTTCGGTGATGGTGAAGTCGGCGATCACGCCGTCCTTCATGGGACGGATGGCGACGATGTTGCCGGGGGTACGGCCGAGCATGCGCTTCGCGTCCTGGCCGTAGGCCTCGATGACCTTGTTGCCGCGGCCCGGTTCCTCGCGGATCGCCACCACCGAGGGCTCGCTCAGGATGATGCCTTTCCCGCGCATGTAGATGAGCGTGTTGGCTGTGCCTAAGTCGATGGACAGGTCGGTGGAGAAGAATCCGCGGAGGCTCTTGAACATGGTTTTTTCTTGAAGATACCGGCAGGGTCAGGCGCGTTACTTTAGCAACGGGGGGCTCCGGCGGCAAGCAGGTTTATGCGATAATCCCCTGGTTTTCCGCAAGTTTTCCCCGGAGCACCCCATGTCCCTGACCCCGGACGACGTGAAGTCCATCGCCCGTCTCGCGCGGCTCTCCATAGCCGAGCAGGACATTCCGGCCTATGCCAAGAACCTCTCCAGCATCCTGGAGTTCGTGGCCCAACTGGACAAGGTGGATACCTCCGCGGTGCAACCCATGGCCCACCCCCTGGTCGGCCTGACCCAGCCCATGCGGGAAGACCGGGTCACGGACCATCCGGACCGGGATCGCTACCAGGCCGCCGCCCCCCAGGCGGAAGCGGGCCTGTATCTGGTGCCCAAGGTGCTCGAATAACAGCGACTGTTAAGTCGGAATCTGTACGGAATCCAAAACGATGCTGCACAAGAAATCCCTGGCCGAGATGGCCCGCGACCTGAAGGCCAAGAAGGTCTCCAGCGAGGAACTCACGCGCGCCTTCCTGGAGCGCATCGAGCGCTTCAACCCCCGGCTCAATGCCTTCATCACCGTGCTCAAGGACTCGGCGCTGCAATCGGCCCGCGCGGCGGACCTGGACATCGCCGCCGGTCGCGGCGGCCCGCTCACGGGCCTGCCCATCGTGCACAAGGACATCTTCTGCACCGAGGGCGTGAAGACGAGCTGCGGCTCCAAGATGCTGGACAACTTCACAGCGCCCTACGACGCCACCGTGGTCGCCCGGCTGAAGCAGGCCGGCACCGTGCTGCTCGGCAAGGCCAACATGGACGAGTTCGCCATGGGCTCCTCCAACGAGACCAGCTACTACGGCCCCGTGAAGAACCCCTGGGACGAGACGCGCGTGCCCGGCGGTTCCTCCGGTGGTTCCGCGGCGATCGTGGCGGCGCGCCTCGCGCCCGCAGCCACCGCCACCGACACCGGCGGTTCCATCCGCCAGCCGGCGGCGCTCGTCGGCGCCACCGGCATCAAGCCCACCTACGGGCGTGTCTCGCGCTACGGCATCGTGGCCTTCGCCTCCAGCCTGGACCAGGCCGGCATCATCACTTACTCGGCGGAAGACGCCGCCATGATCATGCAGGTGATGTCGGGTCACGATGAGCGCGACTCCACCAGTGTGGACAAGCCGGTGCCGGACTACGTGGCGGGCCTCGGCGCATCCATGCAGGGGCTGCGCATCGGCGTGCCCAAGGAATTCTTCGACAAGGGCCTGGACCCGAAGGTGGCGGAAGCCACCCGGGAAGCCATCCGCGTCTACGAGAAGCTCGGTGCCAAGGTGCAGGACGTGAGCCTGCCCAACTTCTGGCTCTCGGTGCCCACCTACTACGTGGTGGCGCCGGCGGAGTGCTCTTCCAATCTGGCCCGCTTCGATGGCGTGCGCTACGGCCATCGTTGCAAGGATCCGGTGGACCTGCTGGACCTCTACATGCGCAGCCGCGGCGAAGGTTTCGGCGCCGAGGTGAAGCGCCGCATCATGACCGGCACCTATGTACTCTCCGCCGGCTACTACGATGCCTATTACCTTAAGGCGCAGAAGACCCGCAGCCTCATCCGGCAGGACTTCCTTGAAGCCTTCAAGCAGGTGGACGTGATCATGGGCCCGACGGCCCCCGGCACTGCCTTCAAGCTGGGCGAGAAGACCGAGGACCCGGTGACCATGTATCTGAACGATATCTATGCCAACGGCGTGAACCTGGCGGGTCTGCCCGGCATGTCCATCCCGGCGGGGTTCGTGGACGGGCTGCCGGTGGGCCTGCAGATCATCGGCAATTACTTCGACGAGGGACGCATGCTGGCGGTCGCGCACCAATACCAGCGCGAGACGGACTGGCACTCGCGTATCCCGAAGAATTACGAGAACTGATATGGAATGGGAAACAGTCATCGGACTTGAAGTCCACACCCAGCTGCTCACCAAGAGCAAGCTCTTCTCCGGCTCGTCCACCGAGTTCGGCGCGCTGCCGAACAGCCAGGCGAACCTGGTGGACCTCGCCTATCCCGGCGTGCTGCCCGTCCTCAACAAGGAAGCGGTGCGCATGGCGGTCAAGTTCGGCCTGGCGGTGAGCGCCACGGTCGCGCCGCACTCGGTGTTCGCCCGCAAGAACTACTTCTATCCGGACCTGCCCAAGGGCTATCAGATAAGCCAGTACGAGCTGCCGGTGGTGGCCAAGGGCCATCTCGACGTCGAGCTGGACGATGGCTCCGTCAAGCGCGTCGGGATCACCCGCGCGCACCTGGAAGAGGATGCGGGCAAGTCTCTGCACGAGGGCTTCGGCAAGGCCACCGCGGTGGACCTGAACCGCGCCGGCACGGCGTTGCTGGAGATCGTCTCGGAGCCGGACCTGCGCTCGGCCAAGGAAGCGGTGAGCTACCTCAAGAAACTGCACAGCCTGGTGCGCTACCTCGAGATCTGCGACGGCAACATGCAGGAAGGCTCCTTCCGCTGCGATGCCAACGTCTCGGTGCGGAAGAAGGGCGAGACCAAGTTCGGTACCCGCGCCGAACTGAAGAACATCAACTCCTTCCGCTTCGTGGAGAAGGCCATCAACCACGAGGTGCAGCGCCAGATCGAACTCATCGAGGGCGGCGGCAAGGTGGTGCAGGAGACGCGCCTCTATGACGCGGACCGGGACGAGACCCGCTCCATGCGCGCCAAGGAAGAGGCCAACGACTACCGGTATTTCCCGGACCCGGATCTGCTACCGCTGGACATCTCTGCGGCCTTCATCGCCGAGGTGAAGGGCAGCTTGCCGGAGCTACCGGCCGCCAAGAAAGAACGCTTCATGGCCGCCTACGGCCTCTCCGCCTACGACGCGGGTTTGCTTACGGGCAGCCGCGAGCTGGCGGACTATTACGAGGCGGTGGTGAAGGCGAGCGCCGTCGAGGGCAAGCTCGCCGCCAACTGGGTGATGGGCGACTTCTCCGCCGCGCTCAACAAGGACGGCAAGGAGATAGAGGCGAGCCCGGTGAGCGCCGCCTTGCTGGCCGGAATGCTGAAGCGCATCCATGACAACACCATCTCCGGCAAGATAGCCAAGGAAGTGTTCGAGGCCATGTGGGCCGGCGAGGGCGATGCGGACGCCATCATCGAGAAGAAGGGCTTGAAGCAGATCACCGACAGCGGCGCCCTGGAGAAGGCCATCGACGAGGTCATGGCCGCGAACCCGGGCCAGCTCGCAGACTACCGCTCCGGCAAGGACAAGCTATTCGCCTTCTTCGTGGGCCAGGTCATGAAGGCCACCAAGGGCAAGGCCAACCCGCAGCAGGTCAACGACCTCCTGCTGAAGAAGCTCAAAGCCTGAGATGGCGCGGCCCTAGGCCGCCCGTCGAGCTTGAAAACGCGTCCGGCGCCCATACATCGGGATGTTCCCAAACTTCCCGAGATTACGGATGGAAATGAACGAGCACGATACCCTCAGGCGCTTCATATTCGACCAGTTGCCGGTCCAGGGCCGGCACGTGCACCTGGACGCCAGCTGGCGCGCGGCACTGGAGCGGCAGGACTATCCGCCGCCGGTGCGCGCGCTCCTGGGCGAGGCCATGGCCGCCGCGGCGCTCCTGTCCGCCACCCTCAAGTTCGACGGCAGCATCACCCTGCAGATCCAGGGCACGGGTCCCGTGCACCTGTTGGTGGTGCAGTGCACCAGCGACCTGAACCTGCGCGGTCTCGCACGCTGGAGCGGCGAACTCGCGGGCTTGGGTTTCCGTGAGCTGGTGGGCGACGGCCGCCTGGTGATGACCATCGAGCAGAAGGCCAAGTCCGAGCGCTACCAGAGCATCGTGCCGCTGGAGGGTGCGAGCCTGTCCGCGTCGCTGGAGAGCTATTTCGAGCGTTCGGAGCAGCTCGCCACGCGTCTGTGGCTGACGGCGGGCGATGGCAGCGCCTCGGGCCTGCTGCTGCAGATGATGCCGGACCGCGAAGGCGGGTCGGACGCCTGGCAGCACGTCACCATCTTGAGCGATACGCTCAAACAGCAGGAGTTGGCTGGGCTCTCGGCCCAGGAGATCCTGCACCGTCTCTACAACGAGGATGACGTGCTTCTGTTCGAGGGCGCGCCGGTAGCGTTCCGTTGCCAGTGCTCCCGTGGGCGCATCGAGGACACCTTGCGCGGTCTCGGCCACGACGAAGTGCAATCGATCCTCAAGGAGCAGGGCAGCGTCGACGTGGACTGCGAGTTCTGCGGCCGGCGTTACAGTTTCGACCTGGTGGACGTAGAATCGTTGTTCAGCGGCCCGTTCCACCCTTCGATCAGGAACCGCAAGCACTGAGACCTTCCAGGGCAGGAGACATCCGATGAGAGGCTTGAGTCTTGGTCTGATGTCCCTGTCCCTGGCGGCGCTGTACGCGCCGCCCGCTTCCGCCCTGGATCCCAACCTCGACTGGCGCACGCTGGAGAGCGCGCACTTCACCCTGGTCTACCACCCGGGCGAAGAGCAGCTCGCCCAGCACATGCTGGACGTGGCCGAGCAGGAATCCTCGCGCCTGGACCCCTGGCTGCAATGGCAGCCCGCGGACCGGGTGCAGCTCGTGCTCACGGACCACGTGGATCTCCCCAACGGCCTCACCACGCCCTTGCCGCGGGACCATATCGAACTCTACGTGAGCCCGCCGGATGACGTGGACTCCCTCGAGGACTTCGACGACTGGTTCCGGCTGCTCATCAGCCATGAATACACCCACGTGCTGCAGATGGATCAGGCGCGGGGTGCGTCGGCATTCCTGCGTGACCACGTCTTCGGCCGCAACGAGTTCCTCTTCCCCGGCGTGTTCCAGCCGACGCTGCTGCTGGAAGGTCTCGCGGTGTACGACGAGACCGACAGCGCCGCCGGGATAGGCCGCGGCCAGAGCAGCCTCTATTCCATGTACATGCGGGCCGAGGTGCAGCAGGGCCTGCGGCCCTGGTCCCAGGTGAGCATGGCGGGCGTCACGGAATGGCCGGGCGGGACCTTGCCCTATCTCTATGGAGTGAACTACTACCAGTTCGTGGATCAGACCTACGGAAAGCAGGCGATCCCGGCGCTGGTGGAGAACTACAGCCACCACCTGATCCCGTTCCGGGTGGGCAGCAACATGGAAGACGTGTTGCATGACGATGACGTGCCGCAGGTATGGGCGAAGTTCACCGACTACCTGCAGCAGAAGTACGGGGCACCCCCTTATCCAGCGGGCACCCGCCTGGTGGAGGGCGAACGCCTCACCCAGTACGGTTTCAACACCGCTTCGCCCCGAGCCACGGCCGATGGTCGGGTGTTCTACGTGCGGGACGAATGGCACCGCCAGCCCGCCATCATGGTCTGGCAGGCGGGCCAAGGCAGCCGCAAGCTCGCCGATACCTTCAGTCCGGCCCGGCTCGACTGGAACGCGAAGGGCGGGCTCCTGGTGGCGCGGCCCGAGATATGCAGCGAATACCATCTCAACTTCGACCTCTATCGGGTGGACCCGGACTCCGGTGAGGTGACGCGCCTCACCCATTGCGGCCGCTACCACTACGGAAGCTGGTCGCCGGACGGCACGCACATAGCCGCCTCGCGCATCGACCTCGGCAAGAGCAGCCTCGTGGTGTTGGACGCGGACGGAGCCGGCGCAGAGACGATATGGAGCGGGGAGGACGGCGAGATCCTCGGCGGCCTGGACTGGTCGCCGGACGGCGAACACCTCACGGCGGCGCTATGGCGTCTGGGCCGGCGCTGGGCGCTGGAGGAGTTCTCCTTCAGCACGCGCCAGTGGCGGGTGCTGGCGGCGGACGTCGGCGACGTGGCGGACCCGGAATACGCGCCGGACGGCAAGTCGGTGCTGTTCACCGCCGATGCGGGCGGCGTCTACAACCTGCGCCGCGTGGAGCGGGAGAGCGGGGCGCTCACGACCCTGACCCGCGTCAGCACCGGCGCCTTCTCACCCAGCACGGGCAAGGATGGGGACGTCTACTATCTCGGCTACACCGGTGCAGGCTACGACCTCTACCGGCTGGCCGCCGGGTCGGCAGCCGCGACGCCGCTCGCGCCTGCCGTACACAACTACACCACCTTGCCTGCAGCTCCACATGCGGACGCGCAGGAGGGCGACTACTCCCCCTGGTCCAGTCTGCTGCCGGCCTATTGGACGCCGGAGCTGGCTTTCGGCCCGGACTATTACCTGCTGGGCGCCGCCACCAGCGGCCAGGACGCGCTAGGCATCCACGTCTATGCCGCCGACATCAACTACGAGTTCAAGCACGGTTCGCCCGGCGGCAGTTTCATCTACACCTATGCGGACCGGCTGCAGTTCCTGGCGGCGCGGCTCTACTCGATGGATACCCTCGACAGCGGCAAGACCCTGGAGCGGGTGCGCCAGCAGGATCGGTTGCAGGCGCTGTGGCAGCGGCCCTGGCCTTCACTCGAACGCACGCTCACCTTCAGCATCGGTGCTTCCAGCGATGCGGAGAAAGACCGCTACGATCTCGGCGTGCCGGAACTGCCGGCGCGGGATTCCGCGGCGGGCATCGCCTTCCGTTGGAACAGCACCCAAAATTGGCCCATCTCGATCAGCCCGGACGATGGACGGGACGTGACCTTCGTGGCGGAGAGCAGCGACGTGTTCCCCAGTGACTTCACGGGCCGTGCCTACCGCCTGGATTGGAACGAATATATCCGCGCAGGTGACGAGGCGGTGGTGACCCTGCATTACCTCGAAGCCTACGGCACCGATGGCATCCAGCCCTTCAGCCTCGGCGGCGCCACGGATCCGGGTTACGGTACGCCTGCAGCGCAGTTGCTGTTCGACCGCCGCGACTTCGCCTTCCCCGGTTACCCCTCGGATTCACCGGGCCTCACGGGGCAGCGCATGCGCCTGGGCAGCGTGGGTCTGCGCATCCCCATCATGCGGCCCGAGGCGGGCTTGCGCATACCGCCGGTGGGCGTGCATGACTTCTCGCTGCGGGTGTATTTCGATGCCGGTGGCACCTGGAACCAGGGTGGGCGCCCGACGCGCTACTCACGCAGTGCGGGGGCGGAGTGGGTCTCGGATTTGAGCCTCTTCTATATAGCCAACATCCGGTTGGTGCTGGGCGCGGCCCACGGCTTCGATGCGGACGGCGAGAACCAGGTCTACGGCACCCTGGAAGTCCCGTTCTAGACCTCGCCATCCCGGTAGACCACGAAGCTTCCGGCATAGCGGGCGGCCGGCAGGCCGCCCTGGAGCATCTCTGCGTCCAGTCCGATGCGCGCCTTGCCGCGGCGCGCCAGGGTCTGGCGGAACTTATCCAGCACCGCTGCTTGCGGCGGAGGGCAGAGCGCTTCCAGGTCCGTGCTCACGGGCTTGAGGTAGTTCACCCGCGCCTCGTTCACCACCATGTGCAGCGGCTGCTCATCCTCCAGCAGCAGCCAGAGATAACCCCAACAGGCCAGCGTCATGAGGCTCGCGAGACTGCCGCCGAAGGCGGTGCGCTCGTGGTTGATGTTGGGGGCGAGGGGAGCGGTCAGTTTCAGGCCTGACCCATCGAAGTCCGCGACCTTGACCTGCATCTGCGCGACCAATGGGATGTGCGCGTGCATATAGCGCTCGAGGCGCCCGGCGCGCTCGGCAGGGGCATCGGCGCTCTTCAACGGTGGCTGCAGACCGGGCATGCGGTGTCTCGTTTGAGGGTGGTGTAGCGCATCTCGCCGGTCAGGGCGTCGTAACGCAGGAGCCGGCCCGTGAGAGGGCGGCCCGTGCCGGTGAGGAGCTTCACGGCCTCCACCGCCATCAGGCTGCCGATGACGCCTGTGAGAGGTGCCAGCACGCCGTTCTGGCGGCAGTTCTCCAGCTCCTCGCCGCCTTCCTCATAGAGGCAGGCGTAGCAGGGGCTGGCTCCATCCCGTGTGTCGAACACCAGGAGCTGGCCTTCGTAGCGAAGGGCGGCGCCGGAGACGAGCGGCTTGCGTGCCGCTACGCAGGCGGCATTCACCGCGAAGCGGGTGCCGAAGTTGTCGCTGCCATCCAGCACGAGATCGGCACGCAGGACTGCGTCCGCGCGTGCCTGGCCTTCCAGGCGGCCTTCCAGGGCTTCCAGCTTGCAAGCGGGGTTGAGGGCGGCAAGAGCGCCCGTCGCAGCGGCTGTCTTGGGCGTGCCCACATCTGCGTCGCCGTAGAGGATCTGGCGTTGCAGGTTGCTCAAGTCCACCCGGTCGAAGTCGTTGAGCAGCAGCCGCCCCACGCCGGAGGCGGCGAGATACATGGCGGCCGGCGAACCGAGGCCTCCCAGGCCCACCACCAGCACGGTGGCGGCAGCCAGCCGCTCCTGCGCTGCAGCGCCGAAGTCCGGCAGCGCGAGATGGCGGCTGTAGCGCAGCTTCCAGTCCGGATCGTGGTCGCTCATGGGCGGATTGTACCGCGGCAGGCTTGAACGGCCGCGGCCAAACCCGCAAGATGGAGCCACGCAGATGGATGGGGACGGCATGGCCGCCTGGGTCGAATATCTCAAGTTCTTCGCCGGGTTGGTGGCCATCCTCAACCCCATCGGCGTCATCCCCATCTTCATCAACCTCACCTACAACCAGACCGCCGTGGAGCGTAACCGCACCGCGCTGATGGCGGCCATCACCGTGGGCGTGGTGCTGGGCGTGGCGCTGCTCTGCGGCGAGCGCATCCTGGATTTCTTCGGCATCAGCGTCGCCTCCTTCCAGGTGGCAGGCGGCATCCTCATCCTCTACAACTCCCTCTCCATGCTGCAGGCGAAGATGAACGCTACCCGGCAGACGGAGGAGGAGGCCCAGGAGACGGTGGAGCGCGAGGATGTGGCGGTGGTGCCCATCGGCATACCTCTCACCGCCGGCCCTGGCGCCATCAGCACCGTAATCCTCTACGGCCACAAGCCGGCGTTGTTCGGGCAATACGTGATCCTGTTCGGTGGCATCATCGTCACCGCCGCCATCGTATGGGCAGCATTCAGGCTATCGCCGCTCATCTCGCGGCTCCTCAGCCGCACCGGTATCAACATCGTGACCCGCATCATGGGCCTCATCATGGCCTCCATCGGCATCGAATTCATATTCGCAGGCCTCAAGGCCTTCTTCCCAGGCCTGACTTCGTAAGCTGCCGATATGCAGACATGAAAAAGCCGGCATCACTGCCGGCTTTTCTTTCCCCGACATCGCGCAGTCTCAGGCCTTGCGCGCGCTGGTGATGATGACGGGCGTCACCGGCACGTCCCGGTGGCCGCCGGCGCTGCCGGTCTTCACCTCGCCGATCTTGTCCACCACCTCGGTGCCCTTCACCACCTTGCCGAACACCGCGTAGCCGAAGTCACGCTTGCCGTTGTCCAGGAACACGTTGTCCGCCAGGTTGATGAAGAACTGGCTGGTGGCGCTGTTGATATCGGACGTGCGTGCCATGGCGAGGGTGTAGGGTTCGTTGGAAAGGCCGTTGTCCGCCTCGTTCTTGATGGGGGCCTCGGTCTTCTTCTGCGCCATGTCCGGCGTGAAGCCACCGCACTGCACCATGAAGTCAGGTATGACGCGGTGGAAGATGGTACCGTCATAGAAACCGGCTTCCACATAGCCCAGGAAGTTCTTGACGGTGATCGGGGCCTTGTCGGCGAAGAGTTCGACGCTGATGTCGCCGAGGCTGGTGGAGAGGATGATCATGGGGTACTCCTGGAAAATGATGGCGGATTCTAGCGCGGGGCTCAGGGCTTTGCCCAATCCGCCAGGCTTACCCGTTCATGGCCCGACAGGTCGCGGACGCTGCGGGCACCGACGAAGCCGGTGGTCTGCAGCAGGCCGCGTACTGCGGCACCCTGATCCAGGCCATGCTCAAGCAGCAAGGCTCCATCCTTATATAGGTAGTCCGGCGCCCCAGCCACGATGCGACGCAGATCCTCCAGGCCGTCGGGGCCGGAGGCGAGGGCTGACAGGGGTTCGAAGCGCAGGTCACCTTGCTTGAGGTGAGGGTCTGTCTCCGCCACATAGGGCGGATTGGAAGCGATGAGATGGAAGCAGCGCGCTGACACAGCCTCGAACCAATCGCCCTGGATGAATTCCATGTTCTTCAGCCCCAGCGCCGTCGCATTGCTGCGTGCGACGGAGAGCGCTTCCGCGCTCCGGTCCGTGGCGGTGACGTGTATGAGGGGACGTTCCTTGGCGATGGCGAGGGCGATGGCGCCGCTGCCGGTGCCGAGATCCAGTATCTCCCAGTCGGCCTGCGCCGGTATCCGCAGCAGGGCTTCTTCCACCAGGAGTTCCGTCTCGGGACGGGGGATGAGGGTCGCAGGCGTGACCTTGAGCTCCAGTGACCAGAACTCACGCTTGCTCGTGAGATATGCGATGGGTTCCCCGCGCAGGCGCGCATCCACGAGATCGGCGAAGACCAGCGCTTGTGAGGCATCCAGCACCGCTTCAGGATGCGCGCGCAGATGACTGCGGTCCCTGCCCAGGGCATGGGCCAGCAGGACTTCGGCGTCCAGGCGCGGGCTGTCGCTCGCGGCCTGGAGGCGCGTCTCGGCTTCGGTCAAAAGGCTCAAGAAGGTCTGCATGTGGTGGGCATATTGTAGACACTCCCGTAAAATGGCGCCTTCGCTTAACGCCCCCGGAGGGCGCATGCGCGTCTATTCCAACGTCATGGAGATGGTCGGCAACACGCCGATGCTCGAACTCACCCATCTCGACACCGGGCCCTGCCGGCTGTTCCTGAAGCTCGAACTCATGAATCCGGGCGGCTCCGTGAAGGACCGCATCGGCCGCAGCATGATCGAGGAGGCCGAGAAGCGCGGTGATCTGAAGCCGGGCATGACCATCGTCGAGGCCACTGCCGGCAACACGGGCTTAGGCTTGGCGCTGGTGGCGGCCCAGAAGGGCTACCCTCTGATCCTGGTCATCCCCGACAAGATGAGCCAGGAGAAGATCTTCAACCTGCGTGCCATGGGCGCGGAGGTGGTGCTGACCCGCTCCGACGTGGCTAAGGGCCATCCCGAGTACTACCAGGACATGGCCAAGCGCATCGCGGAGGAGCAGGGGGCGTTCTACGTCAACCAGTTCGGCAATCCGGACAACGTCAAGGCTCATGAAACCACCACTGCCCCCGAGATCTGGGAGCAGATGGGGCACGACCTGGACGCGGTGGTGGTGGGCGTGGGCTCCAGCGGCACCCTCACCGGCATCGGCCATTACTTCCGCAAGGTCGCACCCCACGTGGAGATGGTGCTGGCCGATCCCAAGGGCTCCGTGCTCGTGGACTACCTCAAGACCGGAGTACTGGGCCAGAAGGGCGGCTGGCTGGTGGAAGGCATCGGCGAGGATTTCATCCCGGACATCTGCGACCTCTCAGTGGTGAAGCAGGCCTACACCATCCCGGACGCGGAGGCTTTCGCCGTGGCCCGCGAGGTACTGCGCAAGGAAGGTGTCCTGCTCGGCTCCTCCTCCGGCGTGCTCATCGGCGCCGCCTTGCGCTACTGCCGCGCGCAGAAGAGCCCGAAACGGGTGGTGACCCTGGGCGCTGACACCGGCAACAAGTACCTCTCCAAGCTCTACAACGACTTCTGGATGATCGAGCAGGGGTTCATCGACCGCCCCAAGCGAGGCGATCTGGGCGACTTCGTGGGCCGACCCTATTGGGAACGGGCGACGGTGTATGTAGGCCCGGGCGACACCCTGGCCACGGCCCACACCCGCATGCGCAACAACGGCATCTCGCAGCTGCCGGTGATGGATGGCAAGCAGTTCCTGGGGGCCGTGAGCGAGATCGACCTCATCAGCGCGGTGCAGAAAGACCCGCGCGGCTTCACCCAGGAAGTGCGCGCGGCCGTGAATACCCGGTTCCCGCGCATCAGCGCAGGGGAGAAGCCGGACGCGCTCTTCAAGCTCATGCAGACCGAGACCGCCGCTGCAGTGATGGACGGGGACAACTTCCTCGGCCTCGTCACCCGCAGCGACCTCCTGAACCGCCTCAGACTCCAATAGCATTCCCGGAGCCCTCTATGAAGAAAGACCAACGCTACAACTTCGCCACCCGCACCATCCATGCGGGCCAGTCGCCCGACCCCACCACCGGCGCCGTGATGCAGCCCATCTACGCCACCTCCACCTACGCCCAGGAGAGCCCGGGCAAGCACAAGGGTTACGAGTATTCCCGCAGTCAGAACCCCACACGCATGGCTTATGAGCGCTGCGTGGCGGATCTCGAGAACGGCAAGCAGGGTTACGGCTTCGCGTCCGGCCTTGCGTCCACCGCCACCATCCTCGATTTGCTGGACACCGGCAGCCACGTGATCGCCATGGACGACATGTACGGCGGCACGTTCCGGCTGTTCGAGCGGGTACGCAAGCGTTCCGCGGGCCTGAAATTCAGCTACGTGGACCTGCGTGACCGCAAGGCACTCGAGGCGGCCATCCGCCCCGAGACGCGCCTCATCTGGGTGGAGACGCCCACAAACCCCACGTTGAAGATCGCCGACCTCGCCATGATCGCCGAGGTGGCCAAGAAGCGCGGCATCATCACCGCCTGCGACAACACCTTCGCCTCGCCGGCCATGCAGCGCCCGCTGGATCACGGCTTCGACATGGTCATGCATTCCGCCACCAAGTTCCTGAACGGCCACTCCGACATCGTGGGCGGCATGGTGGTGGTGGGGGACCGGCCGGAGCTGGCGGAACAGCTCGCCTTCCTGCATAACGCGGTGGGGTCCATCGCCGGCCCCTTCGACAGCTTCCTGGCATTGCGCGGCCTGAAGACCCTGGCCTTGCGCATGCAACGTCATGCGGAGAACGCCATCGAACTCGCGGGCTGGCTGGAGAAGCATCCCAAGGTGGAGAAGGTGACCTACCCGGGCCTGCCCAGCCATCCGGAACACGCGCTGGCGAAGCGCCAGATGCTGGGTTTCGGCGGTATCGTCACTATCTATCTCAAGGGCGGCGAGCCGGAAGCGCGCCGCTTCCTGGAGAACTGCCATCTCTTCACGCTGGCGGAGAGCCTAGGCGGCGTCGAGAGCCTGGTGGATCATCCGGGTATCATGACCCACGCCTCGGTCCCGCCCGAGACGCGCAAGGCGCTCGGCATCAGCGACTCGCTGGTGCGCCTGTCGGTGGGCGTGGAAGACGTGAACGACCTGCGGTTGGATCTCGAACACGCGCTCTCTGCCATCTGAGCGATCGTTCGGAGACTAAAATTGAATAAAAAAAGGCGAACTCGTAAACGAGTTCGCCTTTTTTCGGTCTCCGAATCCTTCGTTTAAGAAGGATCCTCTACGCACCTTGCGGTGCGTAGCCGCGATTACTTGTGGGTGCTCGCAGCGGGAGCAGCAGCCGTGCCGGCCGGAGCAGGCATAGCGGTGCTGGCGGCCGGGGCCGGGGCAGCGGTGCTGGCAGCCGGAGTGGCAGGAGCTTCGCTCTTGCCGCAAGCGGACAGCGACAGGGCCAGGGCGGCAGCGGTCAGGACAGCGACGTACTTCTTCATGTTCATTACCACCAGTGCAGGAAATGGATGTAAATTTATGATACTACTCGCCGATTTTTGATTAAACACGGCGATCGGCGGCAAATTCTAGAGATTTCCCCAGAGACGGGAAGGGCTTTTCCGCACTTTTTATTATATATATATGAATCAATGAGTTACACCTTCTCCGATCTGTCCTGGCATGCCACAAGTGCACCTAACTTCCTGATTCTCCGCGCTTTCATCTGACACCAAGCTCCACACATGGACATACCTCTCATTCCCTCTACAGACGGCCCCAGCGGCGGCGCAGCCGCGATCCAAGCCATGGCTGCCGGTCTCGCCGCAGAGGACTGGGTGTGCTGTCCGGACTTCCTGGATGCGAGACGCATCGCCGCGCTGCGCCAGGAAGCCGAGGCCCTGCACAAGGTCGGCCGCTTCCATCCAGCGGGCATAGGACACACCGCGGAACGCCATGCCGGCATCCGCGGCGACGACATCCATTGGGTCGAGACGCAGGCACCCCTGGCCATGGCGCTGCAACAGCAGGAGTTCACGCTGTTGCGGGAGGCGTTCAACAGCATGTTGTACCTCGGCTTGCAGGACTTCGAGGGGCACTACGCCGCCTATCCCACCGGTGCCGGCTATGCCCGGCACCTGGACCGTCTGCGCAGCGATGACCGTCGCGTGGTGTCGCTGGTGCTCTACCTCAACGATGAATGGGATCCAGAGGACGGCGGCGAACTCTGCCTCTATTCCGAGGAGGGGGAGGCGCAGCCGGCCGCGCGGGTCACCCCGCGAGGCGGCACCCTGGTCTGCTTCCTGAGCGCACAAGTCCCCCACGAAGTGATGGCGACACGACGCACGCGCTGGAGTTTCTCCGGCTGGTTCCGCCGCCGGGCCTGAGCGCCACCGGCTTGAGTGCCATGGGGGCCTGGGGCACACTGGGCCGACCACGCACCGGAGCGATCCATGTTCGAACTGGCGAGTCTCCCGCAGGAATTGGGTGAGATCGTATTGCAGGGCATCCGGCTCGGAAGCCTCGCGTTCCGCCGCCTGTTCACCCTCACCACGGTGCTGGCGTTCCTAGGGCTCATTCCCACGGTGTTCCTGGTATGGGGAGCGAACGACACCACCTCGTTCGACATGCCTACCTTGGATGCCATCGCGCACAGGTTCATCAGCCCTTATGGAGGCTTGCTCTCCATCGTCACCGTCATCGGCCTGCTCCCGCAGGCGATGCTGCTGAAGCGCGTCGCGCTCGCCGCGCGCGGATCGGCCGAAGCAAGGGATGCGGAACTGCGCCAAGCCCTGCGGGTCTGGCCATGGATGCTGCTTGCCCTGGTCATCTATGGGCTGGTCGTCGCCCTCGGCATGATGATGGTGCTGATCCCGGGCGTGATCCTGGCCTTGAGTCTCATGTTCGTGGAGTACGGCGTGGTGCTCGACGGCTTGAAGCCCATCGCGGCGCTGAACGCCAGCCACAACCTGGTGTGGGGCCATTGGTGGCGGACATTCGGGCTGCTACTCATGGTCACCATCCCGCCGCTCCTCATCATAAGCATCCTCTCCGCCGCGCTCGGCATCAGTTTCGGGAGCATGGATGATCCGGTGGTCCACGGGCGCGATCTCTTCAAGCAGGCGGTGCTGGAGATGGTGTTCTTCGCCTTCTGCGGACCGTTCTATTACTCGATCCTGTTCCTCTACTACCACGACCTGAAGCTGCGCAAGCAGCCGCGCTGAGACGATGGACGTGGAACCGCAACGGTCTAGTGGCATCGGCGCGGTGCTGGGGGAAAGCACGCGGCTGTTCGTCGGGGGCCTGCCTACGGTGTTCCCCTGGGTCCTCGCGGCGGAACTGATCCAGGCGCTGCCCGGCGCCGATGCCGGCGGCAACATCTTCACCATGGACCTGGAACTCCTGGGCAAGCCGGATTATCTGGTGCGGGCGCTGCTCGCAGGCACGGCCCAGGCGGTGCTCTATGGGATCGCCGTGCTGCGCCTCGCGGGGCTCGCGGGCGATCCCGTGCAGGGCAAGCCCGTCTGGAATGCGGCTCGCGCCGTACCCGCGGTACTCATCGCCTATCTCGCCTACGAGCTGGTGGTGGCTTTCGGCCTCATGCTCACCTTTGCCGTATTCATACTCGGCCTCTTCATCGCGGGCCCGCTGTTCGGCTTGGTGCTCTGCGTATTGCCGCTCGGTCCGACGGCGGCGGCAAGCACCGCCCTCGGGCTGTTCGTGTTCCCGGCGGTGCTGGAACGGCGCGGGCCCTTCGCCTCGCTCAAGGAGAGTTCGCGGCTCGCCAAGACCCATTGGGTGAAGGTATCCATGGTGATCTCGGTGCCTGCGCTGGCCCTGCTGGCAGCCTGGTGCGTGCAGAACGGCCCGCAGGTGATGCGCATGCTCCATTCCTACCTCGATATGCTTTCGCAGCACACCGAGGATGGTTTGAGCATCGGGGACGTGGAGAAGCTGCAGGATTCCCTGAAGACGCAGCCTGCCGGATCGGATGCCTGGCGGTTGCTGGGATGCGTCGTGAGCGCCTTTGCCTGGTGGTACACGCTGGCGGTCTGTTACGCCCAGTACCGGGATCTCAAGCGCGCTGGTTGAGCCTTACTGTGCTGCCATCGCGGCCAGTTCTTCAGCCTGATATTCGTTCATGAGCGGCAGGATCACATCATCCAGGTGCCCCTGCATCACGTCGTCCAGCTTGTAGAGCGTGAGTTCGATGCGGTGGTCCGTGACCCGTCCCTGGGGGAAGTTATAGGTGCGGATGCGTTCGGAACGGTCGCCGCTGCCGACCTGCAGCTTGCGGGACTGAGCCTGGGCCGCCTGCTGTTTCTCCCGTTCGGCAGAGAGCAGGCGCGCCTTCAGCAGGGACATGGCCCGGGCCCGGTTCTTGTGCTGGGAGCGCTCGTCCTGGCACTCCACCACGATGCCTGAGGGCAGGTGGGTGATGCGGATGGCGGAATCGGTCTTGTTCACATGCTGGCCGCCGGCGCCGGAGGCGCGGAAGGTATCCACCTTGAGTTCCGCCGGGTTGATCTGCACGTCGTCCACTTCCTCCACTTCCGGCAGGATCGCGACGGTGACCGCCGAGGTATGGATGCGGCCCTGGGATTCGGTGGCCGGCACCCGTTGCACCCGGTGCGTGCCGGATTCGAACTTGAAGCGCGAATAGGCACCCTGGCCCACCACGCGGGTGATGACCTCCTTGTAGCCGCCATGCTCGCCGGGGCTCTCGCTCAGTATCTCCACCTTCCAGCCCTGTTCCTCGGCGTAACGGCTGTACATACGCAGCAGGTCGCCGGCGAAGATGGCAGCCTCGTCCCCACCGGTACCGGCACGGATCTCGAGGTAGATGTTGCTGTCGTCGTGGGGATCTTTCGGCAGCAGCAATTTCAGCAGGTCCGGCTCGAGGGCATCGAGACGCGCCTGGGCGGCGCGCCGCTCGTCGTCCGCCAGCGCGCGTATGCCTGAATCCGGGTCCTTGCCCATCTCGTCCGCCGCAGCCAGATCCGCCTCGGCCTTGCCGAAGGCGCGGAACCTCTGCGCGAGCGGCTCGAGTCGCGCGTATTCCTGGGACAGTTCGCGGAAACGATTGGAATCGTTGGCGGCATTGGGCTGCGAGAGCAGGGCCGCCACTTCCTCGTGGCGGGCGGCGAGACGCTCCAGCTTGCGGCGGATGGAATCTTTCACGGCGGAATTATATAGGTATGACGGGTTCAGCCGTCGTCGTCTTTCTTGTCCAGGCCGAAGAGGGCATGGATCTCGCGGATCAGCTGCTCGCGGCCTTCGTAGGCGGCCTGGCGGAGATGGGCGGTGGGTGCGTGCATGAGCCGGTTGCTCAAGGTGTCCGCCAGGAAGCGCAGCACCTGTTCCGGCGGCTCGCCGTGGGCGAGGCGCTGGCGCGCCTGTTCCAGGGTCTGGTCTCGGAGTCCCGCAGCATGCTCGCGTAAGGCGCGGATGGCCGGCACTGCATCGAGGCCGCGCAACTGCTCGTTGAAGCGCGCCACCTGGGACTCGATGATGGTCTCCGCCTCCCGGGCCGCCACACGCCGCGATTGGAGGTTCTCCTCCACCACCTTGTGCAGATCGTCGATGGTGAAGAGGTACACGTCTTCCATGCCCGCCACGTCTGCGGCCACGTCCCGCGGCACGGCGATGTCCACGATCAAGAGCGGACGGTGCTTGCGGCCACGGAACGCAGCCATCACGTCGCTGCGGTGCAGGATGGGTTCCGGACTGCCGGTGGAGCTGATGACGATGTCAGCCTCCCCGAGGTGCGCCGGGATCTCATCGAGTCCGATGGCGTAGGCGCTGAACTGCTCCGCCAGCTCGCGGGCGCGGCTCACGGTGCGGTTGGCTATGATCATGCGGCGCACGCCCTGCTCATGCAGGTGGCGGGCGGCGAGTTCGACGGTCTCGCCGGCGCCGATGAGCAGCACAGTAAGCTTGTCGAAGCCGGAGAACACCTGGCGCGAGAGGCGCACCGCGGCGTAGGCGACGGACACCGGGTTCTCGCCGATGTGGGTGTCGGTGCGCACCTGCTTCGCCACCGCGAAAGCGAACTGGAACAGGCGGTGCAGGCGCTGGCCGGCGGTACCGCCCGCGGCCTCGGTACGCGCCATCTCGTAGGCATCCTTGATCTGGCCGAGTATCTGCGGTTCGCCGAGTATCTGCGAGTCCAGCCCGCAGGCCACCCGGAACAGGTGCTGCATGGCCGCATCTCCGGCATGGGTGTAGAAGCGCTCCTGCACGCCGGGATCGTCCGCGCTGCGCTCGCGCGCCAGCCAGCCGGCGAGGGCGGCGCCGCTGCCTTCGTCCAGTTCCGCGTAGATCTCGGTGCGGTTGCAGGTGGAGAGGATGATTGCCTCGCGCACGCCCGGCAGCGCCGTCACGGCGCGCAGGCTCGCCGGCACCTGGTCCGGCGTGAAGCTCATGCGCTCGCGGACGGCGACCGGGGCGGTGTGGTGGCTGATTCCGAGGGTGAAGAACGGCATGGGAGCCAAGGCCGTGGATTAGGAGGGGATTTTCCGGTAAATACCCCGGCGTGACAAGCCGCGCGGCGCGGCGCGGCCGAATCGGCTATAGTCGAAGCCTCGAAATGCACCGCTTTCCGTCCATGACGCTGCGCAACTTTCCTCAACTTTGCTGTCTCCTGCTGCTGGCCGGATGCGCCGCTGTCGCCCCCCGGCATGCCGAGCCTCCCGCCGCCTCGGCACGACCTTTCGTCGACGCGGACCAGGAGATCACCTATCACGTGTTCATGGGCGAACTCGCCCAGGGCCGCGCCGATGCCGGCGAGGCGGTGACGCAATACATGGCTGCCGCCCGGCTCTCGCCGGACCCCACCCTGGCTGCCCACGCCGCCCTGCTGGCTTACGGCACCGGCGACCAGAAGGCTGCGATCGAGGCCGCACGGCGCTGGCAGGCGCTCGCGCCCGGCAGCACCGACGCGGCCCATCTCGTGGCGGTGCTGGAAGCGCGTGACGGCGATGCCGCAGGCGCTGCCCGGGACTTCGGGGTGTTGGTGGAGTCCGGTGCCGATGCGAGCTACATGGCGGCAGCGCGGCTCCTGGAGCAGGAGACGGATGCGGACCACGGCCTGCCTGTGCTGCAGGACATCGTGGTGCAGGCGCCGAAGTCGGCGGATGCGCATTTCGCGCTCGCCCATGCGGCCATGGAGTACAAGCGCTATGACCTGGCGGAACAGGAGGCCCGCATCACCCTGATCTTGGACAGCCACGGCCAGGAACCGCTGATATTGCTCGCGCGTGCACTGGTGGCGGAAGGCCGCGGCGAGGAAGCGCTGCCGATGCTGAAGGCGCGCATGCAGTCCTCTCCCGACGATGTATCCCTCGCGCTCGCCTATGCCGCGCTGTTGTCGGAGGCGAAACACGATGCGGAAGCGCAGGCCGAGTTCGAGGCTATCCTCAAGAGCCATCCCAACAACGCCGAGGCGCTCTACACCCTCGGCCTGATGATGCTCCAGGAGAAGGATCTGCCGGCAGCGCGCGAAGACTTCGCGCGCCTGCTCAAGATCGGCAAGCGGGTGGATGACGCCAGTTATTTCCTCGGCAACATCGCCGAGACCGAGAAGCGCTACCCGGAAGCACTGGACTGGTATCACCGTGTGCAGGACGGCGACCGCTGGCTGGCGGCCCAGGCGGGCATCGGCCGTTGCCTGATCGCGAGCGGTTCCCCGACTGCCGCTACGGAGTTCTTCGATGGCCTGGTGGCCGATGATCCCGAGGCTGCCGTGGACTTGAGGCTCGCAGAGGGCCAGGTGTTCAGCGATGCGGGTCAGGGGAAACGGGCGTTGGCGGTCTATGATGCGGCCCTGGCAGCGGCGCCGGATGACCAGGATCTCTTGTATGCGCGGGCCCTGACCCTGGAACAGGATGGGGATCCAGATGCAGCGGAACACGACCTCGCCGACATACTCAAGCACGCGCCCGATGATGCTGAGGCCTTGAATGCCTTGGGTTACACGCTCACCGTGCACACCACCCGTTATCGGGAAGCCCAGGGCTACATACAGCGCGCACTGGTGCTGCAGCCGGGCGATCCGGCCTTCCTCGACAGCATGGGTTGGGTGGAGCATCGCCTGGGCGATGAATCCCTGGCCCTGAGATACCTGAAGCAGGCATACGCCGCCCAGGCAGATCCTGAGATCGCCGCGCATCTCATCGAGGTGCTGCTGGACACCGGCGATACCTCCGGTGCCCACGCGCTGTGGCTCAAGTCCAGCGCTGCCGATCCCGACAGCCCGGCGCTGCGCGCCCTAGCTCCGCGCTTCACTCCATGAGACATCTCTTCCGCGCCGCCGGTATCATCGCGGCGCTCCTGCTCGCTGCCTGCAGCAGCCTGCAGGGGCGTGCGCCCCTCGGTGCGGCAGACGAGACCGCCTGGCGGCAACGCACGGCACAGATGACTGCCCTCACGGACTGGACCTTGAGCGGTCGCGTCGGCTTCATCAACGGCAAGGACAGCGGCAGCGGTTCCATCGATTGGAACCAGCAGCACGGGATCACCACGCTGGATTTCCACGGGCCCTTGGGCGCGGGTGCTGTGCACATAGAAGGGGACCAGAGCGCACTGCACGTGACCACCTCCCGTGGTGACGATTTCATCACCGATGATCCGGAGACGGATCTCGGTGCGAGGCTGCACCAGCCGCTGCCGGTCCTGAGCCTGCGCTATTGGATGCTGGGCATCCCAGACCCGGCGGCGGAGTCCAGCAAGACCAGCGATGCCAAGGGCGAGCTCACGGTGCTCGATCAGCGCGGCTGGCACGTGGAATACCAGGAGTATGCGGACGTCTCGGGCTATAGTTTGCCCACGCGCCTCACCTTGCAGCGAGGAGAGGTGCGCATCAAGGTGGCGGTGAGCGACTGGGCGCTGCCCGCCAAGTCGCCGTGAGCACCGCGCGTCCCTGGCCGGCGCCGGCCAAGCTCAACCTCTTCCTGCACATCACAGGCCGTCGCGCCGACGGATATCACCTGCTGCAGACGGTGTTCCAGTTCCTGGACCACGGTGACAGCCTGGAATTCGAAGTGCGGCAGGACGGACGCATCACGCGGAGCGAAGGCCCCACCGGCGTTCCGGCGGAAGCGGACCTCACGCTGCGGGCGGCAGCGCTCCTGAAAGCGCGCAGCGGTTCCCCCCTGGGGGCCGACATAAAGTTGCGCAAAACCCTGCCCCTGGAGGCGGGATTGGGCGGCGGCAGTTCCGATGCAGCCACCACCCTGGTGGCTCTGGACCGGCTCTGGGGGACCGGCTTCGGGGCAGACCGTCTAAGGAGCCTGGGCCTGGAGTTGGGGGCGGATGTGCCGGTTTTCATAGGGGGGGAGGCGGCCTGGGCCGAGGGCGTGGGGGAGATCCTGAGCCCCGTGGAGCTACCGGAACCCTGGTATCTAGTGGTGGATCCGGGCTGCCGGGTCGCCACCCGGGAGATATTCCAGGCCCCTGAATTGACACGAAATTCCGCTCCAATCAAAATAGCGCGCTTTCGCTCCGGGGGTACCCGGAACGACTTCGAGCCGGTGGTGCGTTCACGCTATCCCGAGGTGTCTGAAGCGTTGGACTGGCTCGGCGCCCACGCCGAGGCACGCCTGACCGGTTCCGGCGCCTGCGTGTTCGCGGCCTTCGCGGACGAGGCAGATGCGAGGCGGGTCTACGCGACCTTGCCCCAGGGCTGGCGCGGTTTCGTCGCCCGGGGCTGCAACCGCTCGCCGCTGCTCGCGCGGCTCGAAGCGGAAAGGAACACTTGGGGCGTAGCCAAGCGGTAAGGCAGCGGGTTTTGATCCCGCCATTCCCAGGTTCGATCCCTGGCGCCCCAGCCAAGATTTCGAGATCTAGCGCTGAGACTCAGGTTGACCACGACGTTTAGCGAGGGGGCACCGTGGCCACAGGCAAGATGATGGTCTTCGCGGGGAACGCCAACCCGCAGCTGGCGCATAAGATCGCCGCGCGCCTGCAGTTGCCTCTCGGCAAGGCCCAGGTCAACCGCTTCAGCGACGGCGAAGTGGCGATCGAGCTGATGGAGAACGTGCGCGGACGCGACGTCTTCATCGTGCAGTCGACCTGCCCGCCCACCAACGACAACCTCATGGAGTTGCTGGTGATGGCGGACGCGCTCAGGCGCGCGAGCGCCGGGCGCATAACCGCGGTGGTGCCGTACTTCGGCTACGCGCGGCAGGACCGGCGCCAGCGCGCGGCGCGGGTGCCGATCACGGCGAAGCTGGTGGCGAACCTGATGGTCTCCTCCGGCGTGAATCGGGTGCTGACGGTGGACCTGCACGCGGACCAGATACAGGGATTCTTCGACATCCCGGTGGACAACGTGTATGCGTCGCCGGTATTGCTGGGCGACGTGTGGAAGCAGAAGTTCGATGACCTGATCGTGGTGTCGCCGGACGTGGGCGGCGTGGTTCGCGCCCGGGCGCTGGCAAAGCGCCTCGACGACGCGGACCTGGCGATCATCGACAAGCGCCGTCCGCGCCCGAACGAGGCGCAGGTGATGAACATCATCGGCGAGGTGACGGGCAAGACCTGCGTCATCGTCGACGACCTGGTGGATACAGCGGGCACCCTGTGCATCGCCGCCAAGGCCCTGAAGGACCAGGGCGCCACCAAGGTGCTGGCCTACATCACCCACCCGGTGCTGTCGGGCAAGGCGGTCGCCAACATAGACGGGTCGGTGCTGGACGAGCTGGTGGTGACGGACACCATCCCGCTGCGCGGCGGGGCCGAGAACTGCAAGCGCATACGCCAGTTGAGCATCGCGGAGCTCCTGGCGGAGACCATGCGCCGGGTGAGCGACGAGGAATCGGTCTCCTCGCTCTACGTCGATTGAGTTTTTTCCGGCGGCCCAGTCCGCCGGGATTCGAGTCCAGCCCAGGTCGCGGGGCTGGTTATGCAACAGTGACGGAGTAAAGAAAATGGCCATCAGTTTCAATTTGAGCGCCGAGCTCAGGAGCGATAAGGGGAAAGGTGCGAGCCGCCGCCTGCGTCGCCTGGGTAAGGTGCCTGGCATCCTGTACGGCGCCGGCGAAGGCCCCGTTCAGCTCAGCTTCAACCACAACGAAGTCCAGAACAGCCTCTCGCATGAGGCGTTCTACTCGCACATCCTGAAGATCAAGGTGGGCAAGGAAGAGCACCAGGCGATCATCAAGGACCTGCAGCGGCATCCCGCCAAGCCGGTCATCATGCACCTGGACTTCCTGCGCGTTAAGGACGACATCGAGATCCGCGTGCATGTGCCGCTGCACTTCAAGAACGAGAAGGAAGCCGTGGGCGTCAAGACCCAGGGCGGCGTGGTCTCGCACAACATGATCGAAGTCGAGATCGCCTGCTTGCCGCGCTACCTGCCGGAGTTCATCGAGGTGGACGTCATCGCCCTGGAACTCAACAAGGCGCTGCACCTGTCCGACCTCAAGCTCCCCGAAGGCGTGCGCGTGGTGCAGCTCGCTTACGGCGAAGAGCACAACCTGCCCGTGGTCTCCATCCATCACCCGCGTGTCGAGGTGGAGGAAGAGCCCGTGGCTGCCGCGGCTACTGCGGAAGGCGCTGCTGCGCCGGCCGAAGGCGCTGCTGCCGCTCCGGCAGGCGACGCGAAGGCTGGCGATGCCAAGGCCCCGGCTGCTGCCGGCGGCAAGGCACCGGCCGCCGACAAGGGCAAGGACAAGAAGTAAACGTGCGGCGGCGCCCTGCGGGCGCCGCCCATGTCTTCCTGGCCCATGGCAGCTTCAATACAGCTCGTGGTCGGCCTCGGGAATCCCGGGGCCGATTACGTTATGACCCGTCACAATGCCGGCTGGTGGTTCGTGGACGCATTGGCGCGCGCCCACGGCGGCAGCTTCAGCGCGGAGCGCAAGTTCAGCGGCGACGTGTGCCGGGTGAGCATCGGCGGGCATGACGTGCGGCTGCTGAAGCCCACCACGTTCATGAACCGCAGCGGGCAGTCAGTGAAGGCGCTGTCGGCCTACCTCAAGGTGCCTGTCGAGGGCATCCTGGTGGCCCACGACGACCTGGACCTGCCTTTCGGCACGGTGCGCCTGAAGAAGGGCGGCGGTTCCGGCGGCCATAACGGCCTCAAGGACATCACGGCCCACATGGGCGAGAACTACATGCGTGTCCGCTTCGGCATCGCGCACCCGGCGGGCTCCCGCGACGTGATCGACTACGTGCTGGAACGAGCTGGACGTGAGGAAGAGACGGCCATCATGGAGGGCATCGGCGCCACCGTGGAAGCCATGCCCCAGCTGCTGGACGGTCATTTCGACAAGGTCATGCAGGCCTTGCACAGCCGCGGCGTGGTGCCGCGCAACAAACGCAACAAGACCGGTGAAGACGACGCCGTACCCGGCGCCTGATCCCCGGCCACAGAGAACATCATGGGCATCAAATGCGGAATCGTCGGCCTGCCGAACGTCGGCAAGTCGACCCTCTTCAACGCACTCACCAAGGCGGGCATCGCCGCGGAGAACTACCCGTTCTGCACCATCGACCCCAACGTGGGCGTGGTGGCGGTACCGGACCCGCGCCTGGGCGAGCTCTCGGGCATCGTGAAGCCCCAGAAGCTGGTGCCGGCAGCGGTGGAGTTCGTGGACATCGCCGGGCTCGTGGCCGGCGCCTCCAAGGGCGAGGGCTTGGGCAACCAGTTCCTCTCCCACATCCGTGAGACCGACGCTATCGCCCACGTGGTGCGCTGCTTCGAGAACGGCGATGTGGTGCACGTCTCCGGCAAGGTGGACCCGCTCTCAGACATCGAGACCATCAACACCGAGCTTGCGCTCGCCGACCTGGAGGCCGTGAGCCGCGGCGTGGAGCGTAACGCCAAGGTCGCCAAGTCCGGCGACAAGGATGCCATCGCCCGGCAGAAGGTGCTGGAGGCCATGAAGGCCCAGCTCGACCAGGCCAAGCCGGCCCGGGGCCTCAAGCTCTCGCCGGAAGAGCGCGCCATGGTGCGCGAGTTTAACCTCATCACCCTGAAACCCACCCTCTACGTCGCCAACGTGGATGAGCACGGTTTCGAGAACAACCCGCTGCTGGACAAGGTTAAGGCTCTGGCCGCCTCGGAAGGCAGCGAGGTAGTGGCGGTCTGCGCCGCCATGGAGGCGGAGATCGCCCAGCTGCAGGATGCGGACAAGGCGGACTTCCTGAAGGACATGGGCCTCACGGAGCCGGGTCTTAACCGGGTGATCCGCACCGGTTACAAGCTCTTGGGGCTGGAGACTTACTTCACCGCGGGCGAGAAGGAAGTGCGGGCCTGGACCGTGCGCAAGGGCGCCACCGCGCCCCAGGCGGCGGGGGTGATCCACACCGATTTCGAGAAGGGCTTCATCCGAGCGGAAGTGGTGGCCTACAAGGACTTCATCGCCTGCAAGGGTGAGGCCGGTGCCAAGGAAGCGGGCAAGTGGCGGCTGGAAGGCAAGGAATACATCGTCCAGGAAGGCGATGTCATGCACTTCAGGTTCAATGTCTAAGCAGGGGAGTCACCCACGTCCTTGACTGGGAAGGGGAAAAAACCGAGAATCTGCGCCCCTGCAGATCGTCTAATGGCTACGTAGCTCAGCTGGTTAGAGCGCGGCACTCATAATGCTGAGGTCGGTGGTTCGAGTCCACCCGTAGCCACCATATTTAATAATGTTTGAAAGTAGAGGTTGGTCCATTAGTCGGACCGACCTCAGCATTATTCCTGATATAAGGTCGGTGGTTCGTCGGCCAAATGCACATCGTGAGCATTTGGCCTGTCCAGGGTAGGCATCCTGCCTACCCGCGTGGCGCAGTGCGCCACGCCCACCCGTAGCCACCATTTAAGCAAAGTAATTCAGGCTGAATTTTCCATTCTTTCATCGACCACCGACCTCGCCATTTTTGAATGCTGAGGTCGGAGGTTCGTCGGCAAGCTACGCGTCCGGCTCCGCTTGCCTGTCCTGGGCAGCCATCCCTGGCTGCCCGCGCGAGGCTTCGCCTCGCGCCCACCCGTAGCCACGGATAAATCACTTTCCTGAGGCGGAGTCGGAAGATTCCAGCTTCTGAGAAGAAGTAGGCGTCTGAACCTTGAGCATCGCGCCGAGGCGGCGCATCTCGGCGCCTGCCTGGGCGCGGTCGAAGTCAGGTGACCGGGCCTGCGCCAGCAGGTTGCGCATGAGGCGGATCCAGGTGGCGGGGTGCTGATCAGGCTCCGATGCGCCAAACACTCTCCGATGCAGGTAGTGGGGCGGCGCGAGGCGTTCGAGTTCGGCAGCGTGATGCTCGAGGTTCGCGACCCCTACCGCGTGCTCGGGGCTCCCGGGTTTATGCGCAAGCATGTCACGCAACGTTGTCAGGGCTTCGGCGACACGCTTGCGGGCCAGCTGGTCGCTACGGATGGGATAGATGAGCCAAGTGGCGGCCACGCCGCAGAGGGCGCCGATGACGATGCAGGCGAGGCGCATCCCCAGGAGCGGGAGGATGTCCGCGCCGTGGCTGCCCTGCAGCAACGCGAAGATGAGCGTGGCTGCGGCGGCCCAATAGGCGTAGTTGATCTGGCGCAGCCAGATGCCGAGGAAGAGTATGAAGAAGACGGCTGTGGCATAGCTGGCGGGGTTAGGGAAAGCGACTTGTGCGACGAGCGCCGCCAGGACTGCACCACCGATGGCACCGGCAAGGCGGAGCAGTCCTTTGTAGACTGCATCGCCCCGGTCCACGGTGCCGCTGCAGACGATAAAGGCCGTGAGCACGACCCAGGCCCAATGGGTGGGGAAGAGGGCCAGGCCGAGAGCGAAGGCGAGGCCGAGTGCCGTGAACATCTGCAGGGCCATGCGCATGGCGATGTGGATCTCGCCGGCACGAGGCACGTAGCCGCGTTCGATATAGGGGGGTTCCCGATCTGCCGCCGCCGCCATGTTCGCGGCGAGCCAGGTCATCACGACAGTGCTGGCCAAGGAGATCAGGCCAGCGGCGACCATCAGCGCCGGCGGCGTCCAACGGCCCTGGCCGATGTCGATATGCACCGGCACCACAAGGATGGACATGAGCGACAGGGCGAGGACGCTGCCGATGGAACGGGCCCGGGAACCGTATCTGCGCAGCAGTACCGAGAGCGTGATGCCGCCCGTGAAGAGCAGGGCGCCGACGATAGGCCACTTCAGCAAGGCGAGGCCGATGGCTCCCGCCACGAGCGCGATGAGTGGGAGCTTCAGGAACTTGGCGGCCAATGCACGCGCCCCCAGCTTCTCGGGGCGGCGCATGAGCCCGACGGTGAGGGCTGCCGCGAGGATTGCGGAGGAAGCATCTACACCGAGACCGGTGCATATCCCATACATCACGCCGAAGCTCAGCAGCACGGCGACGATGGAGATGAGGGCCGACCCTAAGGCGCGCATCAGCATGCTCATGATCTCCCCGTCCGGCACTCCCATGCCGTGGCTATGCGAAGGCGACAGCCTAAGCCTATTTGCCGAACTCGATGCTGATGAAGAGCCCCAGGCTGCTGCCGTCCAGGTCAGGGCCGCCGGTGGCGTCTTCTGGCCGATAACGTATATAGGTATAGCGGGCGCCGAACATCCAGTACTGGTATTGCAGGATCACACCAGGCGCACTGTGGTAGCGCAGGTCCGGTCCGTGGCCGTTCATGTCGAGCTGCGGATTGAGATGGTAGGTGGCGCCGAAGCCGATGTGCTGCCGCCCGAAGCTATAGACCGCGAGGCCATCAAGCGGGAAGCGCTTGAAGGTACGGTCGCTGCCGAATGAGCCGATGGTGGCGAAGGCGTAGCCGCCGGTGAGCTTGAACCCCCAGTCCGAACCTTCGAAGTCGTGCAGCAGGCCGAAGTCGCCGTAGTAAGCATCGCCCGCATGGATGCTCTCGCGGCCGCCGAAGAAGAAATGCGCGTCTAATATCTTGTCGCCGCCGCGGGCGACGCCGAAGTCCATGACTGGGTGGGTCTGGGATGATGAGGTGTCCATGTCATCCGCGCGGGCATCGCCCGCCGACAACGCCCCGCCAAGAGCGAGACTCAATGCCAATATCGTCATAGCGCGCATAGCCATACTCCCTTGCATGGCGCGACTTTACCCGAAATCGACCGGTACGCCTAACCTGGGTTTGTCAGGGAAGTGAAGCCCTCGCCGCATAACAGCCGGTGGCAGAGGAATACCAATAGGGGGACGAGCATCTTCTGTACCCGTGGGCTCAGATCCAGGGGCTTCAAACTCATGCGAGCGCTCATCTCCAGCGGGAAATGCGGGCCCATGAGATGGCGTATGCGGGTCTGGACCTTACGATAGGTCGGGCGGTCGAAAGCCGCGCCGGGGTTCCAGGCCAGGTAGGCATGTTTCAGGGCGATATAGCTGTCACCCATGTCCATCATGCGGAGCCTGCGTACGATGGCCAGGAAGATACGCAGGCGCCCGCGGTGTTCCCGCTCGCGATAGGACTGGAAGTAACGGTAGAAGTACTTGTAGTGGCGCACTTCGTCCTCCCTGATCAGGGAGGCGAGGGTGGTGAGTACCGGCTCCGGACTCAGGCGACTCAAGGCAGTGTAATAACTGGCTGTGCCCGCTTCCACCAGGCAGCGGGAGACCGCTTCAAGGCAACGGCTGGATTCGAGGCCGTCATCCTGGCATTTGGCGGAGAACTCGCTGAAGAACGCCCTGTAGGAGGCGGACCAATCCAGGCGCGGCCACGTCAGCTCCGCGTAGCGGCGCAGAGCCCGCCCATGCTGCAGTTCCTCCACTTCCCAACGTTGTTCAAGCCACGCGGTCACCTGATCATCGCCGGCGTAATGGTCCACCAGGTTCTGCGTGTAAGTATCGGTGGCGGTCTCGATGAAGGAGGCGCTGACCACGAGGTAGAACAGCAGCTCTTCCTGTCCCGCCATCGAGACGCGGTCGATTTGCCCCCAGGGGATATCCAGCAGCGTCCAGCGCTGGCGGATACCGGATAGCACCGTCGGCGACACGATGCCCGGCGGCTCGGCCGGCGTATCTCGGAGATGCAGCCCGCTCAGGGGCGACCCGGTGTGGGACACCTTGCTCTCTCACTTCTTTGTAAGGGAGCCGTCCCTGGCTCCAGGGTTCAGTCAGGGATCAGCCGTCGCACGGCGGTGGCGGGAGTTCCTGCTGCGGCGGACGCGGCTGCATCGGCTGCTCAGGCGTCATGTGCTCATCCGGGTTATGCGGCACCACACGCGTGGCAGAGTGCGGTGGCCGCGTGAAGGGTGGGCGTGCCGTGACCGCACCCGGTGGGCAGCGGGTAGAGGCCGGCGGTGCCAGGTGCGTGGAAGCCGGCGGGGTGGGGGTCGGGGCAACGGGCTGTGCGAATGCAGCGGCGGAGATTAGACATAACAGGAAGCTCGCGGGGATGTATTTCATGACGTCACCATATGGGTAAGCCGCTGTCATCGGTACCTATGAAGTTAGTCCGCAGGCATGCGGGGTTCCGTGTCCTGTTGCACAGTTCCCCGCACCGGGAATAGCGGATACTGTCCCTGCTGCGACGCAATCCGGTACAGCAGTGCACCCACAATGGCCGAGGAGATAGAGCATGAATGGCGTGAGACTGGTCGCGATATTGCTGGTGGTAGGAGGCGTGATTGCCCTCATATACGGTGGTTTCAACTACCCGAAGTCACATGAGGCGAAACTCGGCCCCGTGGCCTTCGATGTGAAGACCCAGGAACACGTCAACGTGCCCGTCTGGGCGGGAGCCGGACTGGTGGTGTTGGGTGTCGTGCTGCTATTGGCGCCGCTAAAGAAGCGCTAATCAGACGGATTAGTTTCGTCTTCTACGATCGGGAAACATCTCGATGCGGTAACAATTTGTCATAAGCGAAAGTACTCGCTTATGGTAACTTCAACGCGCGATGAAACGATGGCGCGCGAAAACCAAAGCGATATCAAGATCAGTCTTCCCCCGCCTCCAGACTTTCTTAAAATGTCCCCTCGATTACATTAATCGGCCTGTTTCGCGCGCTCCGCAAAGGCTGCTGCGCCGCAACTTGCAGGGATCAGGGCGACTGGCGCTGGGCATGGTGCTCGCTGCACTGGCCCTTTGCCGGCCTGGCGAAGCATCCGCAGGCACCACCGTATCGCTGTTCACCAGCCTTGCGGGCAACATCAACTTCGTCACCACCGGCGGCACCTTCCGCACCCGCGCCAACGACGGCACTGGCACCAACCCGGCCTGCCAAGTGAGCACCACCAGCAGCGGTGCGATCTCGGGCATCCCCACCGGTTCCACGGTGGTGGCGGCTTATCTCTATTACGCCGCCTCAGGTAATACCGTGGATACGGCCGTCACCCTCAACGGCAACAATGTCACGGCCGACCGGACCTTCACCGACACCACCGTGGAAGCCTTCTATGGCGGCTTCAAGGACGTCACCAGCCTGGTGACCGCCGCCAATACCACCTACACGCTGACCAACCTCAGCATCAGCACCGGCAACCCCTGGTGCGGTGACGAGACCGTGCTGGGCGGCTGGTCGCTGGTGATCATCTACTCTAACAACAGTGAGTCCAACCGGGTCATCAACGTTTATGACGGTTTCGAGGTGTTCCAGAACGACTCCATCACCCTGAACCCCGCCAACTTCAAGGTGCCGGCCACCGGCATCAATGGCAAGTTCGCGGTGGTCACCTGGGAGGGCGATCCCACCCTGTCCGGCGGCGAGACTCTCTCGTTCAATGGCACGGTATTGACGGACAACTGCAACGGCACCAACAACCAGTACAACTCCACCATCAACACCCTGCGCTGCACCGGCAACGCCACGAACGATGACGTCTTCTACGGCGTGGACATCGATACCTTCGACCTCAGCAGCCTGCTCACGTCCGGCGAGACCTCGGCGACCACCTTCTATGAGTCCGGCCAGGACGCGGTGGTGCTGGCGGCCCAGGTCATCAGCATCTCCAACGTCCCGGTATCGGACCTGTCCATCACCAAGAGCGATGGTGCAACCAATGTCGTGGCTGGGACCAACACTACCTACACGCTGACGGCGACCAACCACGGTCCCGCGGCTACCTCCGGCACGACCACCGTCACTGATACGCTGCCGGCGGGGGAGACCTACGTCTCGGCCACCGGCACCGGCTGGAGCTGCGCCAACGTGAGCGGCACGGTCACCTGCACCCGCAGCGACTCCATCGCGAACGGGGCTAGCTACCCGCCCATCAGCCTCGTGGTCACGGTGACAGCGCTCGCGCCCAGCCCGGTCGCCAACACGGCGGCTGTGAGCGGCGGCAACTTCGATAACGTGGCCGGCAACAGCAGCGCCAGCGACTCGGATACGGTGACCAAGCCGAACTACAGTACCTCCACCAAGACCTGGGCGGACCTGAACGGCGGCGACGTGGAGCCGGGCGATGTGGTGGAGTACACGGTCACCATCAAGGATACGGCTGGGATCGCCGGGACCGGTATCGAGATGACGGACGACATCCCGGCCGGCATCTCCGGATTCAGCCTGGTGAGCAAGCCCGTGGGCTCGACCGATGCCTCCACCGGCAGCGGTACCGGTGCGAACGGAGATGGCTTCCTGGACATCAAGGGCATCGACGTCACCGCCAGCGGCACCGCCACCGTGGTTTTCGACGTCACGGTGAGCGCCGCGGCGGCGGCCGGTGACACCATAGATAACACGGCCACCATCCTCGGCAGTTCCGGCGCAGCTGACCCTGCGGCCACCACCATCACCGTGTCCCAATCCTCGGTACCGGCCACCGGCAACAAGGTGTTGTATGTCTATGACGAGACCGGTGGCAATGCCAATGAGCACATCTCACGGGTACCGATCGCGGCGGTCAGCAGCAATACCGTGAGCGTCGGGGGCGGTGCCACCGACTCCTTCCCCCTGACACCGGTGGTGGCCACCGGCAAGACCCTGACCCTGAGCGCGGGCACCATCACGGTGCAGCTCTGGGTGCAGGCCACCGGCAACAGCACCGGTACCAACCGTCCGACCACGGTGGAACTTCGCAAGACCAGCGGCACCATCGCCACCAGCGCCAGCGTGAACGTCAATGTCACGCGTACGTTCCGCCCCTATAACATAACCCTGGCCGCGCCGGTCACGCTCAATGCGGGCGATGCCCTGACACTGGTGTTCCACAACAACATCGGCCAGAACAACCGCACCGTCGACATCTCCCAGAAGACCACCAACTCCACCTGCACCCAGGTGGGAGGCACTGCGCAGTGCAGCAACATCACTTTCGCCACTCCCACCGTCATCAATGTGGACAGCGTCAGCGTCTATAGCGTGCCCTATGCCGGCACCACCACCCAGAGCATCTGGGAGCCGAACACCGTGGTCTATATCCGAGCGGTGGTGAGCGATCCCTTCGGTTGCGCGGACGTGAACACCGCGGCCTTGATCCTGACGGACCCGAACGGCACCGTGCAACTCAATGGCGTCAACATGACCGAGCCCACCGCGGATGCCACCGGGTGCACCTCGACGCCAACCCGTGCCACCCGGACCTTCGAGTATTACGTGGCGGGCACTACCGGGTACACGATCGCCAATACCGCGGCGGAGGGCTTCTGGACGCCGTCCGTCACGGCCAGCGAGGGCACTGAAGGCGCGGTGACCCACACGGCCAACAGCAGCTTCGAGGTGCGCCGGCCGAGCCTATTGGTGATGAAATCCGTGAACCTGCTCTCGGACACCCTCGGTGATGCGAAACCCCGTGCCCTGAGCGGCAGCGTGGCCTTGTATACCATCGTGGTGAGCAACACCGGCAAGGGGCGCGCCAACGGCGTCGCACTGACGGATCCGATACCCGCGGACAGCGGGTTCGTGGTGGGCAGCCCGGCGTTCACCGATGGTTCAACGGCGAGCGGCCTGGCGGCCCCGACGGTCAGCTATGACAACGCGAGCTGCGCCGGCGGCTTCACCTATACGCCGGTGGGCGGGGCAGGGGCCGTGGATGCCAACGTGAAATGCATCAAAGCGACCTTCACCCCGGCGACGTTCATGAACGGCCAGACCGGCGCGAGTCCGCCTTCGTTCAATCTCGTGTTCAAGACCCAGGTGAATTGACCCGGGGGAGGGCTGCGGGGTGGCGGAGTCAGGTCCGCCACCCCGTCGGCTTCAGGCGCGGGCCTGGAGCTTCTCGTTGGTGTGGGTCAGGCGCTCGATGAGCGTGTGGGCGAAGACCTTGTAGAACCGGAGCTGGCAGTCGCGGGAGGCCCGCTCCATGAGGGTGGCGTTGACCCGCAACACGCTCACGTCGGTCTTGGCCCGCACCGTGGCGCTGCGCTTGGTCTTGTTGAGATAGCCCATCTCGCCGAAACAGTCGCCGCCCTTCAAGGCTCCCAGCAGGGTTTTGCCCTTGTGGACGGTGGCATCGCCGGAGACGATGACGAAGAAGCTGTCGTCTAGCTCACCTTCCTGCACCACCACCTCGTTGGCCTTGAAGTTCTTCCAGGCGCCGGCGCGCATGATCTCCCAGATCTCGGGCTGGGTGAAGTCGCTGAAGAAGGCCAGGTTGCTGAGCAGGTTGTAGCGTTCCTGTTCGGAGATCTCCTCGGCCTGGGCACTCAAGGCGTCCGATACGTTGATGAGGTCGCCGGCCACGTCCATGCCGGTCTTGTAGCGCTGCTTCAGGTTCTTCTTCAGGCAGCGCTGGATGATCTTGTTGAGCGAGTCCGGCACGTCGCCGCGCAGCTGGGAGACCGGCGGCGGCTCGACGTTGATGATCTGGTGGGTGAGGCTCGGCAGCGAATCGCCGAAGAAGCAGGGCACGCCGGCCAGCATCTCGTAGATCATGATGCCCATGGAGAAGAGGTCGGTCTGGTTGCCGACGTCCTCGTCGCGCACCTGCTCGGGCGACATGTAGCGCGGCGTGCCGACGATGCCGGTGATCTGGGTGGACTGGCCGACTGCGTGCTTGGCGATGCCGAAGTCCACGATCATGATCTGGCCGGTGGGCCCGATCATGACGTTGGCGGGCTTGATGTCGCGGTGGATGACGCCGTTGCGGTGAGCGTAGTCCAGGGCCTTGGACATGGCGAAGAATATCTCCACCACTTTCTTGACCGGCAACAGGTTGTCCTGGCGGACGTGCTCGATGAGCGGCTTGTATCCCTCCAGGTACATCATCACGATGTAGCGCAGACCGCCTTCCTCGCCGGCATCGTAGATGGGCAGCACGTTGGGGTGCACGAGCTTGCCGGCGACGTGGGCTTCGTTGAAGAACAGCTTGCGGTAGAGCTTGACCTTGGACTCGTCCATGTCCGCGTCGGACGGGTAAACCTTGATGGCCACGTCGCGGTGCGCGAAGGGGTCGTTGGCGAGATAGACGACGCCGGAGGCGCCGCGCCCCAGTTCCTTGCCGATGGTGTACTTGCCGAGCTGCTTGGGCATCTTGATGGTCACTGGCAGGCCGCCTTCTCGGTGATGCCACTGAGCGCACCGGGCACGGCCAGCACCGTCTGCGGCGTGGCGGGTTTGACGCTGAACACTTCCTTGCCGGCGGCATCCTGGTAGGACTCGCGCACGAGGGTCTGGCTGTAGACGTTGCAGTCCATCAGCATGTCGGTGGTGCGGCTCACGTACTCGACCTGCTTCAGGTCGGCGCCGGTCACGAGCTTGCCGGGGGCCAGGTACTCGAAGCGGAAGCGGGCCTCCACGGTGCTGCCCGAGAGTCTCTCCGGCTTGCCCAGCAGATAGGCCTTTTGGGTGTTGCGCGGGTCGGTGCCGAGGTAGGTCCAGTCCAGCGGGATGCCGCAGGCGGCCTTGTACATGATGCCGGTGACGCTGCCGGGCACCACGGAATCCGCATGCGCGTCCTTCGGCGGGGTGACACCGAACACCGCCACGTCATCCGCATCGTAGTAGGTCTCATGCAGCAGGCTAAGCGTCTGGTTGGCGCAGTCCACCATCACATTGGCCTGACGGCTCTTATAGGTCACTTTATCCAAGGATGGGGCTTTCACCATCTGCCGCGGGTCGTGGTAGACGAAACGGAAGCGCGCCTTGACGATGGCATCCTGGCCCCCGGCTCCCTGCACGCGCGCATAGATGTCCTGGGTCTGCTGCGGGTCCTCGCCCAAGGCCGTCCACTCGATGGACTTGCCGCAGGCACCTTCATAGATGATGTCGCTGACGCCGCCGGCGAACACCGGGGCCGAGTTGCCTCCCCCCTCGGGTCTGACGTGGTAGACCTCCTTGTCCTCCACGTCGTGGTAGGTCTCGTCCAGCAGCGTCAGGGTCTGGGTCTTGCAGTCCACCTGCAGCAAGTCACGCCGTTCGATATAGCGGACCTGTTTCAGGTCCGCACCGGTGAGATCGCGGGGGCCGGTGAACTCGAAGCGGAACAGGCCGGTGACCTTCTCGCTCTTCTTGTCTCCGGGCTGCAGGCGCATATAGATGTTCTGGGTGCCGTCCGGGTCGTTTCCCAGATAGGTCCAGCGGGTGGGGTTATCGGTGACGGGGGGATGGTAGGCGCAGGCGCCCAGGAGGGCGGCCACCAGGGGGAGCGTCAGGCGACGCAAGGCAATTCCCGTACCGTTCATATGTCAAACAATATCCATAAGACGGCAGCGGCACAACTGCGGGTTTTGGGGTTCTAAGGCGTACCGCCGCCACGTTGCCAGGCCAGTCGCCTGGCTTCGCGTTCCGCACGCCTCCCGGCGGCACATTTAAGGATGCCGAGGCGTTCCGCATCGCCGGCTTCGCCCCAGGCGCGGATCTCATCCAGGCTGCGCCCGCAGCCCAGGCACACATCCCGTTCGTCCAGGCAGCAGTTGCGGATGCAGGGTGAGGGGACGGTGGAGGGCGTCTGCACGCTTTCAGCCCCTCAGGATGACCACCAGGAATAGGATATAAGCGGCGCCATTCAGCAGCAGGGCGGCCGGCGTGAGGCGCCGGCGCAGCGCCAGGAACAGGGTCCACAGGGCCATGGCCATGGTGATGCCCATGGTCCAGAGCACATCGCGGCTGACGGCCCAGGTGGCCAGCTGCAGGCCGAAGGCGGGCAGGAGCGTGCCCTGGAACACCATGGCGCCGGTGAGGTTGCCGAAGGCGAGGGTGTCCTTGCCGCGGCGGACCCACAGGATGCTGTTGAACTTCTCCGGCATCTCGGTGGCCACGGGCACTATGATGAGCGAAAGCACCAGTACGCCTATGCCGGTGGCCTCCGCCACCTGTTCCACCCCGTTCACGAACAGCTTGGCGCCACCGATGATCAGCGCGAGGCCCGCAGCGAGCTGCGCCAGTTCCCAGGTCTGCGTGTGGGGCAGGCCCAGGCGCGCCATGTGCAGGGGCGACTCGGCGGTGGTGCCGTGGCCCTTGGAGACCAGCGCAGCGGAGGCCTGGATGGTGTTGTAGACGTAATAGGCATAGAGGAAGACCAGGCATAGCCCCGCCACGGCATGGATGCCGCCGGCCCGGGGCACGAACAGCCCGATGAAAGCGATGGCATAGGCCACCAGGAAGTAGCAGAGGTCCCGCACCAGGCCGCTGAGTTCGGGCCTCAAAGGCGTGTTCCAGCCGCGCTTGGTGCCGGTGAAGAGCGCCACCAGGGCGAGTGCCAGGGTGATGAGCATGAGCGGCGAACCCAGGATGGCACCGACACCGATGCCTTCGCTGGAGGCGGCGTCGGTCCCGCCGAAGAACACGGCGATGATGGGCACCACCGTCTCGGGCAGCGCGGTGGCCAACGCGGCGAACACCGAACCCACCAGCCCTTCCGAGAGGCCGTAGCGCGCACCCAGGTGTTCCAGGGAGTTGGTGAAGAGTTCGGCGCCCGCCAGGATCACCACCAGGGCGGCGAGCAACAGGGCGCTATCCAGGATCAGCAAGGGCTTGTCTCCGTCGCAGCGGGCGCGCGAGAGCGGGCCCCGAGATACGCAGAGGGGATTCTAACCGATTGGCTGTGGAGCGGGCGCGCGGCGCGCCGCGTCGAGGGCCTGCAGGAAGACCTCCGGCGGTTGTGCCCCCGCGAGGGCGTAGCGCCCTGCGAAGATGAAGAAGGGCACGCCGGTGATCTGCAGGCGGTGGGCGTCTTCAAGGTCCGCCTGCACCTCAGCCTTGCCGCCGTCACCGGCAAGCCAGGCAGCCACCTCGCCTTCGAGGCCGGTCTCGGCAGCGATGGCCGCCAGCGCCCCCCGGTCGCCCACGTCGCGGCCCTCCAGGAAATAGGCGCGCATCAGCGCTTCCTTGAGCGCACTTTGCCTGCCCTGGCCTGCCGCGAGCTGCAGCAGCCGGTGGGCGTCGAAGGTGTTGGGGCTGCGGGTGATCCTGTCCCACTGAAAAGCGATACCGGCACTCTGGCCCGCTTCATCCACCCGCGCATGGATGCGCGCCACGTTCGCGGCATCGCCGAACTTCTGCTGCATGTACTGGCGCCGGTCCACGCCTTCCGCCGGCAGGTCCGGGTTCAGCTGGAAGGCATGCCAGTGGATTTCGGCATCGGCAGCACCTGCTGATGCCAGGGCCTCATCCAGGCGCCGCTTGCCCACGAAACACCAGGGACAGACGACGTCAGAGAAGACGTCTATGCGCATCTAGCGGGAAGCCTTGGTATAGATGACGCTGGGCCGGTCGCCGCGGCGGGAATAGATGTGTTCCTTGGCGAACTCTTCCAGGGCCTCATCACGTTCCTGCTCGGTGGCGTACCAGCGTTCCGCCACCCAGTCGGGGCCCAGCAGGTGCGGTGCCGACATGGGGTCGTCCGGGGGCAGGGTACAGCGGATGCCGAAGCGCTTCTTGCCGGTCTGGTTGCTCATGGCTTAGCTCTGTGAGAAGTAACGGTGCAGGTATTCTTCGAAGGATATCGTATCTCCGGCTTCGATGGCGGCCTGCTCCGCGAGGGAGGCGCGGGCTTCCGCCTGCATGCGCGCCTCGGTCCCGGCGGGCAGGGGGTGGTCCAGGAAGCATTCGCGATGGGTCTCGGAAAGGCGCTTGGCGAAGCGGAAGAAGCTCTCGCCGTGCTCGCGCATGTCCTTGAGGATGCGCGCCGAGGGCGTGAGATCCGCGTCTTCCACAGATGCCTGCTGGGCCGCGAGTGTGTTCCGATAGGGTCGCGCCGGATCAGCGCCATCCAGAAGCGTGCAGAGGGGTTCCAGGGCCGAGAGGATATCCCGGGCCCATGCCTTGAGCTTCACCGCCCGTCCGTCGCGCTGCAATTCCAGATCCGGATCCCGGCCACGCCGCGCCACCGCGAGCTGGTTCTGGCCGATGGCCGCCTGCTCGGCGGCATCGGTAGGCGGGCTGTCGGTGAGCAGGCAAAGGTAGAGCAGCGCTTCGATGAAGCGCAATGCCGGCTCGTCCGCGCCGAGCGGGTCGTAGGCGTTCACATCGAGCGCGCGCACCTCCAGGTACATTACGCCGCGGCGCTTCAAGGCCAGGGTGGCGCGCTCGCCGCGCTCGATGGGTTGCTTGGGGCGGATGGAGCCGTAGAACTCGTTCTCGATCTGCAGGATGTTGGCGTTGAGCTGGCGGTACTCGCCGTCCACCTTCACGCCGATACGCTCGTACTCGGCGGCCGGTGTGCTGATGGCATGGCTCAAGGTGGAGACGTAGTCCTCCAGGCTGTTATAGGTGACGCCGATGCGGGCCTGGTTGTTGTTCTTGTAGCCGATGTCCGAGAGCCTGAGCGAGGTGCCCAGGGGCTCATAGAGGGTGTGGGCATCGAACTCCGGGAACTTGAGGTCGCGGCCGCCGAGGAAGCTCTTGCACATGGCGGGCGAAGCGCCGAAGAGGTAAGGCACGAGCCAGCCCATGCGCTGGAAGTTGCGCAGGGCACGGAAGTACCAGTCATCGCGGAAGGCGCGCAGGCTGCGCGTGTCGCCCTCCGCCTGCTGCAACAGAGGCCAGAGCTGTTCGGGGAAGGAATAGTTGAAATGCACGCCCGAGATGGCCTGCATGGTGCGCCCGTAGCGCCAGCCCAGGCCGCGGCGATAGACGTGCTTCATCATGCCGACATTGGACCTGCCGTATTCGGCGATGGGTATGCTCGCATCCCCGTCCAGGCCGCAGGGCATGCTGGTGGCCCACAACATCTCCTCGCCCATATGTTCATAGCTGAAGGCGTGGATGTCGTGCAGCGAGGCCAATGTCTGTTTCACGTCCGGGAAAGGCGCGGTGACGAACTCCAGCAGCGACTCGGAGTAGTCCGTGGTGATGTGAGGGTGCGTGAGGGTCGAGCCGAGCGCTTTCGGGTGCGGTGTCTGGGCGAGCTTACCGGCGGGCGTGACCCGCAGGCTCTCTTTCTCCAGGCCCTTGCCGCCGCCGCGCAGCAACGCCCCATCACCGGCGATCGCCGTCAGCTTCGCGAGGCGCGAGTCCTGGCTGGTGGGTCGGCTCATCCGGGGCGCTTGCTTGCGGGAGGGGCGGTCATGTTGGCGTATATAGGGGCAAAACGCCAGCCATCAAGCGTCACAAAAAGTTACGGCCGGTATGACCGGCCGTAACACCTCGTGGCGGTATCCGCCGGGTTACCAGCAGTTGTTGGTGTCTGTGCTGCTGCCGCTGCTGCCCGAGCTCTGGATGCCGGTGTTATCGATGTTCATGACCGTGCAACCGGTATCGTTGGCCTGGGGACCGCTGGTCACGGCAGTGGCGGTCAGTTTGTAGGCGACGCCGCTGAAGCTCGTGGCGCTGATGGTGTAGTAACCCTTGTCGCTGGTGGCGCCTATGAAAGCGGCCGAGCTGTTCACCTCGGTGCTGCACAAGCCGTTGTTGTAGGTGCCGTACTGGGTGTAGCAGCGTTCCAGGGCCTGTGCATGGCGGGTCAATGCTGCCTTGGCGTCCGCACGGCGGCCCTTCATGGCCGACTTGGTGAAGGCGGGGAAGGCGATGGCGGCGATGATCGCGATGATGGCCATGGCGATCATCAGCTCGATCAGCGTGAAACCCTTGTTGCGAGACATGATGCGGTTCTCCAGGTTTGTCTGCGGATGCCGTCGCCTGCGATGCGCGACCGCCCCTTCCGCGATATGGAAAGTGTGCCCGCCCGGCGAGCCCGTGTCCACACCCGAGTGGCGCAGACTTCACCCGCCCGGCCTGGCGCCGGGCGGGTGAGATGCGTTTACTGCACCTGCTGCCAGGAGAGACGGCCGCCGCTGGAACCGGCGCTCTCCACGGTCATGCCGATGGCGCCGGTGCTGCCCGAGTAGTACTTGTACTCCAGCGAACCGGCCGAGATGATGCCGGGCGTCTTGATGATGCCGACGTTGGACTGCTTGCCGCTCACTGGCACAGTCACCGTGGTGGCGGCATGGGTGACGGGGTCGGTATAGGTCACGGTCACGTAGTCGTTGCTGTTGACCTTGCCGTCGCCGTTGATGTCATAGGGCGAGACGGACAGGCGTGCACCGGTGCCGATGTCCAACTCCATCAGCCAGGAGATGCCGCCGTACTGGCAGGCCGTGCCCTGGGGGATGACGGTGGTGAAGATGACGCGACCGTTGTCCAGCACCGCGTCGCTCACCACGCGCTCGCCCTGGGCGCTCGGGTAGTCGAGGTTGATGTACCAGCCTTGCGAACCGCTGGTCAGCGGGTTGCTGCTGGTGACGCGCAAGTTGGTGCCGTTCACCGTGGTCTCGGTGAGTATGGTCTGTTGCACCAGGTTGGCCTTCAGGACCTGGTCCACGGCGAGATTGGCCCTGTCGTCGATGAGGCCATAGAAGGCCATCACAGGCGGCGTGGAGGGCACTGCATTGTCGCCGGTCAGGAAGTAGGTGCCGGTGCCGAACATAACCATCACCTGGCCGGTGCTGTTCAGACCCACCTGGGGGCGATCGGTGATGGGTTGCACGTTGCCGCTGGCGTCCGTGGCGGTGAACAGGGGTTTCGGCGTGGTGCCGCTGGCCGCGTAGATGAAGTACTTCCAGTTGGAGGGGGTCGCACTGCTGACATCCAGTTTCCACACATTACCCTGGAGGTCACCCGCGTAGATGGCGTCGGTGACACGGTCACCGGAGTAGTCCACCGGATTCGGGCCTGACATGCCGTTGTTGGCGCTTGAGGATCCCACGCCGGTGTCGAACTTGGTGACCACCTTGGTGCGGATGTTGTAGAGATACATCACGGCATGTTGGTTCGGGCTGTTATAGCCGTTGCCGAAGATCACGTACCAATCCCCGTCATGCATGCGGGCGATGGTGGGCTGGCCGATGGTGTAGCCCATGTCATTGTCACTCTTCATGGCGCCGTCGTAATCCCACAGGATGCTGCTGCTGGTTATGGCCGAGGGATTGCTCACGTCCATCAGGAAGATCTCGCGGCCACCGGCACCGGTAGTGCCTGCCAGCAGCGTCTTCCAGGTGCTGGAGACATAGGCATCAACGGACTGGGGCGAGCCGTCCACATAGAACTGGTGGGTGTAGAGCGGATCAGTGAGGGCACTCAGGTTGCCATAGATGCCGCGCGGCACATAGGCGAAGAGTTCCACGCCGGTGTTGGCGTCGAAGGCATGCAGCATGCCGTCGTTGCCGCCCACCACCAGGGCCTGGGTACGGGTGGCCTTGTTATTCACGAATGTGGTGTAGCTGGAGCCTTCGGCGCCGGGCAGATTATTGAATCCGAAGTTCTGGGTACCGACGAACAGCGGGTTGGAGTTCACGATGTCGCCCAGCAGGGACGCGCGGTTGCGGTATACGCCACCGGACTGGCTCTGCTCCTTGCTCTGATCGCCGCGCAGGTAGGCCACGCGGTCCGTGCCCTTGTTGTCGGTGGTGCCGCTGATGTTCTTGTCCAGCGCCGCTTTCTCGGCGGTGTTGAGGGTGGCGTAGGTGAAGTCGATGCCGGCACCGGCACCGGAGCTGGCGGTGTCATCCCAGCTGATGATGTTGCGGCTGCCGGGCGCCGGCAGCTTGTTGGTGGCCTGCCACTGCACGGCGCCGATGCTGCCGTCAGAGTTGATCTTGTAGGCCAGCACCTCGCCGGACCAGTCGCCGCTGTTGAACTGTGCCTGGTAGATGAAGGTGTTGGAGTCAAGTCGCGTGGAGTTCACGGCGATGGCAGAGGAGGAGCCGACCCGGCCGGTGATGCGCGAGACGATGGTGTTGAACGCCGCCGCCATGTCCTGGGGACTGTCCGCCGAGAAGAACTGGCCACGGCCGTTCAGGGCGGCGTGCCACAAGTCATAGACGTTGTTGGCGGAGTCGCTGCTGACCGCCGGCCAGGTCACGTGACCGGTGACCATGTCGCCGTAGCCGCCGGTGAACGTGTTGCCGGTCCACTTGGGGCTCGTCAGGGTGCTGGTCATGCCGAGGCCCACCGTGAAGGTGTTCATGTGGGGCCAGGAGGCCGGGTCGTTCTGGGGGTTCCAGTAGGGGATCAGGCTCGCGGTGCCGCCGACGCTGTCGGTCACCGTGACGTTCTTGTTGTAGGGCATGTACTGCAGAGCCGCGGTGGTGCCGAGGTCGCTGCGCAGGTTGGTCTTCCAGTAGTAGAAGGCGATGTCCGCCAGGCTGTTAGAGGAGCTGTCGAAGTAAGGCTTGATGCTGGTGGTGTAGCTGGTGCCATCGGGCAGGGTCACCGCGGTCTTGTCGGCGTTGCCGAAGCTGCTGATGCTGTCGCTGTTCCACAGGCCGTCCGTCATCAGCACCGTATAGTTCGGCCGGCACACATACTCCGTGCCGTCCGTCACCTGCGGCTGCGCCGCGTAGGGGCTGTGGACGCCACTGGTCTTGTAATACTCGCCGGCGGTCTGCAGCGCGGTGCGCAGCGGCGTGGAGACGTCCGCCGGAAAGCGGGACAGCCAGTTGAAGAAGTCGCTGCGGTGGGTGCCGCTGAACTGGGCGATGCGGTTGTCGTACTGGGTGCTGTTCCAGCCGGTGCAGCCGGTGGAGGCGAAGGCGGTGCAGGAACCCAGGTTGATCCAGCCCACGCGCATGCTGGTGGCCAGTTGGGCGAAGGAGCGGTCCGCGGAACTCACGGTGGTGAGGTTGCGGGTGCGGTAGAAGGAATACCAGTTGGCGAAGTTCTGGCGTTCGTCGGTGCTGCCGGGGCCGGAGGTGCTGCTCACCACCACCTGGGTGTAGCAGCGGGAGTCCGTGGTCACGGCGGTGCAGCCGGTGTTGGAGGCGTTGTAGGTGTAGTAATACGCCGCCACGCCGCCCATGTTGTTGGCGCAGCTCACGGAGCTGGTGGTGCTGGTGCCGGTGAAGGTGCCATCGCAGTCGTTGGTGGTCTGGCTGGTGCTGCTGGGATCGTAGGACACCGTCGCCTTGTAGTTCGTGGAGAGGTTCACGTTGCCGCGAGTGGTGTCGAAGCCGTTGATGTACGCGGTGGTGAAGCTGGTGCTGTAGAGGGTGCCGTCCGCCTTGAAGGGCGCCGAGTAGGTGATGGTGGGGTCATAGGCCAGCGGGTTGTAGGCCGCGGCCTTGAACATCACGGACTGCTCACCCTGCACGCTCTTGGAAACGTAGTTCTGGCAGGTGCTCGTGCTACCACTACCCAGCTGAGTCCAGCCGCTGGGGCAGGTATAACTGGGGACGCTCTGGCCGCAGGTGGTGCTGGTGGGAGGATTGACGGTGCCCGTGCTGGAGCCGGTCCGGGTGTAACCCGATGGGCAGGAATAGTTGTAAGTCGGCTGTTGACATTTGGTGCTGCTGGGCGGGGTGCTGGTGGTGCCGGTGCTGGAACCGACCAGGGTGAAACCCGTGGAGCAGGAATAAGTGTAAGCCGGGTTCGTGCAGGTGTAGCCGCTCGCGGTGCTGCTGGCTCCGCTGGTGGGACTGGAAGGATTCAGCGTGAAACCCGAGACGCAGGCATAGTTGTACTGTTGCTGGGTGCAATGGTCGCCCGAGGGCGCCGAAGGGGTGCTGCTGCTGGTGGTGTTGGTGCCAATCCAGCCGCTGCTCTCGGTGTATCCCGAGGGGCAGCTAAAGGTCCAGTTATGGGAGTGTCCGCTGACGACGACCGCGGCGCTGAGGACGCTGCCGGTGGTTATGGTGACAGCGTGGGTGGTGCTGTTGTTGGTGACCGTGACCGTACCGGTGTTGGGGGTGCCGCTAGTGACGATGACCGTGGTGTTGACGGTGGTGGTGCCGGCGGTGACCGGGATCGTATCGGACACGATCAGCGAGGTGCTGTCGTCCAGGGAATCGGGCACGAAGGCCGAGGCCATGGAGCCGGAGTCGTCGATGATCACGAGGATATTCGGCGGCACCGCGGTGGTGACGAACAGGGGCTGCGTCGAGATGGACAGGGTCGCCAGGGCCGGCAGGCTGAACGCGAAGCTCAGCAGGGCGGTGGCGAGCAGGGTGAGTTTGCGGTTCTTCATGACACTGTCTCCTCGATGATCCGGTTCGCGCTCTCAGCGCATGTAGATGCTCTGCAGCACTACGGAGGTATTCGTCGTCAGACCATAGCTATGGGCATAGACGTAGTAGATGAGCTTGCTGGTCTCGGGCGCATCCGTGGACAGGCTGCTGCCTGCTGCGTTTCCGGTATAGGTGGTGAGCACCACCAGGTACCGCGGCGTCGCCACGGGGACGCCGGCTGAGCCGAAGGCGCCTTCATAGCCGAGAGTCGCCGTGGTGTCGTCCCACAGGCCCGGGGTCTGCCAATCCCCGGTCCAGGTCGAAGCGGTGTAGGCGCCGGCCGTGTTGAGGGCGAAGTTGGGTAGACCCGCTGAGTTCAGCAGGCTCTCGCCGTCACGCAATGCGGCCTCGGCGCCCTGGATCGCCACCGCGGTGTCGTGCTGGTTGGTGGTGAGGCGTTGCTCGATGGTGGTGCTGCGGGTGGCGGCCAGGCCGATCAGGGTCAGCACCAGCAACATCAGCAGGGACACCACCAGCACCACGCCGCGTTGGCGGCGGGCCCGGGACAGGGACGCGATGGGCAGGGTATTCATGGCAGTCCGTTTCTCACGGTGAAGGTCTGGACGAAGTAGCGACGCAGGCGCCGATCCTTGGAAAGGGTCAGGGTCATGCCGTCGGAGTTGGCATTGGCCACCGGGTCCGAGGCCAGCATGTAGTACACCGGTGCGGCGGTGCGCACCTGGTCGGTGGAGTTGTCGTCGCTGCGGGCCACCAGCGCTATACGCACCGAGACCACCAGGGACCAGTCGGTGACGGTGTCGGCGGTCTGGAAGTCGTAGGGCACGGCATTGGCACCGGCGGTGGAGCCGGTGGCGGTGGCGATGCCGTAGACCACCTGCATGTTCTCGATGCCCGACACCAGTTCCTGCGTAGCCAAGGCGCCGGCGGTGCTCAAGCTCGCCTGGAACAGCGCGGGGCCGCCGTCCACACCCTTGCCGATGTAGTAGGCATAAGCCTGATAGGTGCCCACGTTGCCGTTGGCGCCCGTGGTCGCGTAGTGGCTGCTCAATGCGTTGTAGGCGATGGTGCCCGAGCCTGCGTTCACCCCCGTGACCTTGAATATGTTGATCTGGGGCGAGGAGCCGCCAAACCCGCCGCAGTTGCTCACTATGGCGTAGGTGCCGTTGGCGAAATAACTGGTGTCGTTGACGCCATGGTCGCTGGTGTTGACGTAGAGGTTGGTATTGTCGTCGTAGACGCCGACCAAGGCCGGCGGGTTGTTCTGCATCTCCTCCGCGATGAAGATGTCGCTCCCCTTGAGGGCGGTGCTCTTGATCGCGTTATAGAGGGTGGTGCTGCCGCCCACATTGAGGGCGGGGCTCCACAGGGACGCGTTCTGGGGCGGCGTGGTCAGATCCGAGGTGCTCGGGGTGAAACTGCCCCCGACGCCGGTGCCGGTGTATTCGAAGCCATAGACCGGGCCATTGAAGGCGAAGACCGGATCCGTAGCGAGGCCGCCGGTGAGGTTGTTGCTGGCGCCCTTGGGCACGTAGTAGCAGCCCATGTAGCCCGCCATGCGGAGCTTGGGATCCATGAAGCCGAAGGCGAAGCGGCCATGCTCCTGCACGGCGCCCAGGGCGTTGTTGACGTTGTAGGTGTTCTTGCTGGTGATGTAGACCGAGATCACGCCCGCGGTGAGGATGAGGCCCAGCACCAGGGCCACCATCAACTCAATCAGAGAGAAGCCGGTCTGTCGGTTCATGGCGCGCATGCTCACAGGCCCGAGACGATGGTGTAAGTGGTAGTGACCGCAGCAGGGGCGGCTGTACGGCTCTGCAGCGACTGCGCCGCCCGCTGGTCATTCCAGCGGATGCTGATGGTCACCTGGGTCAGCTGGGCCACGGCCACCGTGGCGATCTTGCCCTGCGCCGTGGTCCCGCTGGCAAACGCGGGCAGGGTGTTGGCGATGTTGGACTTCCAGTCGGCGATGTCGAACTGCGCGATCTGCGCCGGCGTGCAGGTATGACCGCTGCCCATGCAGGCCACCGTGGCGACGGTGCTGCTGAAGTTGGTGTCGTAGCTGCCGATCTCCACAGCGCCGCGATTGGCACGCATGCGGTCCAGCATGGTCTGGGCCAGCATGCTGGCCTGGGTCTGCATGTACGAGCTGTCCTTGCTCTTGAGGGAGATGCTCACCATGGCGGCGATGCCGAGCAGGCCCACCGAGAGGATCACCAGGGCGATGAGGACTTCGATGAGGCTGAAGCCGCGTGCATGTTGTCTTGATGTGCCGATCTTCATGGTCATGGCCTCAACATGAGCCGATGGCGGTGCTGTCGATCTTGTAGCCGACCGTGGGGGAGACGCGTGCCTCTCCGACCTGGCTGAGATAGATGGAGCGGCCGAAGGTCTTGCCGCGCGAGTCGCACAGCGTGAAATAGATGTTGGTGCCGGCGGTGGGGATGCCGGAACCCTTGGTGAACGTGATCTTCTTGACAGAGGCGTCGTTGGTCAGGGTGTTGTTGCCGGCGAGGGCGGTCTGCACGCGCAACACCGTGACGATGGCGCCGCTGCTGTCGGTGGTGGCCACCAGCCAGCCATTGGCCCAGTTGCCCGCGCTGCTGCAGCTGCTGTTGTCGGTGGTGGTGCAGACGACCACATTCCCGGTGCTCGCCACCGCCTGGGAGCGGGCATAGAGCAGGGCGCCCAGGAGATCGTTGGCCTGGGTCACCAAGCGGCCGTTCTGGATACTGGTCTTGAAGCTCGGGACGGCGGCGCTTACCAGCACCGCCACCACGGTCATGGTCACCAGCGCCTCGATGAGCGTGAAGCCGGACATGCGTTTCATGCGCAAAATATTAGGGTGTTCACCTGGGGATTGCGACGCCGGCGCGACCAGCGCCTGGAAAGGGGCGACGGACGGCGGGGCCTTGTGGCATAAGGGTTTGCGCTGCCCCATGTGGGGCCGATGGACACTAATATAGGTGTCGGAGGGTCCCGCCCATGTCCAAATATTGCTCAGGTCTCCTGGCCTGTCTCCTGGCTGTCCTGGCCCCCTCCTTGGGAGCTGAGCCCGCAGCCTCGGGGGTCATCTACCTGCTGCGTCCCGCAGCCGTATTCACCCCCGACGATGGCCGTAACCACCCCGGCTGGCTGGTGCGGGTGGAAGGGCAACGCATCACCGCCGTGGGTCCCGCCGGTGAGGTCCCGACCCCCAACGGTACCCAGGTGGTGGACCTGCCAGGCATGACGCTGTTGCCCGGGCTAATGGATATCCACTCCCATCTCTTCCTGCACCCCTACGACGAGACCCTCTGGAACGACCAAGTGCTGAAGGAGCCGGAGGCCTACCGCACCATCGAAGCGGTGAAGCATGCTGATGCCACGCTCATGGCCGGTTTCACCAGCTTGCGTGACCTCGGCACGGAGGGCGCCGGTTATGCTGACCTCTCCCTGAAGCGCGCCATCGGTGAAGGCCTGGTCCCGGGTCCGCGCCTGTGGGTCGCCACCCGCGCCATCGTGGCCAGCGGTTGCTACGGTCCTGGCCCCCGCGGTTTCCGTGACGACCTCGTGTTGCCCCAGGGCGCCGAGGCGGTGAGCGGTATACCCGAGATACTCGCGGCAGTGCGTGAGCAGGCGGGCCATGGCGCCGATTGGATCAAGGTCTATGCGGACTACCGCTGCGGTCCCGATGGCAGCACTGTGCCCACGTTCACTCAGGACGAACTGGATGCGCTGGTGGAAGCGGCCCACTCCCTGGGGAGGCCCGTCTCCGCTCACGCCACCACCGCCGAGGGCATGCGCCGCGCGACGCTGGCGGGTGTGGACACCATCGAGCACGGCTATGGCGGCACTGCGGAGGTGTTCAAGCTCATGGCCGCGCACCATGTGGCGTATCTGCCCACGCTCACGGCGGAGGAGGCTTACTCCCAATACTTCCAGGGTTATGTGCCGGGCAAGACACCGCCCAGCCAAGGCATGCAGGATGCGCATCAGGCTCTGCAGCTGGCGTTGAAAGCCGGCATCACCGTGGGTTGCGGCAGCGACGTGGGCGTCTACGCTCACGGGACCAACTACCGTGAACTCGAGTGGCTGGTGAAGGACGGCATGACCCCCGTCCAGGCGCTGCAGGCGGCCACTGCGGTGGACGCCAAGATCCTCGGCCGCGACAAGGATCTCGGCCATATTGTCGCCGGTGCCCTCGCGGATTTGGTGGCGGTGCCCGGTGATCCGACCGCCGACATCACCGTGCTGGAGCGCGTGGCCTTCGTGATGAAGGACGGCATCATCTATAAGCGCCCTCGATGAGCGGTCCCGGTTACTCGCTGCGCAGCGACTACCTGCTGTGGGCGCTGCTGGGGCTCTTGTTGCTCCTGAGCGTAGTGCATCCTGCGGGCATCGTTAGCTATCCGCGCCTGGTGGACTGGCCCACTATCGCGACCATGGCAGGCTTGTTGCTGCTCACGGCGGGCATCGAGGCCAGCGGTTTCCTGCACCGCTCCGCATGGCGTATCGCCGGACTCATCCACGACGAGCGCAGCCTAGCCCTGTTCCTGGTGGGCACGTCCGCGCTGTGCGCGGCGCTGCTCACCAACGACATCGCGCTCTTCATCGTGGTGCCTCTCACCCTCAGCCTGGGGGAATACGCGGCGCTGCCCTTGCGCCGCCTCATCATCTTCGAGGCCTTGGCGGTGAACGCGGGTTCCATGTTCACCCCCATCGGCAATCCCCAGAACATCTTCCTCTGGCAGTCTTCCGGCGCGCATTTCCTGGAGTTCATGTGGGCGATGGCACTGCCGACAGCGGTGGCGGCGCTCTGCCTGCTCGGCTTCACTCTGATGGCGTTCCGTCCGCGCCCACTGGAGCTGCATGGTCTGGCGGGTCCCCTGGCGGTACGCTGGCCCCTGTTCGTGATGGCGGCGTCGCTGTTCGTGCCTTTCATCGTCTGCGCTGACCTGCGCCATGCGGAGTGGGCGCTCCTGGCGGTGATGCTGGTCTTCCTGGCGGTATCACGGCAGGTGTTCCGCCGGCTCGATTGGCCGCTCTTATCGGTGTTCGTACTGATGTTCGTGGATCTGAGAGTCGTGGCGGGCCTGCCGGCCGTTGCGCGCGCGCTGGATGCGGTGGACCTCCGCCATCCCCTGAGCCTGTATCTCACGGGCGCGGGACTCTCCCAGTTCATCAGCAACGTGCCGGCCACCATCCTGCTCTCCAGCTATTCCGGGGACTGGCGGAGCCTGGCCTGGGGTGTGGACATGGGCGGCTTCGGCCTGGGGGTAGGCTCCCTCGCGAACATCATCGCTCTCCGGTTGGGCCGCCAGCCGGGCAGCTTCGCGGCTTTCCATGCCTGGTCGGTGCCTTTCCTGCTGCTGTCAGGCGGCCTCACGGGGCTGTGGCTGCTGGTAAAATAGCGGCCATGAAACCCCATCTCACCCTGCACAGCCAGAGTCATGTGCCCACCGTCTCCGGAGCGCGTCGCGTGGTGACGCTCCCCGGCCGCTTCAGCATGCGTCTCGGCGGCGAACTCACCGACGTGCAAGTGGCCTATGAATCCTGGGGCGAACTCAGCGCCGCGAAAGACAACGTGCTGCTCCTGTTCACAGGCCTCTCGCCTTCGGCCCATGCGGCCTCCAGCGGCGAGGATCCCTCCACCGGCTGGTGGGAGGAGATGCTGGGGCCAGGCAAATCCATCGATACCCACAAGTTCCACGTCATCTGCGTGAACTCGCTCGGGAGTTGCTACGGTTCCACCGGCCCAGCCTCGCCGGACCCGCGCAGCGGCAAGTCCTACGGGCCCGCTTTCCCCAAGCTCACCATCGAGGACGTGGCCACCGCGGCCCACGGCCTCTTGAAGTCACTCGGCATCCCGCGCGTGCGGGTGGTGATGGGCCCATCCATGGGCGGCATGAGCGCGCTCGCCTATACGCTCATGTATCCCGGCGAAGCGGACGCGCTGGTGAGCCTCTCGTCTGCCACCCATTCGGAACCTTTCTCCATCGCGATCCGCGCGCTGCAGCGCGAGCTGATCCGTAGCGACGGCGCCTGGGCCGGCGGCCACTATGCGGTGGGCGAGGGCCCGCGTGAAGGCATGCGCCTCGCACGCAAGCTGGGCATGATCTCCTACCGTTCCGCGCGGGAGTGGGCCGAGCGCTTCGGCCGCGAGCGCGCCAAGGACGCGGGCATCGAGGCCTTCGGCACCGAGTTCGAGATCGAGGCCTACCTCGAGTCCCGCGCCCAGTCCTTCATCGGTGCCTTCGACCCGAATTGCTACCTGTATCTCTCCCGCGCCATGGATCTCTTCGACGTGGCGGAGCACGGCGGCAGTGTGGACAAGGCACTGCAGCGGGTGCACCTCAAGCAGGCGCTGGTCGTGGGCGTTGAGACCGACATCCTGTTCCCGTTGCACCAGCAACAGGCACTGGCGGATGCGCTCACTCGTGTCGGGGTGCAGACGCGTTTCGAGGCGCTCGCCTCGAAGCAGGGCCACGACTCCTTCCTGGTGGACATGGAGCGTTTCCGTCCGGCCGTCGGCGAGTTCCTGGCGGCGTTATAATGAGCGCCATGCATCAGGTCGACTTCCAGGGTTCCCACCGGCTCATCCCTCTGCTGGACGAGGCGGTGCGGCGCGCCGACCCGCGCAAGACCACCCATGCCATCAAGGACGTGCTCTGCGAGATGTTCCGCGACAAGAGCGTGGACCTGCCGGCGGGCCTGTGCACGCCCTGCAAGGAGACCTACGCACGGCGGCTCTTGTACCGCAGCGAGGATCTCGGCTACACCGTGGTGGCCATGACCTGGGGACCGGGGCAGGGCACGCTGATCCACGACCATTCCGGCATGTGGTGCGTGGAAGGGGTCTGGCGCGGCCAGATCGAGGTGCAGCAGTTCGAGATCGCCGAGAAGCAGGGTGAGCGTTACCGCTTCGAGCACCACGGCACGCTGCAGGCCGGCACCGGTTCAGCCGGATGCCTGATCCCGCCCCATGAGTATCACCTGATCCGTAATCCCCTCTCCGACCAGAGCGCCGTCTCGCTGCACATATACGGCGGCGAGATGAGCAATTGCAGCGTCTTCGAACCCCTCGGCGACGAGTGGTTCAAGCGCAGTTCCAAGTCTCTTTCCTATACCTGATCGTTCCTAGTGATTTGGCTTCGTCGTGGCGGCGGGAGCCGCCGTGGTGACGCTTGCGGGCGCGCGCACCGTCGCGGCTGAAGCGGCGGTCGTGTTGGCGGGCGCAGCCATGGTGACCGCCGGCGGAGGCGTGGTGGGAGGCGGGGTCGGGGCGTTGTTGCCCAGGAACACGTGGGGATCCACCGGCACTTCGTTCAGGCGCACGGTCCAGTGCAGGTTCGGGCCGCTGGCGCGACCGGTGGCGCCGATGCGCCCCACCCGCTGTCCGCGTTTCAGCCATTGGCCCTTCTTCACATCTATCCTGCTCAGGTGGCAATACACGCTGTACAGGCCTTGCCCGAGGTCGATGGTGAGGGTGTTGCCGCAGAAATAATAGCTGCCCACGTCCGCCACCCAGCCCGCCGCCGGCGCCTTCACCGGCGTGCCCTCGGGCGCGGCGATGTCGATGCCGCTGTGGGGGCTGCGGGGCTCGCCGTTGAAGATGCGGTGATAACCGAAGGGGCTGCTCTCGGGACCCGGCGCCGGCCAGATGAAGGAGATGTGCGGTGCCGGTACGTCATGGAACTTCGCCATGACCTTGGAGAGATGCTGCTGTTCCTCGTCGATGCGCTTCAGCTGTTCCGGAGTCGGGTCCACCATCTGCGGGTCGGCGATGGTCACGGACTGGGAGGGGTATTCCTTCGGCATCACCGTGAAGCCGATGTGGATGTCGGAGGCGCCAGGGACGTTGACGTCGAGCGTCTTGGGTCCCGGCACGGTATCGAGACTCAGGCCCACCAATGCGTACCAGTGGCCCCCATGCCGCACCGTCATCACATGTTGGCCGGAGTATTCCGCGTGGGGCGCGGTCTTGCCCGTCTGGGGCAGGGCCACCACTGCGACACCTCCCGGCACCGCATCGTCCAGAGGGAACTCGGTGAGAGGCGCGGCGATCGCCAGCGCCGGCAAGAGCAGGGCGATCAGCAGAACACGTCTCATTTAGACTCCTCCCGACGCACGTCTTTCACTTCCGCCAGCAAGCTGCCGTCCGTGAGGCGCGCGCGTATGGATTGGCCGGGCCGCACCCCGGCCACGTGGCTCAGCACCGCGCCACCCGCATCGCTGACGATGGCGTAGCCGCGGTTCAGGGTGGCGAGAGGACTCACGGTATCGAGTGCGCGCATGGCGAGGGCCAGTCGGTTGCCGGTGCGTGTCACGTTCGCGCGCGCCGAACCTTGCAGGCGCACCCCGAGGGAGGTGAGCCGGTCCGAGGTGCGGCGCAGGCGCTGCGCCGGACTGTGTTCGCGCAAGGAGGTGAAGAGATGGGCGATCCGACCCTGGTCATGCCGGAGCTGCACCCGCATGCCGCGCGCGAGCCGCAGATGCAGCTCGTCCAGGCGCTGGGCCCGGTCCCTGAGCACGCGGCCCGGGTGCAATTGTGTGAGACGTTCACTGCACCATTCCAAGCGACGGCGCAGCTCACCGAGCAGACGCCATTGGGCCTGTTCCACACGCTGGGCGTGCTGCATGAGACGCCGCTCCCAGTCGGCCTGGTCCGGCGTCACGAGTTCGGCAGCGCCGGTGGGCGTGGGCGCGCGCAGGTCCGCAGCGAAGTCGGCGATGGAGTAGTCGATCTCGTGACCTACGCCGCTCACCAGCGGGATGGCGGAGGCGCGGATGGCGCGGGCCACCGGCTCTTCGTTGAAGGCCCACAGGTCCTCCAGGGAACCGCCGCCCCGGGCCAGGATCAACACGTCCGTCTCGGCCCGGCTGGAGGCGAGGGCGATCATGGCGGCGATCTTCGCCGCGGCGCCTTCGCCCTGCACCGGCACCGGATAGAGCACCACCCGGGCCAGCGGATAGCGGCGGCGGATGACGCTGAGGATGTCCCGCAACGCAGCCCCGGTGGGGGAAGTGATGACGCCGATGCGGCGCGGCGCCTGCGGCAAGGGCCGTTTCAGCGCCGCGTCGAACAGGCCCTCGGCGGCGAGCTTCGCTTTCAGTTCCTCGAAGGCGCGCTGCAAGGCACCGTGGCCCGCTTCCTCCATGTGCTCGGCGATGAGTTGGTAGTTACCCCGGGGTTCGTAGAGGCTGACGCGGCCCCGCACCAGCACTTTCATGCCGTTGGCGGGCTTGAAGCGCAGCAGCTGGCCGCGGTTCCTGAACAGGGCGCAGCTGACCTGGGCCTGGGCGTCCTTGAGGGAGAAATAGAGGTGGCCCGAACCGGGCTGGGCCAGGTTGGAGA
>CAZPAO010000009.1:0-70323 GCA_964584665.1 uncultured Gammaproteobacteria bacterium
CTCCCCCGCCACCAAGATCGGCATCAATTTCATAGAAACCCAGCTCAATGCCGGTAACGCCGTGGCCATCTCGGCACACAACCTGATCAATGCTTCCGCCAGCCTGCATGCGATCACCGCAACCGGCAGCGGCAAACTTACCCTGAAGGTCGGCTCCGGCGGAGCCATCCACCTCGCCAACACGGATATCACCATCGGCGGCGACTTCGCGGCCTACGGCGGCACCATCGATCTACGACACGTGGAAGCCAAGTCCATCCTGATGGAGACCGGCAGCAATAATTATGTGCACCTGGGTTCCGCTGCGCTCGATGCCCACGGCAATGTGACTCAGTATTCCCTCAAGGCCACCGGCGGCAACCTGACCATAGACGCAGGCCACCTTCTCGGCCTCGGCAGCCAGAGCACCGTCGCCCTGGACGCGAAGGGCGTGCTCACCATCAATGCGGTGGACAGTTTCCCGAGTGGGACTGCTAACGCCGGCAACCTGACCCTGGTGGGCGCCAGTGTGCACGATTCCCATGCCATCCTCATCGGCGGCAAGCTCAGCATCACTGCCACCAGCGGGGATGTGGACATACAGGATGTCTCCGCGGAGCACGGCATCGCGCTCGCGGCCACCGGCGGCGACGTCCATGCGGGCACCCTGACGGCCGACAGCGCAGGAGCGAGCATCAGCGCGACCGGCGGGATCGATGTGCACCATCTCGGCGTGGGCGGGGACATCACGCTCACCGCCACCGGCGGCGACATCGTGCTGGGCGAAGCGGGCGCTGACGGCGCCATCGTCATCAACGCGGGCACCCACGTGTTCAGCTTCGGCAGCGGTAGTGGGAGTCTGCATGGGGACCACGGCGTGAGCATCACCGCCAAGGACATCCACTACGACGGTTTCGTGGCTTTCAAGATCGACGGCGGCAGCGGCGACATCGTGGTGAAGGGGTTGTTCAGCGACGGGAGCAGCCTGTTCCACGACAACCTGGACCTCGTCACCACCGGCGACATCAAGCTGAACCACGGCCTGGATGTGGCGGGCACGGTGTCGCTCACCGGTGGACACCTGGCCTTTACCGGCAAGGGCAAGACCTTCGCCGTCTCCGCCAGCCGTGGACTCACCCTCGAGGCTTCCATCGGTTCCGCCCATGCCGCGGCGGGATACAACGTGGCGCTCCATGACGCGACCAACAAGCTCACCGTCGGGCGGTCCATCTATGTGGGGCATACGGCGGGCGGTCTCGCTGCGAATTTGACCCTCATGGAGGATCAGCCCCAACTCTCCGCCAGCGACAACAGCGTGGCAGTGGGCGGCAGCCAGGCCATGACGTTGTCCGCGGCGGGAAGCATCGCCATCAGCGGCTGGAACGTGAGCGTCGGGAACGCCGCATCGAGTTTCGGCGCGATAACCCTGAAGGGCAACAACGTCTCCCTGACCGCCACCGGCTCCAGCGTCCTGGCCGGCCGGCTCGACGTCCATGCTGCCCGTGCCGGCGCTAGTGATGCCCAGGTGGATCACTCCATCCTGCTGCAGGCGACCGGTGCCCTGGAGCTGAGCGGCCTTTCCGTGAAGATCAGCGCAGGCACCGCGGACGCCACGCTCACCGACGGGCATGCGAGCGCCAGCGCCAAGTCGAACGTGACGCTCAAGGCCGGTGGCGCCGTGAGCCTGACCGGCGGGACCTCCGGCGCCCAGGATGTGATCCTGCACGGCGGCCAGGCCCATGCCGTCGGTTCCCTCTCTACCACTTCCCTGGTCGGCAAGGTCACCGCCCAGGCGGACGTGAACATCATCGGCAAGACCGTGAACATCGGCGCGAACCACATCCAGCTGAGCGGCGGCGTGGCCGACGGCCATGCCCGCGCCCAAGGCACCGGCGGCAGCATGAGCGCGCTCGCGGAGGCGGACGTCAACCTCTCCGCCAAGGGAACGGTCAAGCTCGCGGCCAGCAGCCTCGGCGGCTTCGTGTTGCTGCTGGCGGGCGCCGGCGATGCCGGCGGCAACGGCGGCGCGCTGGCGGGTCAGCACAGCAAGGCCACCGCGGTGTCGCAGTCCAACGTCAGCATCAAGGGTGGCAGCCTCGCGGTGAGTGGGGACGGCGTGGTGCTGTCGGCCGGCAGCACGGTGGGCGGGCATTCCGGCAGCAGCCGCCGCAACTACGCTTCCGCGGACTCGGGCCATGCTAACTACACCGCCAGCGCGGACGTGAAGCTCACGGCAGGCGTCGGCGGGATCCGGCTGAGCGCCTCGGGCGGCAGCAACCGGGTGGTGTTGCAGGGCGGCGCGCGTGTAGCGGAGAATGCCAGCGCCCAGGCCTACGGCGGCGGCGTGGCGGACATGGACGCCAACGCGCGCGTGATTCTGGTCAGCCAGGGTGACATCCGCCTGCTGGCCACGGGCCAGGTCACCCTCAATGAGGCTTCCTCCACCGGCATCGACGTGCTGGCGCAGGCCAACACCCAGGGCCAGGCACAGGTCGTCGCGGACACGGGTCTCGAACTCACCGCCGCGAACATCGTCATCGGCGGCAACCATTCCGCCACCGTGGCGGTCGGCGGCGGCCATCTCACCGGTGTGGGCGCATCCGCCATCGGCCACAGTTCCGCGAACGCCACGGTGGACGTCACGACGGGCCTCACCCTCACCGCCAGCAAGGCCTTCACCATGAGCGGCGCCGTGGTGCAGATCGACGCCGGCTATCGCACGGGCCGCAGCGTGGCAGCCAGCGACTTCGGGGGCGGCAGCGCCAAGCTGGACGTGGACAGCGCGTTGCGCATCACCGCCGGTGGCGCGCTGAAGCTCGCCGCTGAACAGGACCTGCAGATCTTGACCGGCAACGGCAGCGGGCTCGGCATCGAAGCCCTGGCACGCACGCTCGACGGCACGGCCACGGTGCATGAGATGGACGGCATCATCCTGAGCGGCGCCAGCGTCAAGCTCTCCGCCGCCGACGGCGACCTGCTCATCAGCGCCAACAACATCAACGCCGGTTTCCGTGCGCTGGCCTCGGCGGGCAACAGCGGAGCTGGGAGCATCAGCCTTGCCGGTGGGATCGCCATCACCGCGCGCACGGGGAGCGTGACCGTCACCGGCCGCAACTCCGTGAGACTGCTCGGTGCCCAGCACGCGGGTGGCGGCCAGTCGCTGCACGGCAGCAGCCCGTCCTCCACCCAGGTGTTCGCGGCCTCGGCCGCCGCGGCTACAGGGGGTTCGGCGAAGCTCGAAGTGGACTCCGGCGTGAGCGTGAAGGCGGCCACGGGCATCAGCATCAGCCAGACCAACGCTTCCAGCGGCCAGGTCTTCATCATCGGCGGCTCCCAGGCCGCGAACATGGCGCGCGCCAGCGCGTCCGGCGAAGGCACCGCGGCGGTGGATGTGGATGTGTCCCTGGACTTCAAGGTCACCGGCAAGACCGGCGCGGTCACGCTCAAGGGCCGCCGCATCACCGTGCACGGCGGCAGCAAGACCCTGGCAGGCGTGGGCAGCAACACGTCTAGCAGCGGCGCGGTCAGCAGCCCCAATCCGATACGCGCCTCCGGCAGCGGCGCCACGGCGAGCGTGACGGCCGATGCCGGCGTCAGCATCCAAGCCGCCACCATCACGCTCCAGGCGAGCGGCGCAGGCGCAGTGCACCTCAGCGGAGGCGGCTCGGCCGCCAAGGGTGCCAGCGTGCTCGCGCACGACGGTGGCGCGGCCACCGCCAGCGCCAAGGCCGGCGTTGACCTCCATGCCACCCGCCTGCTCACGCTGGCGGGTCAGGACGTGGTGATGAGCAATCTCGGCGGTTCGGCCATCTCGGCGCGTGCCAGCGCCTCTGGCGAGGGGGCCAAGGCGAGCGTTGATGTGGACCGCACCGTGCACCTCGCTGCGCCGACGGTGGACCTGCTCGCGGGCATCAACTTGCAGATGGCGATCGGGGGCTCCGGCAGCTTCGTGGGTGGCCATGACGCGACCGTGCTGGCGAGGCAGAGCGGCTCGGCCGCCATCCGTCTGAAGGACGACATCGACGTCGTCGCGGTGTCGGCTCTGCACCTGACGCTCACCGGTGGGGTTGGCGGCGCGATCATGCTGAACGGGGGCCAAGGAGAGGGGAATGGCGCTTCCGCGTCAGCGGATCAGCACGGGAAGGCCACGTTCGACGCCTCCGGCGCCGTGCATCTCGCGGTGACGGCGGGTGCGTTGACCTTAGATACAGGCAAGCAGGGTCACGGCCAGATATCCATCGAGGGCGGCCGCCAGGACGCCATGCAGGCCGGCGTGCAGGCCCACCACGGCGGGAGCGCTGTCTTCGGCGTCGACACCGGCGTGGACTTGAGCGCTTCCGGCAAGCTCACCGTGGCCGCGCGCGGCAACCTCACCGTCGCCGCCTCCGGCGACTCGGCCGCCGAGGGCGCGCTGGCGAGCGCTTCCGGCGGCGGCAAGGCGCAGCTCATTGCGGATACCGGCATCGGTGTCACCGGCGCCAGCGTCACGCTGACCGCCGGCACAGCGCTGACGAGCGGCCAGCTCGACATCAGGGCCGGCGACCATCGGCCAGGGGCGAGCGCCTCCGTGGATGCAAGCTATGGCGGTTCCGCGCTCATGGACGTTGAGGTCTCCACCGCGATCAAGGCCACCACCGGCGCGCTCGCGCTCAAGGCCTTCGGCCCCCTCAACGTATACGCGGGCAGCGGCAGCGGCGCCGGATCCAACGCGCAAGTGAAAGCCGTGCGCGGCGGTGCCGCGGCAGGGTTCACGCTGCATGACGCGGTGTCCCTGAGCGGAGCCACCGCGGTCAGTCTCACCGCCACCGCCGGCATGCTGATCACGCCCTACACCGGCGCCGATGCGGGCCGGCATGCCAAGGCTTCGGCGAGCTTCGGCGCCACCGCCAGCTTCCTGGACGACATGGATCTCGACATCGTCACCGGCGGCGCGTTCAGCGCCAGGGCAGGCGGCGGGCTCAAGCTGGCCGGCGCCAACAGCGGGGGTTTCGACGGCAGTGCCGTGGCGACCCATGCCGGCGCCCACGCCAGCTACCTCACCGAAGGCCGGCTCAACATCACCGCCAAGAGCGTGGCGCTCACCGAAGGCAGCGGCGCGCTCTTGATCCTAGGCGGGAGCTTCGCCGCATCCCAGGCCAGCGTGACGGCGGACCATGGGGGCTCCGCCACCTATCGTGCCGACGACTCCGTCAACATCACCGCCAGGAACAGCATCAGCGTGAAGCTGACCGAAGACAACGACCAGCTCCGGGTCAGTGGCGGCCGTTCCGCCGCTTGGGAAGGCCAGGCCAGCGTCGGTAGCGGCGGCGGGCACGCAGCGCTCAGCGGCGTATCGGACGTGAACCTCACCGTCACGGGGGCGGGCGGCACCCTCACCCTGAGCGCCGCTGGCCACACCGGCGCGTTCTTCGCACTGCGCGGCGGAGACTCGGCCGCGGGCGCGGCGTCGGACTTCTCCAGCATCAGCCGCGCCAAGGCTCTGCACGGCGGCTCCGCTGCTGTGGACGCCTCCGCCCGCGTGGACCTGAAAGTGAATGGCGCGCTGACGATCGATGCTGGCACCAACGGCATCCTGCAGCTCCAGGGCGGCAGCGCCGCCGCCTTCGGCGCGCTCGCTTCCGCGGGCGCCGCCGGCACCGCCACCGTGGAGGCCCGCAGTGCTGTCGCGCTGGATGCCGTCACCGTGGCCCTGCACGCAGGCCACGACATCAGCATCGAAGGCAATGCCACCGGACAGGTGCAGCAGGCGGACGCGGAGGCCCAGGCCGGCGGCAGCGCCACCATCGATGCCGAGAGCGGCATCAGCGTGAAGGCGACCGGTGCGCTTACCGTGGTCGCGGACCAGAACCTATTCATCGCTGCCAGCGCGGGGGCCGGCGTCGGCACGGGCATGACCGTGTCCGCCGTGGGCAGCGGCGCGACCGCGACCCTCACCCAGGCCAGTGCGGTCACGCTGAGCGGGGGCACGGTGGCGCTCACCGCCGCGAACGGGGTGGTGAAGATCTCCGGCGGCAACGATGTCGGCCGCAATGCGGATGTCAGCGCTGGGTCGAGCAGCGCCGAAGCCCGCTATGCGGTGGATGCCTCCACCCGCATCAGCGCGCGCGGGGCCTTCACCATCGCCGCCCATGGCACGCTTAGCCTCAGGGGCGGGGACAAGCTCATGGGCAGTGGCTTCTTCTCCGCGGCCGGCGTCCAGGCGACCGTCGCTGCGACGGGCAAGTCCGGCGTGGCCCTCAGCGCCGGTGGCGCGTTCACCGCCACTGCCACCAACCTGGTGATCACGGGCGGCAGCGACGTGGGCTCATCCGCCACGGGACGGGCTCTCGACCGAGGTGCGAACATCAAACTGGCGCAGGACGCCGGCGTGACGCTTGCGGCGCTCAGCGTGAAGCTCACCGTCTCCGGCGACATCAGCATCGCCGGCGGTGACGGCGCGGCGCGCATCGCCGATTGGTCAGGCGACGGGGCCACCATGACCCAGGACGTCAACAGCCGCGTGGATGTCACGGCCGTCAAGGGCATCAGCGTGATCCAGTCGGGCGGGGGTCTCGCCATCCGCGCCGGCGATGGAGCGGGGAGCCAGGCCGTGGTCACCGGACGCAACGGCAGTGGCGCGGCATCGCTGACCGCGGATACCGGCGTCGGGTTCAAGGCAGGGACGACGATCAAGCTCAACGGCTCCGGCCACAACGAACTCTCCGCGGGCCATCTCGCCACGGGCAGCACGGCGCCGGTGCCGGGTACGGGCAGCGGCGGCACCGCCTCGGTGGACATCGAGAGTTCCCTCACCTTCACCGGCCAAAGCGTCAGCGTCAATGGCGCCGCGCCCACGGGGTTCTCGAGCGGCACGATTGACGGCATCGGCTTGCTCATGAAGGGCAAGCTGGAGGTGGTGCTGTTGCCAGCGGCCTCCTCTCCCCATGACGCGACGCCGCTGGCGACGCTGCAACAGGACGGTTTGCTGACATATCTCGAGACGGTGCTCATACCGGGCGAGACCAATGTAAAGAAGCGGGAACGCGACTCGAAGAAGTGACGGGACTTCCCGGCAGATACTGACGGCGGCATGCGGCCTATATACTGGGCCGCATGTCCCTGATCTTCGGCACATACCACGGCAGCCACCACGCCCGTCCCGGCAACGGCGGGGCGAGCCCGCAGCATGCCAAGCCGTGGGTGCTCGCCACTGCGATACTCGGCTCCAGCCTCGTGTTCATCGAAGGTTCGGTGGTGAACCTGGCGCTGCCGGCCATGCAATCCAGCCTCGATGCCACGTCGACCGAGCTGCAATGGGTGGTGAACGCCTACATGCTGATGTTGGGCGCCTTCATGCTCATTGGCGGTTCCCTCGGCGACCGCTTCGGTATGCGCCGCATCTTCATGCTGGGTGCCCTCGTGTTCTGCGTGGGCACCGGCGCCAGCGGCTTCGCACCCTCGCTGCCGGTACTGGTGGCCGCACGCGTGCTGCAGGGGGCGGGCGGCGCGCTCCTGGTGCCGGCCTGCCTCGCGCTCATCAGCCTGCATTACCCGGAGCGGGAACGCGGCCGCGCCATCGGCATCTGGGCCGGCGCTTCCGCTCTCACCACTTCCATGGGTCCGCTGGTTGGCGGCAGCCTGGTGGACGCCTTCGGCTGGCATTCGGTGTTCCTGCTCATGGTGCCGCTGGCACTGTTCGCTGCCGCGCTCGCATGGTGGCGCGTGCCCCGGGACAAGCCGCCCGCCAGCGCCATGGGGCTCGACTATCTGGGTGCGGGGCTGCTGGCGGCGGCGCTCGGCCTCTCAATCTACGCACTGGTGGCTGCGGGCGGAGCGCGCTGGCTAGCGGCCCTCTTGGCGCTCATCGCGGGCGCTGCTTTCCTGTGGCGCGAGGCGCGTTGTGCCGCGCCCATGCTGCCGCTGCATCTCTTCCGTTCCTGGCCCTTCTCCGGCGCCAACCTCATGACGCTCCTGCTCTACGGGGCGCTCAGCGGTGGGCTCTACTTCCTGCCCTTTGACCTCATCCAGGTGCAGGGCTACTCCGCCCTGCAGGCGGGCGCCGCTTTTCTGCCTTTCGTGGCCATCATGGGTTTCGGTTCCGCCTTCGCCGCCGGCCTCATCCGCCGTTTCGAGACGCGCTGGGTGCTGCTCATCGGGCCCCTGTTCACGGGATTGGGTTTCCTGCTGCTGGGCATGCCGGGCGTGGGTGCTTCATACACGACGGGCTTCCTGCCGGGCGTGCTGGTGATGGGACTGGGCATGACGGTCAGCGTGACGCCCCTCACCACGGTGGTGATGGAGTCCTTGAGCGCGAAGCAGGCCGGCATCGCTTCCGGCGTGAACAACACCGCCTCGCGCCTGGCGGGCGTGCTGGCCGTAGCGGGCATGACGGCGCTGGCGGTGAGTCTCTTCGGCGCCGCTCTGGCCGCGCGTTTGCAGGATTCGGGTGTGCCTGAAGAGCTCAAGCGTGGGCTTCTGGCGGGTGCGGCACGCTTGGGGGAATTGAAAGCGCCCGCCGGCACTGCGCCCGAACTCACTGCGGCAGTGCATGCCGCAGTGGCTCAGGCTTACGTGGGGACCTTCCGTTGGATCATGCTCGTCTGCGCGGCGCTCTCAGGCATGAGCGGCGTGATCGCATGGTTCTCTTTGCGCAGCAGCCGGACTAGATGAGCTTGCGCAACATGAACGAGACATTGGTGCCGATGCCGCTGTCGGACATGGCCAATATCAGTCCACCCACTGCCAGGATCGTGGTGGCGAGCAGGGCCGGCCAATACAACCAGATCCGGCCTATGCCCCGGTTCATGTGGGTCTCGTTCCGGTGCATCTCCCGGCCGCCGGTACGGCTCTGCAGTATCGCGAGCATGGTGGCGGTGAGCCGCCTACCGCGCGCGCCATCCCCCCACCACTGATAGATGCTCGCGCCGCCGGGTTGCGGATATGCGACAGGGCTTGAGGTCACACCGCGCGCGGCCCGGGATGAGGGCAGCCGGCCCGCCACTTCGCTGGGCAGCAGCGATGCGCGCTGGGTGTCGGCCGCATGGCCGTCCTCATTGCGAATGACTTCGCTGGCGAGCATGTCGGTGGGGGTCAGAGTCGATTCGGACTGATTCATGGGATTCCTCGGTAGCGGGGTTCTCGCAGGGAAAAAAACGGGGCGGTCTCCCGCCCCGTCAAATCATCGTTCAAGCCTGCCTTAGGCAGCTTTCTTCCACACCTTGGTCGCGAACTCGGCATCGAGCACCGGCTGGGCGATCAGGTTGGTGTAGCTCGTCAGGGTCACGGCGCCGGCGGCCAGCACGATCTCCAGGACGTTGGCACGGGTATAGCCCGCATCCAGGAACGTCTTGACGTCGCTCTCGGTCACATGACCGCGCATGTTGGCCAGCTTGGCCGTGAAGGTGCGCAGTGACTCCAGCTTCTTGTCCTTGAGCGGAGTGCCGGCGCGGATGGCCTCGATCACGTCGGCGGGCACGCTGTGCTTCTCGGCCGCGCCGCTGTGGACGGCGGTGTCATAGGGGCTGTTGTTCTCGCGGCTCAAGGTCAACAGCACGATCTTGCGGTCCTGCTTGTTGAGGGTGGCCTTCTCGAACTGTTCCTTGAGGGCGATGTGGCCCTTCAGGAGGCCCGGCGCTTCGGCCATGACGGCGTACACGTTGGGGATGTTGCCGTGGTTCAGCTTGATCTTCTCGAGATCAACGCGTGAATCGGACGGGGCGGAATTGAGGTCATAGACGCGGAAATCATTCATGGGGCATTCTCCAGTATCCATCCTGTCAGGCGGGAAGCAGGCGAATTCGCACCCACAAAATCGCAGGCGCGCGATACCGCTGCCCAGCTGCAGCTGCCGGCAGTAAGGTCACATTTCTCGGTTTAAAGCGGGGAATGGGAAGCGACTCAGACAGGTCCACACCTTACTCTCTTGCGCTCCGATTAGATATGCAACGGGTGCGAAAGAGCCTTCTGGGCTGCGCATATCTGACCGGCGGTCACGCTCGGACGCGAGCGACGTAAAAGGCGTATGCTGTGCATGTAACGGAGAGTATGCACATGGAATTCAAGTTCACCCAGACCGGCAAATACGTGATCGCGGCCGGCAGCGAGCAGGACACGCCTGAGAAGTTCAACCCCGTGCTGTATATCAGCGTGGTAGGCGAGAAAGGCTGGGCCACCCGCTATCCCATGGCCGGCAATTACAAGAAAGATGAGGAAGCCGCTGCGGCCGCGCTGCACTATGGCATCCAGATCATCACCCGTCAGATCAAAGACGTAGCCCGACCCGGGCTCTAGCTCCCCGCCGCAGGTTCCACTGCAGGGACCGCGACCGGTTTCGGCGTCATCTGTTCCCGCACGATGCGTTTCGCATATTCGGTGGCACCGGTGCGCGCCTGCGCCACTGTGTCGAAACCGCGTGCGAAGTTGATGACCTTCTTGTCCCCATCGTCGCCCACGCCTTCGGTGATCTCGGTCACGCGGATGGCTGCGACGGTGTACTGGGGCTTGGGGGCGTAGCTCTTGGTGATGCTCGGCTTCTGGAACGCAGCCGGAGCGGGCGATACCACATCGAATTGGATGCGATAGGTCTTCGGGCCATTCTCGAACTTGACGGTCTCGCTGGGCATGATGATCCTCGGTTGCCGACGATCACCGGTGCGAACTGTGCCTTCTGGCAGAGGGGGCAGGGGTTCGAATCGAAGGGGTGCGGTAAGTGGCCCGGAGAGGGCTGAGGGCAGCATACGCGGTATGGGACGCCCGTGCGGCTGACCGGCGCATTTATTATGTAACTCCAGCGTGCGTCCATGTTGCATATGCCGACATTCCCGGCGGGTTATGTGCAGCGCCGCACAGATAAACATGTCTCACGCGTGCAGATTGGACTCTCACCCAATGACGAGTAAGCCGTCGCCATGCGCCGCATCGTCGCCAATAAGCGCACAAGCGCACCAGGAGAGAGAATCATGCAGTCCAAACACATCACCATCCGCACCCTCTTGATGGCTGCCGGTCTCGCGGTGGCAGCCGCCGGCGTGGCGCCGGTGGCGCTGGCCGATGACCCGAACGCCCCCACGGCCCATAGCGACAGCGTGGGTGCCGCCATCTCCGATACCGACATCACCGCCAAGGTGAAGGTGAAGTTCACCGGCGACAAGGCCCTCAAGGGCTCCGACATCAGCGTGACCACCACCAACGGCGTGGTGACCCTGACCGGCAGCGCCACCGGCCCCAAGTCCAAGGCCTACGCGGAGAAGCTCGCCGGCGAAGTGAAGGGCGTTAAGAGCGTGGACAACGAGCTCAAGACCCCGTCCGACAGCAAGCTCGGCGCCGACACCAAGAGCGCGGCCTCCGACGTGAAGCAGGGCACCTCCGACAGCTGGATCACCACCAAGGTGAAGTCCGACCTGCTGGCTGACAGCGTGACCAAGGGCCTCGACATCAAGGTGATCACCACCAACGGTGTGGTGGCACTGAGCGGCAAGCTGCCGAACAAGGACGCCATCGATCACGCCCGCGACGTCGCCGAGAAGGTGGACGGCGTGAAGAGCGTGGACATCAAGGGCCTCACGGTCGGCAACTGAGCCGGCCGCATTTCACATCGAGGTGAAGAGATGAACAAGGACACCGTCAAAGGCGATTGGAAACAGTTCTCGGGCTCGATCAAGCAGAAGTGGGGCAAGCTCACGGACGACGATCTGCTGCGGGCCAAGGGCGACGGCGAGTACTTGGTGGGCAAGGTGCAGGAGCAATACGGCCTGACCAAGGACAAGGTCACGGAAGGCCTGCGTGAACTCGGCTATGAACTCCGCGGCACCCAGCGCCGCGCCGAGGCGGCGGACCGCCGCGCCGGACTGGATGACGAGCCCACCGAGCGTTCATCCGAGCGCTGAGCGTCGCCCACACGACCTAAGAGACGCCGGTGGCGCAAGCCCCCGGCGTCTTCTTTTTGGCGCGGGGCTGCTGCTACCATGGTGGCCAGGGGTCTGGTGGAACCAAGGGATAGAAGATGACGGCTACCGCCGCCCGCAGCCAGGGCATAGACCTGTTGCGCGGGCTGTCCATCGTGCTGGTGATCCTGAATCACATCGGCCTGCGCATCCCCCTCAAGCACACCGCGCTCGGTGTCCTGCTGCCAGGCTGGGTCTCCAGTGCGCTCAACTTCAACGGTTACGAAGCCGTGTGTGTGTTCTTCGTGATCTCGGGCTTCCTCATCACCGGCAACTCGCTCCGGCGCTGGGGCAGCCTCCCGCGCATCGACCTTAAGGGCTTCTATGCACGGCGCTTCGCGCGCATCGTGCCCTGCCTGCTGCTGCTGGTGGCGGTCTTGAGCCTGTTCCATCTCATGGATATCCCGGACTATCGGATCCACCGGCCTGACCAGTCCTTGGGCAGAGCCGTCGCATCGGCGCTGGGCTTCTACCTCAACTGGTATGAAGGGCACACGGGGTATCTGCCGGGCAACTGGGACGTGCTCTGGTCTCTGTCCATCGAGGAAGTCTTCTATATAGGTTTCCCGCTGGTCTGCCTGCTGACGCGCCGCACGGCGGTGCTGGCGCCCTGCCTCGTGGTGTTGGCGCTGTCCCTGCCTTACACCCATGCAGCCCTGGAAGGGAACGACATCTGGCAGGAGAAGGCTTATCTTCCGGGCATGTCCGCCATCGCCGCGGGTGTGCTGGCGGCATTGATCGCCATGCATTGTCGGCCACCGCGCCGGTGGCTGAACCTTGCCCTCGGCTGCACAGGCATCGCCGGCATGGCGATGGTGTTCACCCAGGGCTGGGTGCTATGGGCCACGCTCAAGGACGGGTACATCCTGCTGCTGACCTTCTCCGTGGCCTGCCTGGTAGTAAGCCTGCATTGGAGCGAAGCGGGGGGCATGCAGCGCTTTCTGCCGGGCACAGGATGGCTGCAGGCCCTCGGCCGCCTGAGCTATGAGGTCTATCTAACCCACATGTTCGTGGCGTTCGGCGCTGTGCAGCTCTACAAGGCTTCCGGCAGTCACATCGCGCTCGGCTGGCTCTGGTATCCGCCCATCGTGGCGCTCTGCTGGATGCTCGGCGCGCTGGTGGCGCGGTTCATCTCCGAACCAGCCGATCGAACCTTGCGTCGTAAACTCCTCGCGCCGGAATCGGTCCGGACAGCCGAAACTGCAGCCTAGCCGAGTCGCTGTGGCAAACCCAGAGACGGGCAATCGACGGCGCCTGAATCATCTCTGAATCATCTATTCCGAGGTCTTAGCGCACCTGGTGATGACGGTGCTGGTGCTGTCCCTTGCGCTGCATGGGGTGGGTGGTACTGCGCTGCTCATCATCCATGCCGGCGGTGTAATTGTCCTGGGCGAACTCCCAGTTGGCGAGCTTCCAGAACGCTTCCACGTACTTGGCCCGGTCGTTGCGGTGGTCGATGTAGTAGGCATGCTCCCACACATCGCAGCAGATCAGCGGCCGGGATTCCCCTGCGTAGGGCGTGTCGCCATTGGCGGTCTGCACCACGTCCAGGCCCCCATCCGGGTTCTTCACCAGCCAGACCCAGCCGGAACCGAACAGGCCCGCGGCCTTCTCGCTGAAGTCCTTCTTGAAATCGGCGAAGCTGCCGTTGGCTTTCTTGACGGCATCCATCAGCGTGCCTTCCGGTTCGCCCCCGCCGTCCGGGCTCAGGCAATTCCAGAAGAAGCTGTGGTTCAGGGCCTGGGCGGCGTTGTTGAACAGCGGGCCCCGCTCGGCGTGCTTCACCACGTACCCGAGGGGAGACTCCTCGAACTGGGTGCCTTCCACCAGTTTGTTGAACTTGTCCACGTAAGCCTTGTGGTGCTTGTCGTGGTGATACTGGAGTGTCTCCTTGGACATGTGCGGTTCCAAGGCATCGTAGGCATAAGGGAGTTTGGGAAGTTCATAGCTCATGGTCTAGGCTCCTCCGGTCAGTGCAGTTTGGCCAAGCGGATGTTGTGGGTATGGACCTGCTGCGAGATGTCGTACATGGCCTGGTTGGTGATCATGTACATGTTCTTGGTGAAATAAGGGTTGTACTTGCGGTCCACGTCCGTGGACAGCTGCTGGTTCATGGAATGGCTGAACAGGTGATCGTAGTAGTAGCCGGACCAGAAGGTGGTGTCGTCCGGCGCGATGCCAGCATCCACCAGACCGCTGGCCAGGTTGCTGCTTGAGAGGTCGGACGGCGGCGGAGGCAGGTTGGTGCCGGTCGCCTTCAGCTTTACCACTCCGTCGCGGACGGTCCAGTCGGTGCCTTGCAGCCAGTCCTGCACCTGCTCGGTGCCGTACTGCTGGTCGAGCTTGTTGATCTCATCGTTCGCAGCCGGCTGGCCCAGCATGTTGATGAGCGCGGTCTGGAACGAGAAACCTTCCGGTCCCCCACCCGCCTGTACCAGCGCCGAGACCAGTTCGAGTTGCGCGGTCCCCTGGTACACGGCACCGCCGTAATTGTTTACCTCATGTTGCTTACCCGGCACGGCCGATGATGCTGCGGCAGAGAAGAGTATCGCGAGCGACGCGATCAGCGGCCTGAGTTCCAATCTATTCCAGTTGTTGTCCATTTCTCTCTACTCCTGATTGCACGTTTGATTGCACGTTCATGATGGTCAAGTTAGCTGTTTATGTGTCCGGACGCCGTGCGCCAGTGCACAGAGGCGGAAACGTCGCGCTGTGCAACGCTGTGTAGCACGACCGATGCTTGCAGAGAAAGTTACGAAAAATCCAGAATCGATCCTGCGCACTGTGCAACAGCGCACAGTAGAGGAAGTGCATGCGCGGCAGAGTGTCCGTCACGCACGATATCTCTCGCGCTTCCAAGTCTGTCCTGCAAAGGCCGGAGTGGATAAAACTTTTCCGACGCGGCATCCGCCGCGTGGAATCCCAGGAGGAATCACATGAATAAGAACTCAAGCATCCGCAACCTGTTCTTGACCGCCGCGGCTGTCGCCGCTCTCGGCGCGGGCGTGGCGGCCAATGCCGGCACCGATGCCACCAGTGGCTATCCGAGCAGCAACACCGCAGTGACCGGCGTCAGCGACGACACCATCACTTCCCAGGTGCAGTCGAAGATCTCCAGCATGAGCACCCTCAGGGACGCGGACATCAACGTCGCGACCAGCAACGGCGTGGTGACCCTGAGCGGCACCGCAGCCAGCGCCGACGAGAAGTCCCAGGCCGAAGCGGCCGCCAAGTCGGTGAAGGGCGTCAAGAGCGTGGATAACCAGGTCAGCACGTCCATGAACTCGGGTTCGAGCGGCGGCGGCAAATAAGTCATCCAACCATAAAGGAGTGAATACCATGGACAGAAACCTATCCCGCAGTCTTCTGGTCGCCGCCGGCTTGAGTGCCGCCTTGGCGGTCCCGACCGCCTTCGCGGCGGCCCCATCGGACAATCCGAGTTATCCGCCGCCGACCGCTAGCACTGCCAGCGGCGCCGAAGGCACCGACATGGGCGCGCCAACGGGCTCCCAGAACAGCGCCAGCATGGGCCAGACCGGCGTGCAGAGCGATACGGACCTGACGACACAGGTGAAGGCGAAGCTCGCCTCCATGTCGAACCTGCAGGGTTCGAACATCGTGGTGAGCGCGAAGGAAGGCAAGGTCACCCTGAGCGGTACCGCGTCGAGCAAGGACGCGGAGAAGGCGGCCAAGAGCGCCGCGCAATCCGTGCCCGGTGTGCGCAAGGTCGACGACGACCTGAAGGTCAGCTCCAAGCCTCCCCATCCCGGCGCGTGATGCGTCGTGCCCCGCGGCAATGGCAGCGGCCGCGGGGGTTCTTAGAGCTGCCGTCATCCCACGTGATCTATAAGGAAGGAACGACATGGCCAACAGGCAACAGGATGAAAACGAGTTGAACAAGGACCGGCAGAATGCCGCCGGCAGCAACCAGCAGAACCCCGGCACGAAGCAGGGCGCCGGTAGCAACCAGCAGAATCCCGGCAACAAGCAAAGTGCCGGCAACAGCCCCGGCGGCCGGAGCCAGTATTCCGCCGATGCCGACGAGGATTCCCACGAATCCGGCGGCGTGAGCGCGGCAGGCTCCCAGGGCCAGAGCGGCAACAAGGCGGACAAGAACGCCCAGGACCGCAACAGCCAGCAGGGGAACAACACCCAGGGTGGCAAGAGCGCCCCCGGGAGCGGTGGTACCGCGGACAAGGATGCCCAGCGTCGCAGCGGGCAGAACAACCCCGGCGGTTCCAATCGTTGAATGATGGCGACCGGTGCCGTCGGGGATCTCCCCCGGCGGCTTCGGCCTCCACGATGCACACCCCCAGCCCTGACTCACAGGGACACAACGACTTCCAGGAGATCGACATGAACCGTGATACAGCAGAAGGCAATTGGACCCAACTGAAGGGCAAGATCAAGCAGAAGTGGGGCAAGCTCACAGACGATGATCTGACCCGTGCCGAGGGCGACAAGGAATACCTCGTCGGCAAGCTCCACGAGCAGTATGGTCTGGCCAAGGACCGTGCCAAGGACGAACTGGACAACCTGGGTTACAAGGAATCAGATGTCTCGGACAGCGCCGGGCGCGCCGGACGCATGGACATGGCCGGGAGCAACCCCGAGAGCGTGGATGAGACCCTGAAAGCGGATGGATTCTCCAACGCCGAAGGCGACAGTCCCCGTAACAAGCTGGAAGCCGGCAGCGCCAATGACGACCGGGGCTTGCTGCAGAGCGAGCGCAAGGACCGCGGCTGATGACCTGAGAGCCAGCGGATCGCGGTCGAGCCGCGGTCTTCTTCTAGGCTGAAGTTGAGCCCCGCAAGGGGCTCATTCTTTTTCCAGCACCAGCATGCCCACGGGCTCGTCATCCGCGACGGACGCCATGCGCCGGTTGTGGCGATGGAGTTCCCCGATGGCGGCGGCGAGCCCCACCTCGTGGTAGGGGATGTCGAGCGCGGCGCAATGACGGCGCACCGCCGGGCGTGCGAGGTGCAGACGTGTGCAGGGGATGCGCGGGAAGAGGTGGTGCTCGATGTGGCTGTTCAGGCCGATGAAGAAGTGCCGCATGAACCAACCGTCCCCGAGGTTCCGGGCATTGCCCGCCTGGCGCGCCATGAAATCCCGGCCCTTGGTCGGATGCGGATGCCCCAGGTGGTTCGCGACGAAGATCGCCGCGAGATAGATGCCGCAGCCCCACAGCACCAATAGATAGTTCGCGAGGGCCGGCCCCCAGCCGATGAGCCAGACTGGCAGGGCCAGCCACAGCAGGTGGTGCAAGGCCACCAGCACCTGATCGCCGCGGGTCTCGCGCGGGTGCCCGAGCATGTGCTTGAGGCTGTTCAGTCGGAACGCCAGGCCCATGAGCGTGATGAGCGGCCAGAACAGCCAGGCCTGCCGGCGCGTGCACCAACGGCGCAGGCCGCGCGACCCGCGCGCGTCCTCCTCGGTGAAGCTGAAGAGGCGCGCCTGCAGGTTCGGGTCCCTGCGCGTGTTGGCGTGACGGTGGTGTTCGCTGTGCATGGCGTGCCAGCTCGCCTGGCTGCTGCCGGAGCCGAAGCTCATGCAGAGCCGTCCCACCAGCCCGTTCACCCAGGCACGGCGCGAGATCGCCGCATGGCCCGCCTCATGGCCCAGGGACGCGGCCTGCATGATGACGAAGGCTTCCAGCATGGCGAGCAAGACGCGCAAGGGCATGTCCTGCACCTTCAGCAGCAGCCACCAGCCGGTCACATAGGCGGGGATCACCCAGGCGAGGTGCAGGAGATAGCCGCGGGGATCCGGCTCGAACAGGCCCTGGGCGGCGAGTTCGGCGCGCAAGCGCCTGTAGGCGGGATCGTGGTCTACGCTGGTGGACATGGCTTCACCCCTGAAGGATAGGGAGTCTACCCCAGCCCGCGCCCCGCAAAAATGTCATGGTGATGCGGGGATTTCTGAATTATTTCTTACTTACACATATATCGGTAGCAATCCCCGGGGATTTGGCTAGTCTCAGGCTCAGGACACCCACGGGAAGCACCGATGACGCGCATCAAGAGACGCCTGATCCTGGTACTGGACCTAGGGATCACAGGCCTGCTGGCCTGGTCCGCGGCCCGTGCCGGCACCCTCACCAGCGGCAACCCGCAGGATGTGTCTGCCGTGCAGCAGCGCATCGCGCAATGGACCGAGGGGTACAACGCCGCCGACGTGCCCAAGCTCGGCGACGTCTTCAGCCCCGACTTCAGCTTCGAGCAGCAGGGCACGCCGCCCTTGCCGAAGGAAGCGGTGCTGAAGGGCTATACGGCCCTGTTCGCCAAATACGACAGCCATATCGAGGTGGACACCCGCGAACTGCGCGTCTCGGGCGACATGGCCTATGACCGCGGCAGTTACATCGCCACGTCGACGCCGAAGGGCGCCGCGGCGGGCAGCAAGCCGCTGGTGCAAAAGGGCCGCTTCCTGGAAGTGTGGAAGCGCAGCGGCGGCGTCTGGCTGACGCAGCGCTTCATCAACATCAACGACCCCGCAGAGTGAGGCGATCCATGCCACTCAAGCACGCAATCCCGGCCGCCGCCATCCTTCTGGCGACGCTCGTACCCCCCGATGCCGGCGCCATAGATGCCAGCGGTCCGGGACCTGACCTGAAGGCGCTGCAGCAGCGCATCGACCAGTGGCTGGATGGCTACAACGATGGCGATGTCGCGCGCATGATGGACGTGTTCAGCATCGACTTCACCGACGAGATCCAGGGCACTCCCGGCGAACTGGACAAGGCGCGCGTGACCCAGGCCTTCAGGGCGCTGTTCGCCAAGTACCACACCCAGATCGACGGCGTCACCGACGAGTTGCGCGCCTCGGGTGACATGGCCTTCGACCGAGGCCACTACACCCTCACCCTCACGCCCAAGGCGGGCGGTGCCACCATCACGCAGCAGGGCCGCTTCCTCGAGGTGTGGAAGCGCGAAGGCGGCACCTGGAGGGTGCAGCACATCGTGGACATGCACGACCCGGCGCCCGCTCCCTGACCCATGCGCGCCTGGCCCTACCTCCTCGCTATCTCGCTCAGCCTGCTGCTCGCGGCGCTCACCTGCGCCGCAGTGCCGGCCGATGGCGCCGGCCCGGACCAGGCCATCATCAAGGCGCGCATGGGCAGATGGGTGGATGCCTATAACCAGGCGGATGTGCCCGGGCTCCTCGACGTGTTGAGCGCCGACTACGTGCAGGACACCCAGGGCCTGCCGGGCAGCAGCGACAAACGCGCGGTGGGGCGGGCCTTCAGCCACGTCTTCGCCAAGTACCAGACCCACATCGTCTGCGTGCTGGACCAGGTCTATGCCTCAGGCGGCATGGGCTTCGATCGCGGGCACTACACCATCACCTATACGCCGAAGAGCGGCGGCAAGACCATCGTCGAGCAGGGCCACTACGTGGAGATGTGGGGCCTGGAGGATGGCGTGTGGCGGGTGCGCTACGAGACGGACATCCCCGAGCAGAGCGGGCGCCCCCTGGCGGTGATGTAGCGGAATAATCTCAGCCGTGCGCGTGTCCTAACAGGAGGCAGTGATGAGAGACACCCATGCGGAAGGCAAGCATCCGGAACAACCCAAGCGCGGGCGCGTGACCGAGTCCATGATCAGCGTGCGCGCCGCCATCCCTTCCGACACGCCCTCCTGGCTGCGCATGCGTTGCGCGCTCTGGCCCGAAGGCAAGCAGTCCGAGCACATGGAGGACATCGCCCGCTTCTTCGCCCGGGAGGCGCGGCTGCCATCCGCCACCTTCATCGCCTTCGACCAGGCGGGCGCGGCGGTCGGTTTCGCCGAACTCTCCATCCGTTCCGCCGCCGAGGGCTGCGAGAGCGGCTGGGTGGCTTATCTCGAAGGCTGGTACGTGGATCCCCGGGCGCGCCGCCACGGCGCCGGCCGCGCGCTCATCTGGGCCGCCGAGGCCTGGGCCCAGTCCCAAGGCTGTCGCGAGTTCGCCTCCGACACGCAATCCACCAACCTCGACAGCGCCCTGGCCCATGCCGCCCTCGGGTTCACCGAGGTGGACCAATTGCGCTGCTTCCGCAAGACGCTATAGCCGTAGGAGATTAGGATCCGATCGCCCTGGACTGGGCAGTCACTTCTTGCGGTGGTGGTTGAACAGCACCAGCTTGCCGCTGCTGGTCCCGCCGCCGGTGCGGTCGCGACGCGTGAGCTTCAGGTCGAACTCTAGCTTGGTCACCACGTCGCGCAGGAGATCGGCGTCGTTCTCCGAGAACACCATGAGTTCGCCTTCCTGGCCCTCGTCGCGGGCCATGTTGATGGCGCGGCCGTAGGTGTCGGTGTTGATCTTGTCCTGCTCGTAGATCGGCACCTGGTACCACATCACCGAGGGCTTGCCCTTGGGGTTGCGCGAGACCACGGCCATGCGCCGGTGGGCGATGGGTTCGGGGCCCCCGTCCTGCTGTTCGGTGGAGGGCATCAGGGTGTAGCGGTTCGAGGTCTGGCCCGCGGTCTTCAGGATCACCACCGACTGCTCCAGCAGGTGGTGGTTCACCCGCACCAGCAGCTGGCGGACCAGCCACAGCACCCGCGAGTCCCGCGGGGCGAAGGGCAGGTGCAGCTTGACCTCGCGGGCCTCGACGCCGCCCACGAACACACGGCGGCACTCGTAGTCGTCGTTGCCGGTGATGCGTGCGGAGAGTTCGTGCAGCAGCGCGCCGGCGCGCTTATGGAACACCGATTCCAGCAGCGTGAATGAGCCGACGCAGCCGAAGGCGATTGGCCCGGTGGAACTGTGGGTGCTCATGCTGTGATCCCTCGTCTATCCCAGGAACTCGGGCTCTTCGAGGCCCTTGCCGCAACTATATAATGCCCCAGGGCCGGCCCTGTCAAAACCCGCTTGGTGCCCGGCCTCCCGAGGGGATAGAGATGACCGCATTCGATACGCCGCGCCTGCGGCTCCGGCGCCTGGGACTGGAGGACGCGCCATTCATCCTCGAGCTGGTCAACGATCCGGACTGGCTGCGCTTCATAGGCGACCGGGGCATACACGACCTGGACGCCGCACGCCGTTACATCGTGGACGGCCCCCAGGCCATGCAGGCTCGGCACGGGTTCAGCCTCTACTGCGTCACGTCTAAAGAGGACGGTGCTCCCTTGGGGATGTGCGGTCTCATCAAGCGCGACAACCTGGAGGACGTGGATCTGGGGTTCGCCTTCCTCAATGCTTGCCGCGGCCGGGGCTACGCCCGGGAAGCGGCGGCCGGCACCCTCGAGCACGCACGGGCGCTGGGCTTGAGGCGCATCGCCGCCATAACCGATCCGGAGAATGCCCGCTCCATCCATCTCTTGGAGGGGCTCGGTTTCCGCTTCCAGGAATCCCGGGTGTTCAAGCCCGAGGAGCCGCCGTTGAAGGTGTTCCTGTGGCAGGCCTGAAGGCATAGCGGAGGGTAGAATCACGCCATGGCTCCGCTGCGTATCGCATCCTGTCTCTTGCTGCTGGCGCTCGCCGGCTGTGCCATCCAGCGCGGCGAGATCCTCGGCAAGAGCCCGCTGGATTATAAGGACACCTCTTTCGTCGGCGTGCCCGAGGACGAATACTTCTGGATCGCGCCGCCGGCCGCGGGCCGCCATGGCGTGGCGCCTGCCTCGATGCAGATACCGCGGTCGGGGCTGTGGGTCCGCGAAGGCTGGTTCGTGGTGGAGTTCCAGTGCTTCACGCCGCGGGACCGTCCTGCGACCGCCGATCCCATACTGCCCGACACCGACGATCAGAAGCCGGTATACCTCCACGCCGGCCATCGCTACCTATTGAGCTGCAGCCGTACCAAGGTCGGCGACATAGACGTGGCGGAAGACAGCGGCCAGCCTGCCGGCTGATCCGTTTTATGTAAAAAATCCTGTAACCACGCGGGCTACACGCCCGTCACCGGCACGTGGCACGCGTATGACGTGGATTTTTTTCCCAGGCGGGCTATGATTTCGACGGCAGACGGAAAAGGGACTTCTCTCTGCAGATACCCCGAAGATATCCAGGAGCGGACATGGATAGGTCGCGGCGATTACATATCCTCCACATCGAAGACGACGAGGTGGACGCGGAGCTGATCCGCCAGACCCTGCTGCGCTCCGACCTCGATTGCGACATCACCCTCGCCCTGTCGCGCGACGATTACCAGGGTGCGCTCAAGGCCGGCGGCATCGACCTCATCCTCTCCGACAACCGCGGCTACGACTTCGACGGGCTGGAAGTGCTGCGCAACGTGCGTCGCAACCATCCCGGCATCCCCTTCCTGTTCCTGTCCGGCTCCTACGAGGGCAAGGACATCGCGCACCTCAAGGAAGAAGGTGCCGTGGACTGCATCCAGAAATCCGACATCGAGTCGTTGGTGCCGGCCATCGAACGCGCCCTCGATGGTGTGCGCCCGCCGTCGGAAGAACTCTATGTGCACGGTCTGGAGAGCCTGGTCAAGGTGGCCCAGACTTTGCCCCTGGCCCGCGATCGGGACATGGTGGTGAACCTGGTGTGCCGGGCCGCGCGCGAACTCAGCGGTGCGGACGGAGTGACCTTCGTGCTGCGTGAAGGCGAGACCGGACGCGTGATCGGCGAGGACTCGATCGCGCCGCAGTGGAAGGGACAACACTTCGCGCCCGGTGAATCCGTGAGCGGTTGGGCGATGCAGCAGCGCGAGATCGCGTTGGTGGAGGACATCCATACCGATCCGCGGGTGCCCAAGGCCGCTTTGCGCGGCACACCGATGCAGAGCATGGTCGCAGTGCCGGTACGCATCGGCGATCCGGCCGGCGCCATCTGTTGCTTCTGGAAGAGCCGGCACCGTCCCAGCAGCGGAGAACTCAAGCTGCTGCAGTCCCTGGCCGAGACCACCTCGGCCGCGCTGGAGAACGTGCGGCTGTACCGGGAGATGGAGGATGAGCTGGAGGACCGCAGCCGGGACCTGGAGGCGGTGAACCGCGAGTTGGAAGCCTTCAGCTACTCCGTGTCCCACGACCTGCGCGGCCCGCTGCGCAGCGTGAGCGGCTTCGGCAAGCTGCTCGCGAAGGACTACGAGGGCAAGCTGGATGAGGCCGGCAAGAACTTCCTCAACTACGTCACCGATGGCACCCAGCGCATCGCCATGCTGGTGGATGCGCTCCTGGATCTGTCGCGGGTGACCCGTGCCAAGCTCGACAAGCAGCCCGTGGACTTGAGCGCCCTGGCCGAAGAGGTGGCGGCCGAGCTCAAGCGGAAGGATCCGGCGCGGCATTGCAGCGTGCAGGTCGAGCCCGGCATGTGGATAGACGCGGATCCCAGGCTCGCGCGCATCGTCGTGGAGAACCTGCTCGGCAATGCCTGGAAGTTCACCGGGAAGCGTGCCGAGGCCAGCATCGAGGTGGGGCGGCTGCGGGAGAACGGCGAGGATGTGTTCTACGTGCGCGACGATGGGGCCGGCTTCGAGATGGCCTATGCCGACAAATTGTTCACCCCGTTCCAGCGCCAGCACCGCCAGGACGAGTTCGAGGGCGCAGGCGTGGGGCTGGCCAGCACCCAGCGCATCCTGATGCGCCATGGCGGGCGCATCAGGGCCGAAGCCTCGGAAGGTGAGGGTGCCACCTTCTATTTCACCTTCGCGGAACCGCCGCGGGACTAGCGGCCTCCCCGGTCTGCCGGTATCTTTATGACCTCCGTCCGGGAGGCGGAGTGGATGGCTGACCTGCAGCAGACCGCGGATGCCGGCCGGGAGCCGGATAACTACCGTAGCGCCGAGCGCCGCACGCTGCTCGTACGTATCGCGTTCTTGTCGGCCCTGGCGCTGCTCGCCGGCATCGGCACGCTCTCTTATTATGTGGTGCGCGGGAACGCCGAGCGCGTGGCCTGGGTGGATCACACCTATGACGTGATCCGCGCCACCAACAAGCTCGTCATGGACCACAAGGATGCCGCTGCCGATGCGCGCGGCTTCATGCTCACCGGCGACACCCTGTTCGTGGATCCTTACCACGCGGCCACGGCGGCCATCCCCGCTGACCTCGACCGGCTCGCCGCGCTCATCCAGGACAATCCCATCGAGGTGAAGCGCGTCGCCGACCTCAAGACCGTGAGCGCCTCCCGGCTCCTCGCCCTCGACAAGATGCTGGAGGAGAAGCACCCGCCGGCCTCGCTGCTGGGGCCGGAGCTGACGGCACAGCTCCTCCAGAGCAAACGCAGCCTGGACGACCTGAGCGACATCACCGATGCCATGGTCGCCGAGGAGGACCAGTTGCTGGCCGATCGCCGCGACCGCGCCACCAACGGCGGTCGTCTCACGCTGTGGGTCATGACCATCGGCGACAGCATCAGTCTCGCGGTGCTGCTGGCTTGCCTGTGGCTGCTCACCAGCGAGCTGCGCAGCCGGCGCCGCGCCGAGGCGCGGGCGCGGCTCTTGAACGCCAGCCTCACGGAGCACAACGCGCTCCTGGAGTTCAGCAACCGCGAGCTGGAAGGTTTCAGCTATTCCATCTCCCATGACCTGCGCTCGCCGCTGCGGGCCATCGACGGATTCTCGGAATTGCTGGAGCGCCGCTACGCGGGCCAGATGGACGCAGAGGGACTGAGGCTGCTCGGCGTGGTGCGGGACAGCAGCCGCCGCATGGCGGTGCTGATCGACGACTTGCTGGAGTTCTCCCGCCTCGGCCGCCGGCCGCTGCAGCTCGGGGATGTGGAGATGCGCCCGCTGGTGGAGGAATGCCTGGCCGAGGTGCTGCGAGACAACCCCTGGCGGCCGGTGATCGCCGTGGGGGAACTGCCTCCCTGCCGGGGCGACCGCTCCCTCATCCGTCAGGCATGCATCAACCTCATCGGCAATGCGGTCAAGTACAGCAGCCGGAACCCCGAGGCCCGGGTCGAGATCCTGGGCCGGGTGGAGCAGGGCGAGAGCATATACACCGTGCGGGATAATGGCGTTGGCTTCGACATGCAGTATTATGACAAACTGTTCGGTGTGTTCCAGCGCCTGCATGCCGAGGAAGATTTCCCCGGAACCGGCGTGGGGCTAGCCATCGCCATGCGTATCATCACCAAGCATGGGGGGCGCATGTGGGCCGATGCTGCTCCGGGCAAGGGCGCCACATTCCATTTCTCCCTGCCCAGCCAGGAGGGCCGTAGATGAGCGAGTACAAGCAGGTCGAGATCCTCTACGCGGAGGACAATCCCTCCGACGCGGAGCTCACGCTCTACACGCTCAAGACGCGCAACATCGCCAACAACATCGTGTGGGTGCGGGATGGGGTGGAAGTGCTGGAGTTCGTCAAGTACCGCGGCCGCTATGCGAACCGCAGCGAAGGCATGCCGAAGATGATCCTGCTCGACCTCAAGATGCCGAAGATGGACGGCATCGACGTGCTGCGCGCGCTGAAGGCGGACGAGGCCACCCGCGGGATCCCCGTGGTGATCATGACCTCCTCCCATGAGGAGAGCGACCTCGTGCGCAGCTACAAGCTCGGCGTGAACAGCTACATCGTGAAGCCGGTGGACTTCGACAACTTCGCCAAGATGGTGACCGAGGTCGGCCTCTACTGGATGCTGAGCAACAAGACCCCCACCTGATCCCCCGCGGGAACAATGTCGCGCTCACGACGGTCCTAGATGGGGTATCCCATCCAAACAGAGGACCCTCTCCATGCACAAGAACACTGCACGCGGTCTGGCTCTCGCCACCGTCGCCGCCTCCCTGTTCGCTTTGGCCCCCATCGCCATCGCCGATGACGGTGCCCAGGCGCTCGGCAATTGCTACGGCGTCAATGCTTGCAAGGGCAAGAGCAGCTGCAAGACCGCCACCAGCGGTTGTCAGGGCCAGAACAGCTGCAAGGGCAAGGGCTTCGTGGACAGCGTCAGCAAGGGCACCTGCGACCAGCTGGGCGGCCGCTTCAGCACCGAAGACCCGATGAAGAAGAAGTGAGGACCCTCCGCGCGGCAGCCGGATGGCTGCCGCGCGGACTTCATATCAGCTGAGGCGGTTGCGCTTGCGGCCTCCGACCATCATCCACAGTCCGCCGTAGATGATGAAGACGGGCCACCACAACCTCCAATCCAGTTCCAGCAGGAACATCGTCGCCACCAGGATGGGTGCGCTCGCGCTCAACAGCATGCACAGCACCGCCCGGTCCAGCTTGCCGCTGCGCCGGTACTGATCCGCTGCCTGCAACAGCAGCGGCACCGCGCCAACGAGGATGAACAGCGCCCACCAGTTGTGCGGCCGGTAGAAGGGCAGGCGCATGCCGAAGTTATCCAGCAGGAAGCCCACGCCCACCGCCACCACCAGCAGGCCGATGGCGAAGCTGCTCCACATGCCGTAGCGGGGATCCTGTGGTTTTTCCTGGTCAGTCATGGCGCACTCCCCTGGTTTCTGTGTGGTTACAGTAGGGCCGGCCCGACCCGGCCGCAAGTGACAGCCGTCACCACCGCGGCCTGACAGGCCGCTTGCGGCCGCGCGAGACGAGGGGTCTAATTGTCCCTCCAGCCACCTTCCATCCTCTGGGAGCGGACCGCATGAGCGCAGCCATCGTGATGACCGGCAAGGCCAGCTTCGACCAGGATGTGATCCAGTCGCCCCTGCCGGTGCTGGTGGACTACTGGGCCGAGTGGTGCGCGCCGTGCAAGGCCATCGGCCCGCTGCTGGACGAGCTTGCGGTGGAATACCAGGGCAAACTGCGCATCGCCAAGGTCAACATGGACGAGGACGTGCAGATCGGCCAGAAGTACGGCGTGCGCGGCATGCCGACGCTGATGATATTCAAGAACGGTTCGGTCGAGGCGCAGAAGACCGGCGCCATGTCGAAATCGCAGCTCACCGCTTTCATCGAAGCGAACCTCTAACAGCACGCGTGGCCAACTTTTACGAAGCCACCTCCGGTGCGCTGCGCGGCGTCTATGACCGGCGCGTGCGGACGCCGCCGGTCCTGGACCGGGACCGCTACTTCCCAGGTCACGCGGACTTCGAGCGTGACTGGCGCGCCATCCAGGCCGAATGCAACGCGCTCATGGGCGGCATGGCCGCGATCCCCGAGTTCCATGAACTCATGGCGGAGCAGGCCGATCTCTCCCGGCACGGCGGGCGCTTCTGGCGGCTCTACGTGTTGCGCGCCTACGGCGCGGATCACCGGCGCAACCAGGCCCGCTGCCCGGCCTTGAGCCGGCTCCTGCACGCCCATCCCGAGGTCAAGAGCGCAGCCTTCTCGATATTGGAGGCCGGCAAGCACATCCCCGCGCACCGCGGCCCCTTCCGCGGCATCCTGCGTTACCACCTGCCGCTCGTCATCCCACCGGATGTGGAAGGCCGCCCCAGCAATCGCCTGCGGGTCGATGCGGGCGTCCATGTCCTCCGCGAAGGCCAAGGCCTTCTCTGGGATGACACTTACGAGCATGAGGCCTGGAACGACAGCCGCGCGCCGCGCGCGGTGTTGCTGCTCGATGTGTTCCGCCCGGAGCTGCCTTGGGCGCTGCGTGGGCTCACCCATGCCGTCGTCGCCGCCATCGGTCTCACCTGGCGTGTGACCGGGCGGGGTCAACGCTGAGTGTTTCATAACGACGGATCCGTTAAGGGGGATATCACCATGCGTCTCGTCATAGTCACGGCCGGCCTGATCCTGCTCAGCGCCTGTTCCTCGGTGCCCGTCTTGGATGACCAGCCGTTGCCGTTGCAATCCGGTCAGGGCATCGCGGCGGTCACGCTGGATGCATCCCAGCGCATCCAGCAGCTGAAGTTCGCGCCCCGCTTCAAGGGCGGCAAGAGCTTCGAGGTGCCTGACACGGAGGGCGGCCCTTCCATCTATCTGCTGCCGGTGCAGGCCGGACGCTATTGCCTGCAGCACTTCTACTACGATCATCACAGCGTCGAGTCGAAGGAGGACCTGGGATGCTTCACGGTGATGGAGGGGCACATCACCTACAGCGGCACCATCGTGCCCGAGACCCAGCGCTTCAACAGCAGCGACGAGCCGACCGTCTACACCTCCCATTACTACTACCCCGACACTTTCCTCAAATTGTTGCAGGCACACTATCCGAAGATGGCGGCAGCCTATCCCCTGGCCGCGGCCCCGGCGGCGCCCGAGGGGGCCAAAGCCAGCTCCGGAGACCACGAACTCAGCGCCTGGACCGTGGGGGATGACAAGGCCCAGGTCCATACCGTCTTCATCCGCAACAACACCAGCTGGAAGGTGAAGCTGGAGCGCTTCGTGGTCGGCGATTGCGTGAACCTGCAGCAGTCCTGCGGCGAGCAGCAGCTCGACACCGTATTGGCGCCCTTCGAGGTGCGGCAGATCGAGGTCTTCACCCCGGCGGACAAGCACGCCGGTTTCGGCTACTCCTACAGCTACAACTTCAGGTCCGTGGACTGAATCCCGGAACTCCGGTGGCGTGGAGGCGGTCCAAACCGCATCCACGCCGCCGGACACCCGCCATGCGCATGATCCTCGTGCTCTCCATCTTCCTGGCCGCTGTCCAGGCACAGGCCTCTCCCACCGATGACGCCTGGTTCCAGAAGACCACCCAGGCGTTGTACGACGCGGTGGCGCCGGGGGATGCCAAGGTCTGGGACCAGGCGCTCGCCGACGACTGCATCTACACCTCCGAGGACGGGGACGTGCAGACCAAGGCGGAACTCCTGAAGGCATTCGGGCCCTTGCCCAAGGGGTTCAGCGGCGGCATCAAGCTGCGTGACCTCACGGTGCGCTATGCCGGCGACGCGGCGGTGGTGCATTACTGGAACGACGAATGGGAGGACGTGTTCGGCCAGCACCTGAAGACGACCTACGTGAGCACCGATACCTGGCGCCGCACGGCGGGCGGCTGGAAGATGTTCGCTACCCAGACCACGGTGGTGCCGCGGGACCTGGATCCGGTGGCGGTGGACCCGAAGGACTACGCGCCGCTCATCGGCGAATACAAGCTCAGCCCCGAGACCAAGAGTTCCTACCTCGTGTTCCTGAAGGACGGGCAGCTCTTCGGCGGCCGCGACCAGAAATCCGCCACCCGGCTCATCCCGCTCTCGCCGCGCGTGTATTTCCAGGCGGGTAGCATCCACACCATGATCTTCGTGGCAGGCGGCGACGGCGCCATCACCGAGGTGCGGGAGATCCACAAGTACAACGAGTTGGCCTACCGGCGCCTGCCCGGTGCCGCGCACTGAACCCGGCCTGATTGACAGGCCAGCGCCATGGGTTAAACATGTCGGACCTTTCCGAAGCCTGGCCTGACCAGATCCTCATCCTTCCAAGGAGTGCATCGTGAGATATCTTCCCTTCTCCGTCTCCCTCTTGTGCACCGCGCTCGCCGCCGCGCCCGTGGCGCTGGCTGCCGATGCGCCCGCCGCTTCACAGGCGGTGGTGCTCAAGGCTGCGCACATCTTCGATTCCGTGTCCGGCAAGCTCGCCGACCACGGCGTGGTCGTGGTGCAGGACGGCAAGATCACCGCCGTGGGTACGGGCGCGGCCATCCCCGCCGGCGCGCGCGTCATCGACCTCGGCGACGCCACCCTCATGCCCGGCATGATCGATTCCCACGTGCACTTGGACGGCCAGTTCGAGGAGAACTGGTACAAGGGCTTCTACCAGGAAGCGACCCGCTTCCCGGCGGAGCAGGCGCTCTACGCCGCCAAGTACGCCAAGGAGACCCTCGAGGCGGGCTTCACCAGCGTGCGTGACGTGGGCTCCACGGACTACATCGCCGTGAGCCTGCGCGACGCCATCGACGCCGGCGTGACCGAAGGCCCGCGCATGAAGGTCTCCAACTACGCCATCGGTTCCACCGGCGGCCATGCGGACGACAACCCGTTCCCGCCCCAGCTGGTGCCGCCCTCGGGCCCGGTCCAGGGCGTGTGCAACGGGCCGGACGAATGCCGCGCCGCGGTGCGCTACCAGATGAAGTACGGCGCCGACGTCATCAAGTTCATGCCCTCGGGCGGCGTGCTCTCCCTCTCGGACCCGGTGGACGTGCCGGAGCTGACCCAGGACGAGATGGACGCCATCGTGGGCGAGGCCCACACCTGGCACCGCAAGGTCGCGGCCCATTGCCACGGCGACGCGGCGGCCAAGATGGCCATCCAGGCGGGCGTGGACTCCATCGAGCACGGCACCTTCCTGCAGGATGACACGCTGAAGTTGATGAAAGACAAGGGCGTGTTCCTGGTGCCGACCCTGTACGCGAGCTACTGGGTCGGGCAGAAGGCCGACAGCTACCCGCCGGCGATCCGCGAGAAGGCGTTGAAGGCCGCGGCCCAGTCCCAGATCATGTTCCAGCACGCGGTGAAGATCGGCGTGCCCATCGCCTTCGGCACCGACTCGGCGGTGGAGCCCCACGGTCTCGATGCCCAGGAGTTCTGGTTGATGGTGAAGAACGGCATGTCACCGGCGGACGCGCTCATGGCCGCCACCACCCGGGCAGCGCAGCTGCTCTATGGCAACCACGGCGACAAGAACGTGAACGCGCCGGTGGGCACGCTGGAGGCCGGCAAGTTCGCCGACATCATCGCGCTGCCGGGCGATCCGCTGAAGGACATCCATGCCACCGAACACCCGGTGTTCGTGATGAAGGGCGGGCAGATCTACGTCGGCGGCAAATGACCGCGGCAGCGATCGGTTGAACATGGGGCCGCGCGAGCGGCCCCATCTTTTTATGCCGGTGTCATCGCATGGGTGGCACGGCCTTGGAACACGGCAGCGCGGATTGGTTCGGCCTCGCTGCGGCATCTCGCGCGACCCTCGGCCGCGTGTGAAAAATGCTGAGGTCGAGGTCGGCATAAATATCGATGACGAGGCGACGGCGCGTCCGCCGTGCAGCGTCTTAGAATCCCCGGCAGCCGCGGACCCCCGCGCCAACGATGCCGAGGTATCAGTCGTGTACGCACGTATCTCCCGTCTTTGCCTGCTGTTGCTCGCATTGCCGTATGCAGCGGCGCGAGCCGATGCCGCCAACCCGTATTTCGAACTGCACCAGGTGGGTAAGGGCGTCTGGGCGGCCATCGTCAAGCACCACAGCGAGGGAGGCGGCAACTCCGGCTTCGTGGTCGGTTCCGACAGCGTGCTGGTCATAGACACCTTCGCCAAGCGTGAGGCGGCCGAGTTGCTGCTGGCGGAGATCCGGAAGGTCACGGACAAACCCGTGCGCTACGTCGTCAACACCCACTATCACGGCGACCATCTGACCGGGAACGGGGTGTTCGCGGAGCAGGGTGCGGTGATCATGGCCCAGCGCAACGTGCGTACCTGGGAGCGCACCGAGAACACCCGCGTGTTCTTCGGCACGCCCACGCCGGAGTTCCTCGAGGAGATGTCCACCCTGACGCTGCCCACGCTCACCTACCAGGATGGCGTCGAGGTATACCTGGGGGACCGCAGGGTGGTGGTGCGCGTCATGCCGGGGCATACCGGCAGTGATTCGGTGGTGATCGTGCCGGACGCCAAGGTGGTCTTCACGGGAGACCTCTTCTGGTACCACGCCCTGCCGAACCTGGTGGATGCGAACACCGCGCAGCAGATCGCCTCCGACGGCACCCTGGCCGATGAATATCCTGACGCCACCTTCGTGCCGGGCCACTGGGAGCTGGCGACGGCCGGCGACCTGCGCGCCTTCCGCGGCTACCTCGTGGACCTGCGCCAGGCAGTGGCTGCGGCGCAGGCGGCAGGCAAGTCCGGCCAGGGGCTGGTGGACGAGGTCAAACCCGTGCTCAAGCGCAAGTATGCCGACTGGCTGGGCTTCGATTTCTTCCTCCCCCTGAACGTCGCCCAGACGGCAGCCGAACTGGATGGCACCAAGCAACTGCCGGTGCCGGCCGCGCTCTAGGAGCACCCCGATGGGAAGAGTGACGGCACTGTTGCTGCAAGCCGCGGCCTGCGCCTGCATGGGCGGCGCGCAGGCGGACACCGGCGCGCCCGTGAGCCGTGTCTACACCCTGACGGTCTCGCCCGCGGAGCATGAGTCTTTCGAAGACGGCGTGAAGGCCTACGTGCAATGCCTGCAGCAACACGGCAGCCCCCATGCCCACAGCACCTGGTTGCACGAGAGCGGCAGCCGCTGGATCTACACGTTCGTGACCGACCAGCGCAGCTGGGCCGGTTTCGACGGGGGTTCCCAAGCCGGCATCGCCTGCTCGCCGGGCTTCGTGACCCAGGCACTGGACCACGCGCAGGACCTGCAGCGGTCTTTCCTGGAGATGCTGCCTGAGTTCAGCCACGGCACCGGCGCGGTGTTCGGCTCACCCATGCTCGAGGTGGATTCCTTCGTCGTGGCCGATCCCCAGGGCTTCCTGGAGGTGATGCGTGCGCTGCACGCGGCGGCGGAACGGAGCCATGCGGGGGATTACCTGTGGCTCAAGGTCACCGACGGCGGCCGCGGCTCGGCGGACTATCTCTTGCTGGTCCCCTACCGGGATTGGGAGGACTTCGGCCGCCGGCCAGAGGTCCTCTGGCATGCAGCCGAAAGCGTCTACGGTGGGCACCGGGCCGATTCGCTGCGCAAGGCACAGCGGCGCGCCCTGCGCGAGAGCTGGTCCGACATGCAGAGCCGGGACGATGAGCTCAGTTACACCCCGCCCGCGGGCGGTTGATGCGAAGGAGGGGAGGGATGATCGAGATACTGACCACCGGCGGGACCTTCGACACCCTGCCCGATGGGAGCATAGGCCCGCCGCGCGCCGCGGAAGTCCTGGCCGCGGCACGGGTCACGCTTGCGACCCGCTGCTACGAACTCATGCGGCTGGACAGCTCGGTGATACAGGACGTGCACCGGCAGCACATGCGCAGGGTGATAGACGCTTCGGACGCGCACCGCTTCATCATCGTCCATGGCACCGACACCATGCTGGAGACCGCGGCGGCCCTGGGTCAGCTGCCGGACAAGGTGGTGGTGCTGACCGGCTCCTTCGTGACAGCGGACAGACCGGGTGACGCGGCCTTCAACCTCGGTGCTGCGCTGCTGGCGGTCCAGCTCCTGCCCCCCGGTGCGCATGTCGTCATGGGCGGCGAATGCTTCCTGCCGGCACGGGCACGCAAGAACACCCAGCTGAGGCGTTTCGAGCGCGTGCCGGATCCTGAACGGATGATGTGAAGGAATCCCGCACGGGGCGTCTCAGTCGTCTTCGTCCTTGTGCTGCTGCGCGATGCGCACCACCGGCCGGCCGATGTGCAGGGCCGTGACATCCTTGGGATGCACGTCGTCGAAGGCGTGCAGGGACTTGAGCTGCATGTCCGACTGCTCCGAGAGTGAGGCGAACAAGACCTCGTCCGCCGGCGTCGGCGGCACGTAGGAGCCTTCCAGGTTCCACATGAGCGTGCCCATGCGAGCCTGCAGCGTGGCCGGGTGCGCCAGGGTCTCCAGGTAGCCGTCGAAGGTAGGTACCACCAGGACCGCGGCGATGGCCTCCAGCTGTGCCAGGCGCGCCGCGTCCCGGGGGCGCTTCTTGAGTTCCTGGCGCAGGGCATTGATGCGCTCCGCCGCCTGCCCCAACACCGCCATCTTCGCCTGCACCCGCTTCAGCATGGCGGCGCGGGCCGCGAGGGTAGCCTCGGAAGCCTCGATGCGCGGGTCCTTCCTCACCTCGAACTCGCGGGTCTCCTGGTGGCGGCCCAGGCTGAAAGTGACCCGGTATCGGCCCGGCAACACCTGCGGACCCGGCACCTCTTCGTCACCCTTGCCCATGGACGCCTCGCGCAAGTCCCAGACGAACAGGTTCAGTCCCGCATCGCCGTTGAGGGGCGGGGCGGCCTCTTCATCCGCGTCTTTGTCGTCATCATCCTTGTGCTTGGGTGGACCTCCGGTCACTTCGTAGGAGGCGATGGCATGGCCCTGCAGGTCGCTGAAGGCTACGCTGAGCTTCACGCCTTTCGCCAGCGGCTTCTTCAACTGGTAGAAGACCTTGGCGCCGCCGGCAGGGTTCACGCCCATGTTGTACTGGCTGGCGGAGCTGTCCTGCTGGATGGGCGTGATGAAGGCGACACCCGGGGTGTAGAGGTGGCCGTCGGCGCTGCGGGTCTCGGGACCGATCTCACGCAAGGGCTGCAGGTCATCCAGCACCCAGAAGGAGCGGCCGTGGGTGGCGGCGGCCAGGGAATCCTGCTGCGGTACCAGTGCCAGGTCCGTGACGGCGGTGCGCGGCAGGTTCTGCTGCAAGGTCTGCCAATGGGCGCCATCGTCCGTCGAGAACCAGGCGCCGTTGAGCGTGCCGGCGAAGAGCAGGCTCGCGTCCTGCCAGTCCTGTCGCAGGGTGAAGCTGGTGGTGTCCGTGGGCAGCCCGGCCACGATCTTCTGCCAGTGGGCGCCGTAGTCATGGGTCTTGTAGAGATAGGGCGTGAAATCATCCAGGCGGTAGCGATGCGCCGCCACGTAGGCGGTGCCTGCATCCAGGCGCGAGGCGTCTATCACGTTCACAGTGCTCCACGCGGGGAGATCCGGCGGCGTCACGTCCTGCCAGTGGCCGCCGTCGTCCCGGGTGAGCCACAGCTTGCCGTCGTCGGTGCCGGCCCAGAGCAGCCCCGATTTCAAGGGCGACTCCGCCAACGCGAACACCGTGTCGTAGTACTCGACGGAGGTGATGTCCTTGTGCAACGGACCGCCGGAGGGGAGCTGCTTGCTCTTGTCGTCACGGGTGAGGTCGGGGCTGATCTCCTTCCAGACGTGGCCGCCGTCCTCGCTCTTCAGCACGTATTGGGCGCCCATGTAGAGGGTGTCGTCCGCGTGGCTGCTGGCGATGAGCGGCGCGGTCCATTGGAAGCGGTACTTGAGGTCGTCGGCGCCGCGGCCGGTGTTGTCGTCGGGCCAGTGGCCCATGAAAGTCTTGAGCCCTGTATGGGCATCGAAGCGCTCCAGCATGCCCATGGGGCCGCCGCTGGAATAGACGATCCAGGGTTTGCCCGGCACCGGCACGCCGTAACCCGCTTCCCACTGCGCCACGTTGCCCCAGTCCTGGATGCCGATGCCCCAATCCTGGTTCGCGCTCGCGATGCCCACGGTGGAGGAATCCTGCTGCGCGCCGTAGAGATGGAAAGGGAACTGGTCGTCCACGTTGAGCTTGTAGATCTGGGCGGTGGGCTGGTTCTGCAGCTCCGACCAGGAGGTGCCGCCGTCCAGGCTCACCGCTGCGCCGCCGTCGCTGCCGATGGCCATGACCTTGGGGTCGGCGGGGTCGATCCACATGGCGTGGTGGTCGCCGCCCTGCATCTGCTGGCTCTTGAAAGTCTTGCCGCCGTCCTTGGACACCATGTAACCCGGCGCCTCCGTCACGTAGAGGTGGTCTGGGTCCTTCGGATCCGCGAACACGCGGCTGAAGTACCAGGCCCGCGGGTTGAGGTTGCCTTTGTGATACAGCAACTGCCAATGGCCGCCGCCGTCGTCGGAGCGGTAGAGGCCGCTGTCCTTCGCTTCCACCACCGCGTAGACGCGGCCCGGCGCGCCGGAGGGCAGGGCGAGCCCGATGCGCCCCAGCACGCCTGCGGCCATGCCCGGGTTCAGCGCGACGTTGCTCCAATGGGCGCCGCCGTCGCTGGTCTTATATATGCCGCTGCCGGGGCCGCCGCTCGTCAGGTTCCATGAAGTGCGCTGCATCTGCCAGAAAGCCGCGTAGAGGGTCTTGCTGTCGTTCGGGTCCATGACGAGATCGCCCACGCCCGTGTCCGCGTCGACCGAGAGGATCTGCTGCCAATGGGCACCGCCATCGTGGGTCTCGTACACGCCCCGCTCCGGGTTAGGTCCGAACACGTGGCCCAGCGCCCCCACATACACATGCTGCGCGTCCTTCGGGTCCACGATGATGTTGGCGATCACGTGGGTTTCGGCGAGACCCGCCTGGGTCCAGGTCTTGCCCGCGTCGGCGGACTTCCACAGGCCGTCGCCCGTGAGCACGTCGCCGCGGGGGAAGGGCTCGCCGGTGCCGGCGTAGACGACCTTCGGATCCGAGGGCGCCACCGCCAGCGCGCCCACCGGCCCTGCATCCAGGCAGCAGTCGCTGACGTTCACCCAGTGGTGGCCCGCGTCGGTGGTCTTCCACACGCCGCCGTCGGCGGCGCCCATGTAGAAGGTCTGCTTGTCGCCGGCGATGCCCGCCACCGCGTCCACGCGCCCGGCACGGAACGGGCCCACCAGACGCCATTGCAGGGCCTGAAGCGTGGGATCGGGCGGCGGCAACGCCAGGGTGGCGGACGGCAGCGAGGCGAGGGCCAGCAGGCCCGTGAGGCTGAGGGCGTGTTTCAAGGGCGGGCTCCCCCGGCTCGAAGCGGCCGGTCGATCTACTATGGGAATAGTATCAACCGGTCGCGGGGGGAGAGCAATCGGGGCGCGCCGGCGCCCGGCGGGTCAGCCGCCGTCGGGTTTGAGTTCGTCGTAGAGTTCCTGCACGTAGTTCTGGGTGAAGTCCAGGTCGAACAGGTAGCGGGCCACCGGATCCTGGCCGGCGAAGCGATCGGTCTCGGCGCGCAGGTCCAGGCGTTTCAGGATCTCATCCGGCTCCAGGCCCTGCTGGACCAGCGGGCGCACCTGGCCCTGCACGTCCTTGAGCAGCGCCTGCAACTGGTGCAGGTAGTCCTTGCCCGCTTGCACCGCGCCGTGGCCGGGCACCAGGGTGTCGAAGTCGAGGGCTGCGAGCGCGTCCAGCGTGTCGTTTATCTCCAGCGCGCCGGTGAAGCCGAAAGGCATGGGCGCCACCACCAGGTCGCCGCTGGCCACCAGCTTCTCCTGGGGCAGGTACACCACGATGTCGCCGGCGGTATGGCCCTTGCCGAGGTGCAGCACCCGGATCTCACGCGTGCCGCGGTAGAGGCTGAGGCTGCCCGTGAAGGTCAGGTCCGGCGGCGTCAGCTCCACCGTCTGGTATTCGCGGTGGGTGATGTCTATCTCATGGTCGAAGTAGCGGCTCAGGAAATCCGCCACCCGCGCATCGGCGGGGTCGCCCTTCTTGCGCAGGTCGGCGATCACCTCGTCCCAATGCTGGCGGCGCGAGTCGATGCTCTTGGCGATGTCCTTCACATAACCGATGTCATCGCCGAGCATGGCGGCGCGGGTCTCGGGCCGGCCGATGATCTCCACCCCGGGCCAGGCCCTGACGTACTCCTGGTTGCCCAGCGTGTGGTCGCCATGCCAGTGGGTGTCGATGACGGCGCTCACCGGCTTGGGCGTGAGCGCGCGGATGGCGGCGATTATGCGGCGGGCTGCCACCGGGGAACCGCCGGAATCCACCAGCACCACGTCGCGCGGATTGATGATGATGGTGACGTTGCCCATCACCATGATGTTGAGCGGGTCGGCGATCTGCGCCACGTAGATGTCGTCACGCAGCTTGTGCAGCTTCACGTCCCAGAGCGAGCCCGTGTCCTCCTCGGCGGAGGCGGCGGGTAGCCAGGCCAGCAGGGCGAAGCACAGGAAGAACATGCGCATGGTCGGTCTCCTCCACGCCGGAAAGGGGCGTGGCGGCCCGATGGTGGACGGAGAGGAGAGGTCCCGTATTGGAGGAAACGGACCTCAGCCGCGAGGCCGGTACAGCCCCGCTTCCAGGCGGCGTTCCTGCAGCAATGCCGCTGGTGTGCGTCCGGCGATGTCGCGGAACTCGTGCACCATATGCGCCTGGTCGCTGTAGCCGCCGGCCAGGGCGAGCGCGGCCCAATCGGGGCTTGCGGCCGCATCCGCGGCGGCCAGCACGCGCAGGAAGCGCCGGGCGCGGCTGTAGGATTTCGGTGTCACGCCCGTGGCCGCCTCGAACAGGCGGCGGAAGTGCCGCGTGCCGATGCCGCAGAGCGCCGCCGCCGCCGCCACCGGACGGCGCGCCGGTGCCCCGCGCAGGGCCGCTGCCGCCTCCTGCTGGCGCGCTTCCCGGCCTGCGCTCGTGCCCAGTCTCCCCCGGGCTTCATGCAGCGAGCCGGCGAGCAGCTGCGAGGCCTCGGACCAATGCCGCGTGCGCGTCAGCGCTTCCAGCAGCGGACGCGTCCGGGGATCCACTTCCTGCATGTCGTGTATCCGGTCCACGTGCTCGCGCGCATGGGCGCCCAGCAAGGGTAGCGACCATTCCGGATACAGCTTGAACGCCACGATCTCGTATCCCGGCCGCAGCGCCAGCGGATATGCCGTGAAGATGGGCCCGATGAGAGCGAGGCTGGGTGCGTCCACCCGTCCGTCCGCATCGCGTCTGCACATGAAGGCGAGGCTCAGGCCCGGGTCCGGCAGCACTTGGTGCGCGGGGCAGCGCGGGTCGGTGGCGCCGGCGATGGCGTGCAGCCAGCGGCATTCCGACAACCCCGCCAACGCGACGGGAGGGGCGCTCTGGCGGTAGCCACCCAGGACCTGCGTCAGAGGCTTCGCGACGTGACCGTGCATGTCTTCTTGGACCCGCGGGGACCCGGTTTTATGACCGGCCGGTCCCCGCTGGGAAGGCATAGAACAGCCCATACAGCCCGCCGAAGAGCACCTTCCCGTCCGCCAGCACCGGCGTGTTGCCGACCCCGAAAACGAAGCTGCCGTTGGGAAGGAAGGTGTAGTGCCAGCGGGGCTTGCCGGTGATGAACGCGAGCAATTCAATTCATCATCTGTGGCTGCGGTCAGAGAGCAGCGGGCGGCAGGAAGGCGGCCTTGGCCTCCGGCGAGAAGGCGAGGCCGGCCGGATACCAGCGTTCCAGGAAAGCCTTAGGGTGCGTGAAGAGGTCCGGGTTGGCCGCGCGGAACGTGCCCCAGTCATGGTCCGAGCCGAGCCCATCCATGCGCTCGCGGATCAGCAGCAGGTAGAAGCAAGTGATGGTCTCGTTGTAGATGGCACCCGCGCCGAGATGCGCCGCATAGCCCTTCAGCGAGCCGCGGAAGCGCTGCATGGCCGCGAGCAGGGGCTGGCCGGCGAGCAGCGCCCAGGCGAGCTGCACATGCTCGGCGTGGTGGAAGCGCGCCTCGGGGAAACTCAAGTCCTCGAAGCCGGCGATCAGCTCCCGCTCGGCGGACCCCAGGCGCATCACTTCTCCTTGAGCTTGTGGCTGTCGGCGGCGGAGAGGTCCAGGCCGTAGAGTTCCTTGAACTTGCCGATCTTCTGGATGGAGGCACGGGAGAAGGGTGCCTTGCCCTCGAAGGCGTGCAGCACGATGCCCTCCAGCAGGTCGCCGAGGCTCAAGTCATGGTCCTCCGCCACCGCCTTCAGCACCTTGAGCAGGCGCTTCTCGATGCGTATGCCGGTCTGCACGCGTTCCACTTCTTTGGCTGCGGCCATGTTGCGCTCCTATTTGGTACATTGGTACATTAATACGCAATACGGACGAATGCAATCCGCCCATACGGCGTGCTACGGGGCGGGAACCAAGCGCGGCATAGGGCCTCCAATCCAGCGAGGTCATCATCCCCGGAGCCCACATGCGCATCGTCCGCCTCTCCCTCGCATCCCTGTTGCTGGCCGCCAGCTTGCCGGTGCTGGCGGACACGCCACCCGCCGCGGACCCGCTGCTGGGGACCTGGACCGGCCAGGTGCATGACGGGGCTCAGATGAGACCCTTCGGTCTGCGCTTCGTGGCGGGCAAGTCAGCGGTACCGGACCTGCTCTGGACCCTGCCAGAGGCGAACCTGAGTGACTACGGCCCCATCCCCATGGTGTTGCATGACGGCTGGTACGACGAAGCCGAGCAGGACCACTACGACCTCAAGGTGCGGTTCGCCGGGGACCCCGAGCACCTCACGGGCGTGCTGGCCTTCGACGGTCACACGCTGCCTTTCGATCTCGTGCGCGGGCCGCTGCCTGCGGCGGCGCCGCGCGACACCGGTGGCACGGCGGCCACGCCGCTCTGGAGCTTCAAGAGCGGCGGCGCCATCTGGTCCACGCCGGCCTTCGCTGACGGCAGGGTCTACTTCGGCGGCGACGACGGCCGGATCTACGCCCTCGACGCCGCGAGCGGCAAGCCCGTCTGGAGCGTCGCCACCGGCGGCGCGGTGCTGTGTCCGGCGGCACTGGACGGCGCCTATCTCTACTGCCTCTCGGACGACGGCTTCCTCTACAAGCTCGCGCGCAAGGACGGCAAGCGTGTCTGGCGCTTCGACACCCACGGCGGCAAGGTGAAGCGTCTGGGATATGACCGCCTCACCTCGGGCGCGGTGATCGCCGACGGGCTCCTCTATATAGGGAGCGCCGACGGCAGCCTCTACGCGCTGGATCCGAAGAGCGGCAAGGAACGCTGGCATTACGCCACCCAGGGCATGGTGCGTTCCACGCCGGCGGTGGCTGAAGGCCGTGTCTACTTCGGCAGCTATGATCACGCGCTCTATGCCCTCGATGCCAAGACCGGGCAGGTGGCCTGGCGCAAGGACACGCGCATGCCCGTGGTCTCCACGCCGCTGGTGGCGGATGGGCAGGTCTACATCGGCAGCCGCAACGCCGACTTCTATGCGCTGGATGCGAAGACTGGCGCGACCCTCTGGCGCAAGTTCTATTGGGTGTCCTGGGTCGAATCCTCTGCGCGCCTGGCGGATGGGGTGCTCTATGTGGGCTCCTCCGATTGCCTGGAGTTCTATGCACTGGACCCCAAGACCGGCGAGGAGCGCTGGCGCTTCAACGCCGGGGGCGAGGCCTGGACCATCCCGGCCCTGGATAGCGGGCGGCTGTATGTAGGCAGCGTGGGCTACAAGGGATATGGGCGTTTCGGTGGTTTCTATGCCCTGGACCGGGCCAGCGGCAAGCCCGTCTGGCGCTTCGAGATGCCGCCTGGGGGCGATGAGAGGGGTTATGGGGTGGCCGGCTCGCCTGTGCTCGGGGATGGGCGGGTCTACTTCGGCGACCTGGATGGGGTTTTCTACGCCTTCGCCACGGGCGGCTGAACGGCTTGTTTTGCAGGAGAGGTCCCGGCCACTAAGACCGGGATCTCTCCCGGGCTATTCCCGATCCATATTCCATAATCCAGAAGACTTGTATTACAAGCCCGCCCGCATTTATATGGCAAAATCTCGATTCCTAGAACAATAAGTCATGTCAGTAACCCGACAGATGCGAGCCATGGAACAAGACCACGACGACCGGCGCAAGCATCCGCGCCTGCGCAGGGAAGAGCGTGCCGTCATACGCCAGCTGAACATCAGCGGCGAGGACGTCACCGTCTCCAAGTACTACTGCACCACCGTGGACATCTCGCCCGGTGGCGTGCAGATCCAGACCAAGCGGGCTTTCCCCCTGGGTGAGCAGGTGGAGATCACCATCAACCTGGAAGGGCATGCGGCGGCCTTCAACCTCTCGGGCGTGACCCGCTGGATCGCCCCGTCCAAGGGCGAGCCGGGCTACGTGCTCGGCATCGAACTCATAACCGACAACAACATCTCCAACTGGCGCCGCCTGTTCCACTGAGCGGACCGGAATCCTCTAGAGGTAACCCATGAACTGGTCGATGGACGACGCCGGCAAACTGCTGTTGCGCCTGCTGGTGGGCGTGTTGCTCCTGTTGCACGGATTCCATAAGGTCATCACCGGCCCGGGCGAGGTGGCCTCCATGCTCGCCGCCCACGGCGTGCCGGGCTTCCTTGCCTTCGGCGTCTACCTCGGCGAGGTGGTGGGTCCGGTGCTCATCATCCTCGGCGTCTACACCCGCATCGGCGCCTTGCTGGTGGTCGCCAACATGCTGGTGGCCGTGGCGGTGACCCATGGACTCAACGTCATGCACCTGAACGAGTACGGCGGCTGGAGCATCGAGCTCGAACTCTTCTACGGCGTGGGTGGTCTGTGCGTGGCGCTGCTCGGCGCGGGGGCCTACAGCGCCGCCGGCAAGGGCGGGAAGTTCAACTGAGCCCTGCGGCCGATGCATGAGATAAGAAAGCCCGGCGTGAGCCGGGCTTTTTCATTCCCATGTGCAGGAATCAGCGTATGCCCACGTCTCCGCGCACGGAGTCCGTGAGCTTGGCACTGTCGTAGCCGAGCCCATCCTTGAACACCCATTGCACCTTGTGCAGCACCTTCGGGTCCGTAGTCAGGTCCCCGTCCAGCACCACCAAATCTGCGTACTTGCCGGGGGCGATGCTGCCGCGGTCCTGGTCGATCTTCAGGAACTTCGCGCCGTTCAGCGTCGAGACCTTGATGGCGTCCGGCAGGGAGAGGCCGGCCTCCAGCAATAGCTCCACCTCCCGGGCGTTGGAATAACCCGGCACCACGCCGCCGTTGCCTGTGGGATCGGTGCCGTCCACCAGGAGCCCGCCCGCGTCGAAGTAGGCCTTCTCGAAGGCCATGCCGTGCTGGAAGGCCTTCACTGCATCCTGGTTGGCGGCCTGGGCGGTGCGGCCATAGTTGCGGAGATAATTGGCGCGAGCCTGCAGGGACATGAGATCCAGCACCGCATCCGGCAGGATCGGCCGGCCCGGCGTCGAGGCTTCGAACACCGTGAGGGTGGAGGTGAGCGCCACGTGGTGCTTGAGCAGCGTCTGCAACAGTGCCTGGGCCTCGCTGCCTTGCACGTCGAGATCCGCCAGGGATTTCTGCACCACACCATAGTTCGGGCACTTGTCCGGCTGCTTGTCCTTCACGAAGTCGGTGGCGACGAAGATGCCGTGCTCCAGGTCGTCGATGCCGAGTTCCGCCGCCTCCTTATAGGTGACGGAGCAGAGGTGCCCGGTGACCCGCGCGCCATGCTTGTGGGCGTAGTCGATGACCGCGCCGAGGGTCTTCCTCGGGATGGTGGTGTAGGTCTTGAAGTCCCGCGCGCCCAGCGCGATCCAGTGGCGCTCCGCCTCCACCGCCATGGCCGGGTCGCCGAAGTCCGCGAGCTGCATCACCGGCAGGTCATCCGGATCGTTGCCGGCGGTGAGGTAGGGGCCGGTGATGAACATGTGCGGACCCACCGCGTGGCCGGCATCGATCCATTGCTTGATGCCGAGATCCGCGTAAGGGTTGATGCTGCCGCCGGTGCGCAGGGTGGTGACGCCGCCCGCGAGGTAGAGGCGCGGGAAGCTGTAGGGCATGTTGGCGTAGGTGAGGAGTCCGGTCGGGTAGAAGAAGTGCTCATGCAGCATCACGTAGCCCGGCAAGAGCGTCTTGCCCGTGAGGTCCACCTTCACCGTGCCCTCCGGCAGGGCCACCTGGCCGTCGGGTCCCAGGGCCTGGATGCGCTGGCCCTTGATGAGCACCGTCATGCCGCGCTGGGCCGGGGTACCGGTGCCGTCCAGGAGCGTCGCTCCGGTCAGGGCCAGCAGCGGGGCCTGGTAGGCCAGGAAGGGGTCAGGCTTGCCGCCTGGGGGCAGGTAGGGGGCTGCCTGGGCCACGCAGGCGATGCAGGCCAGGAGCAGCAGGATGCGGATGCGGGCCATGGGGAACCTCTGGGGCAGGCGGGGGTCGCATGGGAGTATAGCCGCGGAGTGTCGGCCCCCTTTGGGGGCCTGGCGGGTCCGGGCTGGCCTCAATAACAATGACCCGGCGCCTGCCGCGCCCACCCTCGGGGTACCCACATGAACGACACGCAACGCGCCGACCTCAAAGCCATCCTCTGGGGCGGCCTCGTGGCCGGGACCGTGGATATCTTCGCCGCCTCCCTCATCACCCTCCTGAGCCCGCTCCTCATCCTGCGGTTCATCGCCGCCGGCCTCCTGGGACGTGAGGTGATCCAGGGTGGCCTGGACATCTCATTCGTCGGGCTGCTGCTGCAGTGGCTGATGGGGCTCATCATCGCCACCATCTATGTACTGGCGGCGCGGCGCCTTGCCTGGATGAACCGGGACTGGCGCCTGACCGGCCTCGCTTACGGGGTGGTGGTCTACTTCGTCATGAACTACGTGGTGCTGGCCCTGTCAGCGCTGCACCGGGTGCCGCCCTTCGAATGGAAAGGCTTCATCCTGAACATGGGCGCCATGCTGGTGTTCGGGCTGATCGTGGCGTATTTCTGCCACCGCTCCCGGACCCCCCGGCGCTGATATCCCCGCCGATCCCGCGCGGCCGTCGGCCGCGCGGGAATCAAACTTGACCGATAGCACGACCTCCCCGCCGACTCTCTAGCCTTCCTCGACGAGTAACGACCGACGCTCGACGAATGCACGTCTTGCGCGTGGTAAGCCGCGTGCGTGTTCTACAGAATCTGCCGCAGTGCTGCATCCGTCGTGTCCACACGACAGCTGCTCACGGCATTCGATGGACAAAGGCTTGCAGCGGCATCCCGCTGTTGCACGCAGACGACGAGAGGCCGCCTTGAGGCGGACGACATTACAAAACACTCGGAGCGGAGGTTCCATGATGAACAGCAACCAGATCAGCAAGGCCGTGCGTCTCGCCCTCGTGGCAGGCGCAGCCGTCGGCGTCACGGTGGCGGCACCGGCGGCATTCGCCGCGGACGCGACCACGGACGCGACCAACCAGAACAACACTGCCCAGCTGGGCAAGATCGAAGTAACGGGCACGCGCATCAAGCGCACCGACGTCGAGACCGCCCAGCCCGTGAACGTCATCACCTCGGCGCAGTTGAAGGCCACGGGCCTGACGTCGATCGGCGACATCCTCCAGACCGTGACCCAGGCGGGTTCGGCCCTCAACACCACCTTCAATAACGGCGGCAACGGTTCGACCAACATCGACCTGCGCAACCTCGGCGCCAACCGCGTGCTGGTGCTGGTGGACGGCCGCCGCTGGATCCCGAACCTGAACGGCCCGGTGGACCTGAACGAGATCCCGGTCTCGATCATCGACCACGTGGAGATCCTGCAGGACGGCGCTTCGGCGATCTACGGTTCTGACGCGATCGCGGGCGTGGTGAACATCATCACCATCAAGAACTACAACGGCGCTGAAGCCAACGCCTACACCAGCATCTATGCCGGTGAAGGCCACCATGACGGCAAGGTGCAGGCATACGACTTCACCCTGGGCAACTCCAGCGACAAGGGCGCCGTGGTGATGAACGTGGCTTATGTGAACCAGCACGAGATCTGGGCCGGCAATCGCTCCATCTCCAGGGAGCCGGTCCGTGACGGCGGCAGCGCCAGCGGCAGCGCTTCCATCCCGAACGGTCAGTTCCTGATCGCCGGTCCGACCTTCGCCGGCACGTCGATCGGTGCCGGAACTTGCGGCCCGTTCGACCCGGCCACCCACCACTACGGCACCTGCGACCTGACCCTCAATAAGCCGGTCGCCGGCAAGCCTGGGGTCAGCGATTTCCGCAACTTCGCGCCTGCGGATGCTTATAACTTCGCGCCGCTCAACTACTTCATCACGCCGAACGAACGCACGAGCTTCTATACCCAGGGTCACTATGACCTGGCTGACAATCTGACGTTCTTCGCCTCGACGCTGTTCAACCAACGCGGTTCGCAACAGGCGCTGGCGCCCTCGCCGATCACCCTCGGCCTGGGCCGCTCGACGACCAACGGTCAGTTCATCGGCATCGGCAAGAGCAACCCGTTCAACCCGTTCAACATCGACCTCGTGGGTAACCTCAGCCAGTACTGCCCGACCGTGGGCCCCGGCTGCGCCGATCCGAACGAACTGCTGGCGTTCCTGGGCCGGCGTCCGCTGGAAGGCGGCCTGCGCCTGTTCAACCAGAACGTGGAGACCATGCAGTTCACCGGCGGCTTCAAGGGATACTTCAACCTGGGCGGTAACGAATGGGACTGGGATGTCGGCTACACCTATGCCGACGATAACCAGAACAACGTCACCACCGGCCTGTTCAATACCCAGCGCCTGGCCCAGGCCCTGGATTCGCCGGGCTTCGCGCCCTGCGCCCAGACCGCGGGCTGCGTGCCGTTCAACATCTTCGGCGGCGAGGGTTCCATCACCCCGCAGATGCTGCAGTACACGCAGTTCGAGGAGCACGATTCCTCCGACGTGCGGATGCGCGACTACACGGCCAACATCAACGGCAGCATCGCTGACCTGCCGGCGGGCCCGCTGGGTGCCGCGGCCGGTTTGGAATACCTGGAGTTCAACGGCTTCTTCCATCCGGATGCGACCGTGTCCTCCGGCAACACCACCGGCAACGTGATCCAGCCGACCGACGGCCGCACCAAGACCAACGCGGAATACGTCGAGTTCGACTTCCCGCTGGTGGCGGACGCCCCCGGCTTCAAGATGCTGGACCTGGACATCGCCAACCGCTGGTCGCAGTTCAAGTGGTTCGGCGGGACCCCGGGCAGCGCGATTTCGTCCGTGCAGCATGGTGCCAACGCCTCGACCGCCCGCGCGGCCCTGAAGTGGCAGCCCAGCGACACCCTGCTGATCCGTGCGGCCTGGTCGCAGGGCTTCCGCACCCCCAGCATCAGCGAGCTGTTCCTGGGCAACTCGGACTCCTTCCCCTCCGCCTCGGACCCCTGCGCCCACGTCACCCCGCTGCCGGCGGGCTGCCATGGAGTCCAGCACAGCCAGACGGGCGCGCAGGTCAAGGCCACGGTGGGCGGCAACTCGGCGCTGCAGCCTGAGCGTGCGCTGTCCCGCAGCGTGGGCTTCGTCTACAACCCGGATTGGCTGGCGGGCTTCGACTTCAGCATGGACTTCTACAAGATCGAAGTGGACCAGGACATCACGGCGGTCCCCGTGCAGGTGATCCTGAACGCCTGCTACCTGCAGCAGAACCCGACCTACTGCAATCTGGTCACGCTGACCGGCAAGACCATCACGAATGTCGTGGACCTCAACACCAACATCGGTGGCGTGCGTACCGAGGGCATCGACATCGCGGCCCACTACAAGTTCCCCTCCACCTCGGTGGGTGACTTCAAGCTGGGCACGGACTGGACGTTCATGCGCGACTTCGTGCGTACCCTGCCGACCGGCGGCAGCCCGGCGTTCTCCAACACCGAGTTGGCTGGCACCACCACCAATTTCGGCGGGTTCCTGAAACAGCGTGCCAACGTGTCGCTGGCCTGGAACTACGGCGACTGGCTGGCCAGTTGGAACGTGCAGTACATCGGTGCTCTGACTGAGTCCAATAACAACCATCTGGGCAAGACCGTCTATCACGACGCCCAGGTCGGCTACCACGTGGACGATTGGAACACCGATTTCACCTTCGGTATCCGGAACTTCTTCAACAAGCAGCCGCCGACCGCGCTTACGGCCGCCGCGAACAGCTTCCTGCCCACGTTCTACCGTGTGCCGGGCCGCGAGTTCTACGGCCGTATCTCGGTCAAGTTCTGATAACGAACTGTTACAAGAGTCGGTAATTGAGCGGCCCCCAATGGGGGCCGCTTCTTTTTGGGTCGCTTAAAAGCTACTGCGCTCGACGGGGCGTTGTTGCGCTTCGGACTCGCAGTCGGTCACGTACCGGAGAGTACGCTCCCTCCTGCTCACCTCGCACGCCTAGCCCCGTCATCGCTCGTAACGCTTTTAAGCGAGCCGAAGCGGGGATTTGGTAGCAGGAGAGAAAGAATCAGGAGATGCGCTTATCCCCGGTTTTCTTCCAGGTGGTCAGGAGGGCATGGATCTCGCGCTTGTAAGTGCAGCCGGAGACGACTTGTGCTTCGCCGCTCAGCAGGAACTCATAGAAGGCCCCCATGGAGCGCACCTCGCGCACCTGTTCCAGGTTGACGAGGGTGGAGCGGTGGATGCGCAGGAATGGGAAGCTCGCGAGCTTCTCCTCCATGTGCGAGATGCGGTCGCTGGTATGGATGATCTCGCCCGTGGTCATGTGGATGTTGACGTAGTCGCGATCGGCGGCGATGTAGCGCATGTGGCCGGTGTCCAGGAAGCGCACCCGCCGGCCGATCTTGACCGGCACACGGCCAGAGTGGTTGGCCTGGCGCGCCGGTTCGGTGCCGGGCCCGAGGCGCTTCAGCAGCAGGTCGATATCCACCCGGCCCTCGGCGCGGTTGGCACGCTCCACCTGGGCGCGGATGCGGGTGAGGGCGGATTCGAAGCGCGCGCGGTCGAAGGGCTTGAGCAGGTAGTCCAAGGCATCCATCTCGAAGGCGCGTACCGCGTAGTTGTCGTAGGCCGTGGTCATCACCGTGTAGGGCGGCCGGGACAGCCCCGCCAGCCCCAGCATCTGCATGCCATCGAGGCGCGGCATCTGCACGTCCAGGAACACCGCATCCGGCGTCAGTGTCCTCAGCTTGGCGAGCGCATCCTGGCCGTCGCCGGCTTCGGCCACGACCTCGAAATCGGGGTGCGGCTGGAGGAAGCCGCGGATCTTGCTGCGGGCGAAGGGTTCATCGTCCACCACCAGTACACGTATCATGCGTCGCCTCCATCGTATCGGGTGTCGACTGCCATCCGGCGTCGACGGATGCGGCAAGACTGCCAGAGACGGGGAAGGGGTCCAAGGCGGATTTCTGCGTGGTAAAGGGCCCTTTTGCGGGACCGGCGCCGCCGCCGCGGCGATGGACGCGGCCAGCCGCGCGACGAAAGCATCCGCGAGGCCTCAGCCGGGACGGCCGCGTTGCTCCAGGATGCGCTTCACGTTGCCCCGGTAGGTGGAGCCCGAGACGAAGCTCACGCCGTCCGCCATGCGGAACTCGTAGTCGCCGTGCTTCTTGGGCTTCATCTCCTTCACGTGGTCCAGGTTGACCAGCACCGAGCGGTGGATGCGGACGAAGCCGGCATCGGCCACCTGCTCTTCGATGTCCTTCATGCGCTCGCGTATGCGCAACTCCTCCTCCCGCAGCACCAGGCGCAGGTAGTCGCCTTCGGCCTGCGCGTAGAGGATGGCCGCCGGGTCCAGCGGGCGGATGGCGTTGCCGACCTTGACCAGGATGCGGGCCTTGCCGAGGTGCCGGTCCAGGAGCTTGGACAGCTGTTCGGCCACATCGGCGGCCGGCGCGAGCCCGGGGTGGGCCTCCATGAGGCGGCGGGCACGGTCCACGGCGCGTTCGAAACGGGATTGGTCGAAGGGTTTCAGCAGGTAATCCACGGCCTCCACCTCGAAGGCACGTGCCGCGTGTTCGCTGTAGGCGGTCGTGAAGACGAGGTAGGGCAGTTTCTCGCCCTTGAGGGCTTCCAGCATCGCGAAGCCGTCCATCTCCGGCATCTGGATGTCTAGGAACATGAGGTCGGGGCGTCGCGCACGGATGGCCGCCAGGGCCTCGCGGCCATTCTGGCATACGCCCACCAGCTCCAGGTCCGGCGTGCGTTCGATGAACTGGGCGAGCTTGAGCCGTGCATGCGGCTCATCGTCTATCACCAGTACCCGGATCACGTGCTAGCGTCTCCTGCGGCTGCGAGCCGCCTCAAGCAAGATGCAGATACTAGCAGGCCGCTGGGATCGCTCGGGGCCTCAGCCACCGTGCACCGTCGGATACGGCAGGCTGATCAGGGTGGACCAGCGGTGGCCCGGGAGCGGCCGCGAAGAGAGCGTGAAATCCCCCCCGTAGATGGCGGCCAGCCGTTCGCGCACGTTGGTGAGGCCGATGCCCATGCTGCGATCGGCGCTCACCGGCGCGGCGTCGACCCGGAAATCGTTGCTCACTTCGAGCACCAGCGCGGCTTCGCTGCCGCTGGCCCTCACCACTACCGTGTTCGGGCCGGTGCTGTTGGATATCCCGTGTTTGATGGCGTTCTCGATGAGCGGCTGCAGGATCAGGCTCGGCACCGCCACGCCCAGGCTGGCTTCATCCACCTCGAAGCGCGTCACGAGGCGGTCTTCGAAGCGGGTCTCCTCGATGGACAGGTAACGGCGCGCGTAGTCGAGCTCCTCGCGCACCGTGGAGAACTCACGCTGCCCCTCGCGCAGCGAGATGCGGAGCACGTCGCTGAAATCCGCCAGCAGCTTGTCGGCCCGATGGACGTCGGTATACAGCAGCGCGGAGATGGTGTGCAAGCTGTTGAACAGGAAATGCGGGTTCAACTGGCCTCGCAAGGTGTCGAGACGCGCCTTCAGCCAGCGTGCGTGCAGGTCTGCGGCGCGCTCGCGCTCGTTCCGCAGGTCCAGACGCGCGTTGACGCCGATGATCATGAACAAGCCCAGCAGGTAGTAGGTGACGTTGAGCAGCACATCGTCATACCAATCCATGGGTGCGGCGAGCCCCCGCAGCAGCATGCGGTAGTGCGTGCCGGCGAGGTCCGCTTCGGTCGCCATCACGTAGAAACCGACGAACGCGGCCACACGGACCATCACCACGAAGAAAGCTGCGAGACTGCCGTGGGCCAGCGCTCCCAACAGCGGTTGCCGGATGAGGCGTGGGATGCGTGTGGCTGCCGCGTAGCACAGGATCAGGAGTGGCAACAGCAACAGGTATTCGATCAGCAGCGATGCGATGACCGATTGCCAATGTAGCGAGTCGCTCGCAGGAGCGGTGGCCAGCGTCAACAGCAGGTTGCTGGCGAGATCGACGATCCACAGCAGCGTGGTCACGCCGATGAGCACACGAGTGCGGTTGAGGGAGCTTAGCGGCGGCAATCGCGTGAACAGGCTGTGCACGGTGGCGGATGCTCCGTGGGTAGGCGCGGCGAAAATAGCAGACTTTGGCGCCCGCCGACAGGCACGAGGCGGAGGCACCCAGAAGCACGCCGGATACCGCCGAAGACACGATGGACTTGGCTGGGGCTTACACTCTCAGCCTTCCCCGGCCAGGGGTGGCAGCCAGTCCGCCGGATGGGGGTCATAGCGGATGAAGGGGCCGTGGGGGGTGGCGATCTGGCCGGCGGCGTTCTTGTATTCCAGCAGCGTGCCCTGGTGGCCGTTGGGGCAGGCGATGAGGTCCGTGTCCTTGAGCTTGTAGAAGATGCGGGCCGCCACCTCCACCCGCTGCGGCGGGTCGCACAGGCGGCAGCACACGGCGGCATCGTGCAGTGTGACGCGATGGCTCTGCAGGCTGTCGTTCATCTCCAGGTCCGTTTCTTATGTGGTTATGGGACGGGTCCAGTCTAGGGTGGGCAGCGGGGAGGGGCAGTCAGACGGGACCTACAGAGGCTGTAAGGGCGCGCGTACGCGGGCTTATGGAGCGGGCTGGGTCCGGGTGTAATATCGGTGCGGGACGTCAACCGCATCCGGGGAGAGCTAGAGCATGAATACCGTGATCATGGACGTGGATGTGCACATGAGCTGCCCGGGTTGCAGCAAGGCCATCACCCAGAAGCTGCGCTGGCTGGAGGGCAACCCCTCCTTCGCCTGTCCCGGTTGCGGCAAGAAGTTCGAGAAGTACAACGATCAGCTGCTGCGCGTCCGCCACGAACTCATCAGCCTGGATGAGGCCGAGAAGGCCGCCAAGACCTTCAAGATCAACCTCTAGCCGGCGCTGGGGCCCGACAGGCGCACGTATGTGCGCTCGCCGGTGGCGGCGTCGTAGTAAACCTCCGTCAAGGCGCCCGTCTCAGGGTCCACGAAGCGCTCGCCCGTCGGCAGGCCTTTCGCAGTGGCCGCCGTCTTCATGGGCTTGTAGCGCCAGCGCTCGAACACCAGGCCCAGGGTGAGGACGCTGCCGTTGACGAGCAGCCAGAACGCCGCCGGCCAGAAGCCGGACATGAGCGTGACCAGGCCCAGCACCAGGCAGCCTACCGCCACGAAGAACAGCAGTCTGCGCAGCATGCTCAGGCCTTCTCCACCACTGCGGCGGTGCCATAGGCGACGATCTCGCTCATGACCTGACCGATCTCGGAGGAGTCGAAGCGCATCATGACGATGGCATTGGCGCCCATGGCCTGGGCGTTCTGCACCATGCGGTCCACCGCGTGGCGGCGCGCCTCTTCCAGCAGTTGGGTGTACTCGGTGATCTCGCCGCCGACGATGGAGCGCAGGCCTGCCATGATGTTGCCGCCGAGGCCGCGGCTGCGCACCACCACGCCGAACACCTGCCCCTTCAGTTCCTTGACGCGATAGCCGGTGACGTTCTCGGTGGTGACCACGATCATGGGGGGCCTCCTGGAGGCGCTGGGATGTCCCCGGATTCTATCGCTGCCGGAGGTCCGGCGCTCAGGACTCGGCGGCGGGCTTGGGCTTGGCGGACCCGAAGTAGAGGATGAGGCAGACCGCCGCCACGATGGTGCCCCCGGCCAGCGCGATGCGCCAGGTGAGGGCCTCGCCCGCCAGGGCCCAACCCAGGATGACCGCGATCACCGGGTTGACGAAGGCATAGGTGGAGGCCCGTGCCGGCGTCGTCACCTTGAGCAGCCACACGTAGGCGGAGAAGCCGAAGAGGGAGCCGAACACGATCAGGTAACCCAAGGCCAGCAGCGATTTCAGCGTGATGGCAGCAGGGTGCAGGTCCGCGCCTTCGCCCACGGCCAGGCCCACCAGCGACAGGATGAGGCCGCCCATGATCATCTGCATGCCGATGCCGAGGAAGGTGGAAGCCGGCATGGAGGCGCGGTGGGCGTAGAGGGAACCCACGCCCCAGGAGAACGTGGCGGCGAACAGCATGGCCACGCCCACCGGGTCGATGTGATCCGGTGCATGGCCGTCCGTCGGCAGCACCAATATCCCCAGGCCGATCACGCCCAGCACCAGGCCGGCCAGCACCGAGAGCCGCGGCATCACGCGTCTCTCGAGCGCGTTCAGCAACACCATCCAGAAGGGCACCGCCGCCACGATGAGCGCGGCCACGCCCGAGGGCACCGTCTCCTCCGCCCAGGACACGAGGCCGTTGCCTCCGAGCAGCATGAGCGTGCCGATCAGCGCCGCGCTGCGCCAGTTCTTCCAGGTGGGCCGGGGCGTGCCGGTGAGGCGCAGCAGGCTGTAGAGGATGAGCCCGGCTATCAGGTGGCGCGTGCCGGCCATGATGAAGGGCGGCAGGCTCGCCACCGCGAAGCGGATACCGAGGTAGGTGGAGCCCCATAGCACGTAGACGGCGGCGAAGCCCAGCGCGATGCGGCCGGGCGAAGCGTGGGCATGAGCTTGGTCCGACATCGTTCAGGTGTCCCGGGTTCGGTGCGCCATGTTACCGCTGCGGATACGGGCGGCCAGGGCCAGATTCCGCGGATTTCCACCGATTCTGACCGGCCGCGTGCCGGGATATTCCCGCGCGCAGATCACGCCCGGCGCGTGAGCCGGGTCCAGATCCAGTAGATGGGCAGGCCGGCCAGGATCAGGCCGAGGTTGATGCCGGTGATGAGGGGCGCATCGCGGAACTGCTCGTAGTAGGTGTCGCCGATGACGAGGAACGTGCCCAGCACGAACAGCACCGGTACCACCGGATAGCCCCATACACGGTAAGGGCGCGCGAGATCCGGCCGGCGCCGGCGCAGGACGAACAGGCCGATGACCGAGAGGGCGAGGAACGGCCAGATGCCGAGCACGTAGGCCTCGGCCAGGTCGAGGAAATCGCGGCAGAACACGAATACGACGGCCAGCGCCCAGCTGAACACGATGGCCACGTGCGGCGTCTGGAAGCGCGGGTGTATCTTCCCCACGGATTTGAAGAACAGGCCGTCCTCCGCCATGGCGTAGAACACGCGCGGGTCCGAGAGGATGCTGCCGTTCATGGAGCCGAAGGTGGAGACCATCACCAGCGCCACGATGATCACCGCCGCGCCGGAGCCGAGCACCGCCGTCACCGCGTCGCTGGCCACGGCCTTGGAGGCGGCGAGCCGGTCGAAGGGCAGCGCCACCGCGAAGGCCGCGTTCATGGTGAGGTAGACGGCGAGCGTCACCAGGGTGCCCACGATGAGCGCCTTCGGCAGGCTCTTCTGCGGATCCTTCATCTCACCCGAGAGGGCGGTGAGGTTGGCCCAACCGTCGTAGGCCCAGAGCGTGGCGATGAGGGCCACGCCCACGCCGCCCCAGAGCACGTGGCCCGAAGTCACGCCTGCGAGGGAGGCGCCGGGATGGGGTGCGTAGATGAACAATGCCAGCGCGAGACCGGCGAGACCGATGAGCTTCGCGCCGGTGGAGAGGTTCTGCACCCAGGCGCCGAGCCCCACCGAGTAGTAGCTCACACCCGAGAGCAGGGTGATGAGCGCCGCCGCCGTGAGCTTCACCTGGAACGCGCTCAGGGCCACGCTGGCGCCGAAGTAGCTGGCGAAGGTCACCGCCTGGGCGGCCCAGGAGTTGGGGGTGGTGACGAGCCACATCCAGCCGAACATGAAGGCCAGCGGCTTGCCGAAGGCCTGGCGCAGGTACACATAGGGTCCGCCCGCGTCGGGGAAGGCGGCGGCGAGCTCGGCCACCGAGAGCGCGCCGAACAGCGAGATGAGGCCGCCCAGGATCCACACCAGCGCCACGCCCGTGAGACTGCCGGTGTCCGCCGCCACCGGCGCCGGCACCTTGTAGATGCCGCTGCCGATGATCACCCCCACCACCACGGCGGCGCCGGTCCAGGCACCGAGCCTGCGGGGGAGCTTCTGGGAGGCGGGGGGCGTATGCATGCGCGGGACTGTAGCGTGCCGCGTGGCCGCAGGGGAAGTCCGTCGGAGAGCCGAACGGATATATAGTTAGGGTCTCTCATCCGTCCTGGAGCCGCCCCATGCATTACCTCGGCATCTTCCTCGCCGCCCTCGCCATGTTCGCCCTCGGCGCGGTCTGGTACTCGCCGGTGCTGTTCTCCAAGGTCTGGGCCCGGGAGGCCGGCGTGGACGCAAGCAGGAAACCCGACGGGAAGGAGATGGGCCGCACCTTCGGCGCCACCTTCGTGCTGCTGTTGCTCTCGGCGGCCGTGCTCGACTGCGTCATCACCAGCTGGGCCGCGGGCGAGGGCTTGTTCCACGGGGCGGCGGTGGGCTTGTTGGGCGGACTCCTCGCCACCACCACCACCGGCATCAACTATCTCTTCGAGAAGAAGAGCTGGAAGCTGTTCCTCATCAACTCGGGCTACAACCTGGTGGGCTTCTGCATCATGGGCGCAGTGCTCTCGCTCATCTGAGCATGGACACGGCGGCACGCGCGCTGACCGGGGGCGGGGCCGAGCGCCTCGCGGACTGGTGCCGGACGCGCAGCCGGCTCGTGGTGCTCACCGGCGCCGGCTGCAGCACCGACTCCGGCATCCCCGATTACCGCGACCAAGCCGGCAACTGGAAACGCAAGCCGCCGGTGCAACAGCGCGACTTCCTCATGAGTCACGCGGTGCGCCAGCGTTACTGGGCACGGAGCCTGTTGGGCTGGCGGCACTTCTCCCGGGCCGAACCCAACACGACCCACGCATCCCTCGCGCGGCTCGAGACCGCCGGGCGCGTGCATCACCTCGTCACCCAGAACGTGGACGGCCTGCACCAGCGGGCCGGCAGCCGCAGGGTCACGGACCTGCACGGCCGCCTCGACGAGGTGCAGTGCCTCGCTTGCGAGGCGCGCAGCACGCGCGCCGACGTGCAGCGTGAACTGGAAGCGCGCAACCCGGAGTGGACCGCCTTGAGTGCGGGCCACGCGCCTGACGGCGATGCGGACCTCGAGGCCAGGGATTTCTCGGCTTTCGATGTCCCGGCCTGCACCCATTGCGGCGGCGTGCTGAAGCCCGCGGTGGTGTTCTTCGGTGACGCCATCCCGGTTGCTTACACGCGCGCGGCCGCGGAGGCGGTGGAATGGGCGGATGCGCTGCTGGTGGTCGGTTCCTCCCTCATGGTCTGGTCCGGGTACCGGCTGGTGCGGTCCGTCGCCGAGACGGGCAAGCCCGTGGCGGCGGTGAACCTGGGCGCCACCCGCGCCGACGCCCTGCTGGAATTCAAGCTCGCCGCGCCCTGTGGCCCGGTCCTGACGGCGCTAGCGGGCGCGCTGGGAGCCTGAGCATGCAGATCCTCGGCCGCTGCCACTGCGGGAACCTGAGCTTCGAATTCGAGACCGCTCTCAGCCCCGGTGAGCTGCCCTTGCGTGCCTGCCAGTGTTCCTTCTGCCGCAGCCATGGCGTGCTCAGCACCTCCGATCCGGCGGGTTCGGTGAGCGTGCGGGTGGCGGATGCCGCCCAGCTGCAGCGTTACCGTTTCGGGCTCGGCATCACAGATTTCCTGATCTGCAGACATTGCGGAGTGTATCTGCTGGCCCTGGCGGAGATGGATGGCGGGCGGTACGCGGTTCTGAATGCCAATGCCCTCGACGGATGGGCAGGGCTGTCAGCCGAACCTCAGCCCATGGACTACGAAGGGGAGGATCCGGCGGCCCGGCGGCAGCGCCGCAAGGCCCGTTGGACCCCGGTGGGACGCCTGCACGGGCTTTAAGAGCGACACGCTGTTTCCATAAGCGGGATCTGCGGTTCCACTCCCGGCGCCGCAGTCCGGTATGCTAGCTGCATAACGAGACACGCCACCCTGGGGAGGGCGGCGACAAGGATCAGGTTTGCGCTCACGTAACGGCTACGGATCGGTGCCCGCCACGCGACCTCGGAGTCAGGCATCCGCGCATCTCATCGCGGCGCTGCTGCTGGCGGCGTTCAGTGCCGGCACCCATGCCGACACCACCGTCGAACCCACCTCTCAGTGTCCCGCACCCGACACGAAGGGACGCGAGCAGTGGCAGGGCCAACACACCTGGCAGGCCCTGGAGCAGGCGGGTTACCAGATCGAAGACATCGTGGTGGTGGTCGACGGCGTGTTCGACCTCAACAACCCCCAGGAAGACACCTGGTACGGGCGCACCGCCGATGCGCTGCACATCAACACCCATCCCTACGTCATCCGCAACGAACTGCTGATCGAAGCCGGCCAGGCGGTGGATGCGCGCCGCATCTACGAGAGCGAACGGCGCCTGCGCGCGCTGTCTTACCTCCGCTACGCCGACATCGTGCCCTTGAGCTGCAACGAGCAGGCTCACAGCGTGGTGGTGGAAGCGCACGTCAAGGATGCCTGGTCCCTGAAGTTCGATCTGAGCTTCAACCACGTGGGCGGCCAGAGCAGTCTCGGCGCCTCCTTCGAGGACGTGGACTTCCTCGGGACCGGCAAGACCCTGGCCGTCGGCCACAAGAGCGACACCCAGCGCACCAGCAACCAGGTGGGCTACCAGGATCCGGCGTTGTTCGGCAGCCGCTGGACCATGGCCGCCACCTACGCGCATCTCTCGGACGGCTTCACCCGTTCCCTCGACCTCGGCCAGCCTTTCTACGAGGACCAGGCGCCCTGGTCGGTGTTCGTGCACTACCTGGACCAACAGCAGAACCTCAACTTCTACGACGACTCCGTGGTGGGCTGGCGCGCGCCGGACATCACCCAGAAGCTGGAACTGGATTGGATGAAGCTCCTGTACTGGGACGGCGCCGCCGACGAGGGCATGCGCGCGGGTCTGAGCTACATCAACCAGGACATACGCTACGGCGCCCTGCGCCAGTTCCCGCCCACCGCGCTGGTGCGCCCCGACCTCAGGCCGCGCCGCTACGGCGGGCCGGCGGGCACCTTCGAGTATTACGAGGATCGCTACGGCACCTTCAACAACATGGCGCTCATCGGCCGCACCGAGGACTACAACCTGGGTTGGGACGACAAGGTGCAGCTGGGTTACTTCGGCACGCAGTTCGGCAGCCGCGATCCCGCCTGGTTCTATGACCTGTCCACCAGCTACGGCGGCCAGATGTCGGAGGACAGCCTGCTGCTGAGCAGCGCCGAGGTGCGCGGCCGGCAGCAGGACGGGCAGCAGCAAGGCGTGCTGGGGCAAGCCGCCCTCACTTACTACAACCAGAGCCTGCCCTGGCAGACGCTGGTGGCCCACGGCGAGATGGGCTACGGGCTGCGTTCGGACCCGGAGGACTTGCAGTATCTCGGCGGCGTCCAGGGCATGCCGGGCTACCCGAACTACTACCTCATCGGCGATCGCCGCTGGCAGACCCACGTGGCGGACCGCATCACCACCCACGCCTACCTGTTCAACATCTTCCAGATCGGCTTCGAGGTCTACGGCGACGCCGGGCAGATCCGGCAGCTGGGGGCCGCCGGCTGGAGCCGTACCCTCATCGACGGCGGCGTGGCCCTGCGCCTGGGCGACGTGCGCAGCGCCTATGGCGGCGTGATCTACGTGACCTATGCCTGGCCGCTGGTGAAGTTGCCGGGCGCCACCGAACGCCAGTTCGTGATCGGCAACATCATCCCGTTCTGAATCTCAATCAAGGTTGAGGAAGGAGAGTGGCGATACAGGGATGTATCAGCTTCTTTTTCCAGGCATGGTGTTATGAGTTGTGGTCTTCAGCGAGCACAACATGCGCGAGTGCGTCCATGTCTTCCGCGCGCCCCACGTAGCGCGCAGGCAATTGGGGCCACGCGCTGATGAGCGACATCAGGATGGCCGCGAAGTAGGGGATGGACTGGATCAAGAGCACCGCGATCCAGACCGTGAGATCCGTCATCACCGTGCCCACCGCGATGTAGACCCCCAGCGCCGAGAGCCAGAGGCCGAGCGCCATCATGCCTTCCTCGCGGCTGTCCGCCAGGGCCTGCAGCCAGGCGTGGTTGGCGACGCGCTTCGGCGTCCTGAAGAACGGCTTGTCGCGGGTGAACAGGCCCTGCAGCACAGCGAGACCGATGGTGTGGCTCAAGGCCAGGCCCGCGATGGCCGCGGCCAGCGTCTGGCGCAGGCTCGCGCCCACGCGGGTGCTGTACAGGTGCAAGAGCTTCAGGATCTTGAACACGAACAGGGCCAGCGGCAGCGCCGAGAAGATCATCAGCGGCGGGTCGATGTAGTGGGGGAAGAGCGCCATGGCCATGGACCAGCCGATGGCCAGGACGTTGAACACCAGGTTGAAGCCGTCCGCCAGCCACGGCAGCCAACCCGCCAGGAAGTGGTAACGCTGACCCAGGCTCAGTTTGCCGCGGCGTCCGAACAGCGCGCCGAGGTGGCGCTTCAGTATCTGCACCGCGCCGTAGGCCCAGCGGAAACGCTGCTTCTTGTAGTCGAGCAGCGTGTCCGGCATCAGGCCCCCGCCGTAGCTCTTGGGGATGTAGGCCGCCTCCAGCCCCGCCTCGAACACCTTGAGGCCGAGTTCCGCATCCTCGGTGATGCACCACTCGGACCAGGCCCCCACCTCTTCCAGCACCGAGCGCCGGATCATGGTCATGGTGCCGTGCTGGATGATGGCGTTGCGCTCGTTGCGTGTGATCATGCCGATGTAGAAGAAGCCGCGGTACTCGGCGTGGCACATGGCCTTGAAGAAGGTCTCGTCCGCATCGCGGTAGTCCTGCGGCGCCTGCACCACGCCCATGCGCGGTTCCGCGAACAGCGGCGCCAGGTCCCGCAGCCAGTGCGGGTCCACCACGTAGTCGCTGTCTATGACAGCGACGATCTCCGCGCCCGGCGTGGTGTGCTTGAGGGCGAAGTTGAGCGCGCCGGCCTTGAACCCGGGCAGCGGCGCCACGTGGAAGAAACGGAAGCGCTCGCCCAGCTTGCGGCAATGCTCCTCGATGGGCCGCCAGGTGGCCTCATCCGGCGTGTTGTTGTCGATCACCAGCACCTCGAAGCGCGGGTAGTCGAGGCGCGCCAGCGCGTCCAGGGTCTCCTTCAGCATCGCAGGCGGCTCGTCGTAGGCGGGCACCTGCACCGAGATCATGGGCAGTTCGGCGTCCGCCACGCGCCGGGGATCGAAGGCGCGCCGGCGCATGGTGACCCAGTGGGCCTCGGCCCACTCGTGGGTCTCCGCCAGCAGCACCAGCACCACCCCTATCATGCCGACGAAGAGCAGCAGGCCCACGGCCACGTTGGTGATGGTCAGGTATTGCTGGGTGTAGTCGTAGAACACCCACACCACGGTGGTGGTGGCGGTGTACACCACCACCGCGATGAAGCTGCGTCCGCGCTTCTGCAGAGTGTGGCTGCGGCCGAGGATGAGCATGAGCACCACCATCGACACCAGCACCGAGAAGCCGGCGAGCATAGGCCAGGCAGGGATGCGCACGATGGGGCTGCGCATGGCGAACTTCTCCTGCCGGTTCACGTCCCATACGCCCCAGTAGGCGCCCACCGCGCCCTCGGTCTGCTCCTTCCAGGGCTGGTCGAAGGCTTCCATGAGACGGTAAGTCCACTCGCGCTTCTTGGCGAGGTCGAGGAAGCGGCGCAGGAACATGGCTTCGTTGGCGGGGGAAGCCACCGCGGCCTGGCGGGTGCGGCCGTAGGAAGGCCAGCCCACCTCGTCGATGATGATGGGCTTGTCCGGGTAGCGCTTCTCCAGGTCCTGCATGCGCTGGTCGATGTAGTCCACCGCCTGGTTGACGTCCACGCCCTCCCAGTAGGGCAGCATGTGGACGCCGAGGAAGTCCACGTGGTCCACCAGCTCCGGATGCAGCATCCAGGTGCTCCAGGTCTCGGCGGTGCCCACCGGCTGGCGCACGGAGCCGCGCACCTTGTCCAGGTAGCCGATGAGTTCCTCGGTGGGCATGATGCCCGTGAGCACCACCTCGTTGCCCACCATGATCTGCTTCACGTCCGGGTAACGGTGCGCGGCGTCGATCAGTTGCGCCACCTGCCCATCGCTCTTCTGCTTGTCCGAATCCACCCAGGCGCCCAGCATCACCTTCATGCCGTAGGGTTGGGCCAGGCGCGGGATATCGACCAGCGTGCCCTCCATCGTGTAGGTGCGGATGGAGTCGGTCTTGCCGCTCAAGAGCTTCAGGTCCGAGTCGATCTCGGCGTCGGTCGGGTAGATCTGGGCGATGTCGTCCTCGCCCGCATGGTAGGGCGAGAAGGAGAAGCCCTGGATGCGATCCGGCCAGGGCGGCTCATGGTCCGGGCGGTTGAGCCAGGCCCACGCGCTCACCGTGAGGGCGGCCACCGAGGCGGCGATGACGATGCTGGATGAGCGCATGCGGTCAGGCCCGGTGCGCGGCGAGCAATTCGGCCGTCTCGGGCCGCACGCCGCGCCAGAGCAGGAAGGCTTCCGCGGCCTGCTCCACCAACATGCCCCAGCCGTCGAAGATCCGGGTGGCGCCCTCGCGCTCGGCCCACAGCATGAACACCGTGGGGCGGTCGGCGTAGTAGAGGTCCACGCAGGCGGCGTTGGGGTCGAGGCAGTCGTGGGGCAGCGGCGGCATCTCGCCGCTCATGCTGGCGGAGGTGGCATTCAGCACCAGGTCGAAGCTGCCGCGGATGGCATCGTAGCCGCCGCCGCGGGCGCCGTGCATGACGAAACGCTCCGCCAGGCGCACCGCACGTTCCGCGTTGCGGTTGGCGATGTGCACCAGCGCCGGCTTCTCCTCCAGGATCGCGGCGAGCACGCCGCGGGCCGCGCCGCCCGCGCCCAGGAGCAGCACGCGCTTGCCCTTCAGTACCAGGTGGCGGTTGAGCTTCAGGTCCCGCACCAGGCCGGCGCCGTCGGTGTTGTCGCCGAGCAGCGTGCCGTCGTCCCGCACCGCGATGGTGTTGATGGCGCGGGCCTTCTTGGCGCGGGACGTGAGTTCATGGCAGAGGGCGAAGGCCTCCTCCTTGAACGGCAGCGTCACCGAGAGGCCCTTGCCGCCGCCGGCCAGGAAACCGCGCAGCGCGGCGGTGAAACCGTGGGGCGGCGCGTCGATGCGGGTGTATTCGAGGTGCTGGCCGGTCTGGCGCGCGAAGGCGGCGTGGATGCCCGGCGAGAGGCTGTGCTCCACGGGGTGGCCGATGATGGCGTAGCGGTCTGAGGCAGCGGTCATGGGTGATCGTCAGCGGAGCGTCTCAGGCTCCTTCCTTGAGCCAGCGGGCGGCGCGTTTGGCGAAGTAGGTGAGGATGCCGTCGGCACCGGCGCGCTTGATGGCGGTCAAGGCTTCCAGCGCGCAGGCGCGTTCGTCCAGCCAGCCGTTCTTGGCGGCGGCCATGAGCATGGCGTACTCGCCGCTCACCTGGTAGACGAAGGTGGGCGCGCCGAACTCGTCCTTCACGCGGCGCACGACGTCGAGGTAGGGCAGGCCCGGCTTCACCATCACCATGTCCGCGCCTTCTTCGAGATCCAGCGCGACCTCGCGCAGGGCCTCATCGCTGTTACCGATATCCATCTGATAGGTGTGCTTGTCGCCTTTCCCCAGGTTCTTGGCGGAGCCGACCGCGTCGCGGAAGGGGCCGTAGAAGCTGGACGCGTACTTCGCCGAGTAAGCGAGGATGCGGGTGTGGATGTGGCCTTCGGCTTCGAGCGCCGCGCGGATCGCGCCCACGCGCCCGTCCATCATGTCCGAGGGGGCCACCACGTCGGCGCCCGCTTCAGCATGCGACAGCGCCTGGCGCACCATCGCCTCGATGCTCTTCTCGTTCAGCACGTAGCCCTTGGCATCGATGATGCCGTCCTGGCCATGGGTGGTGAAGGGATCCAGTGCCACGTCGGTGATGACGCCGAGTTCCGGGAAATGCTTCTTGAGCGCGCGGATCGCCTCCTGGGCGAGACCCTTCTTGTTCCAGGCTTCCTTCGCGTCCAGGGATTTCTTGGCCGCGGGCGGCACCGGGAACAAGGCGAGCGCCGGGATGCCGAGCTTCTGGCATTCCTCCGCTTCCTTCAGCAAGAGGTCGATGCTCACGCGCTCGATGCCGGGCATGGAAGCGATGGCCTCGCGCTTGCCCTTGCCTTCGATCACGAACACGGGATAGATGAAGTCATCCGCGCTCAAGCGCGTCTCGCGCATCAGCCGGCGCGAGAAGGCATCGCGGCGCATGCGCCGCGGGCGGATGGCGGGATAGCCGCCGCGGGTTCGGGGAGGGGTCTTCACGGGGATGCTCTCAAGCTCCTGACCTGGGAAGGCGCTGCAAGGCTGCAAAGTCGGGCCAAATAGGGTAAAACAAACCCGCCGGATGAGCCAGTTAACCCATTGGAAATAGAAGGTTACAAAGCCTCATGTCCGCCTCCCCAGCCGACCTCCAGGACCGAAACCGGCATCTGACCGACCTTCTGCATGCCTGCGCCCAGGGGCGGCAGGCGGCCTTCCAGGAGCTTTATAAGGCCGTCTCCCCGCAACTATTCGCGGTCCTGCTGCGTATCTTGAGACGCAAGGACCTGGCCGAGGAGGCCCTCCAGGACGCCCTCCTGAGCGTCTGGCGCAATGCCGGCAGCTATGCCGCCGACAAGGGCGCCCCCATGACGTGGATGGTGTCCATCTGCCGTTACCGGGCCCTGGACATGCTGCGTCGGGAGCGTCGCGAGGTGTCCCTGGACACGGACCGGGACGGCGAGGCGGACGAGGGCGAAGGCTTATCGGACATGGGCGAGGGCGCGGCGGAAGCCTCCCTCATCAGCAAGGCAGAGGAGCGGGCTTTGGACGAATGCATGCAGCGCCTGAACGACGGCCAGCGGAGCAGCCTCCGCCTGGCCTATGTGGACGGCTGCACCCATGAGGAGATCGCCGCCAAGGTGGGCTCCCCGGTGGGCACGGTGAAGAGCTGGGTGCGGCGCGGGCTCGAGAGCCTGAAGCGCTGCCTGGAAGCGGCATGAACTACGAGGGCTCCAAGCTCCAGAACCTGCTGGCCGGCGAATACGTGCTGGGAGTGTTGCGCGGTCCCGCGCGCCGCCGTTTCGAGCGCCTGATGATGGAGAGCCGCTCCCTCGCCGCGGAAGTGGCGAAATGGGAAGGCCACTTCGCCAGCCTGGCCCTCAGGCTCAAGCCGGTGGAACCGCCCGACTATCTCTGGTGGCGCGTCATGGCGCGGGTACGGGCCGAGTCCCGGCCTCGCGGCGAACGCATGCGCAACACCTTCTGGCGCACCTGGGCCGTGGCCGCCACGGTGGTGCTGGCGCTCGTCATCGTCACCCAGCGCGTCGCGCCGCCGCCGGAGGCGAAGCCCGCCCAGTTCGCGCTCATGTCGGATACCAAGGGCATGCCCCTCTGGCTCATCAGCGTGCACCCGGAAGCCCAGCGGGTGGACATGAAGGCGCTGGCCTCGAATGCGCCGCCCGCCGGCAAGTCCTATGAACTGTGGATGATCCCCGACGGCGGCAAGCCGGTGCCCATGGGTCTCATGAATGAGACCGGTCTCGCCAGTGAGACTGTGCCGCCGGAACTGCTGGCCCGCTTGAGCCATGCCAAGGCACTTGCCATCTCCCTCGAACCCCAGGGCGGCTCTCCCACCGGCCAACCCACCGGGCCCGTGCTCTGGGTCGCGCCCCTTGTGGCCAGTTGATGTCCGGATCAGGTAATAAATCCGCGCCTGGCCCGGTCCCTGCACACATGGGGACGCATCAGCATCGTTTCGACATGCTGGCGCGAGCGCAGACACCGGGCCTGTACCGCTATGCGTACTGGCTGTGCCGCGACCGCGCCCTGGCGGAAGACCTGGTGCAGGAGACCCTGTTGCGCGCGTGGCGGTCGCTGGACTCGCTGCGCGAGGAGGCCGCGGCCCGCCGCTGGCTCATCACGATATTGCGGAACGAGTTCATGCGTGAGTTATCCAAACGCCGCGACACGGTCGCCATCGACGACATGCCGCTGGTGGATCACACCGCCAACGTGGGCGGTAGCGACACCGACATGTTCGACGTGCGCCGTGCCCTCTGGAAGCTCACGCCCGAGTACCGCGAGCCGCTGGCGCTGCAGGTGCTCATGGGCTGCACCACCCAGGAGATCGCCGACATGCTGGAGCTGACCCAGGGCACGGTGCTGACGCGCCTGCACCGGGCCCGCAACCAGCTGCGCGAACATCTCGGCCTCGCCGGCGTGGCCATGGGCGAGGGTGCGGCATGAGCGCACCCGTGACCTGCCTGGATGTACGCCGCATCATCGGCGCCGAGCCACAGCGCCGCGACGAGGCCATAGCCGCGCATCTCAAGGATTGCCCCGGTTGCGCCGCCTTCGTGCGCGAGATGCAGGCCCTGGATGCGCGCCTGGAGGCGGCGTTCAAGGTGCCGGTGCCCGAGGGCTTGGAGGCGCGCATCGCTTTGGATGGCAGTCTCAAGAACCACAACCGCGCCTGGCGCCCCTGGCTCGCCACCGCAGCGAGCGTGGTCATGGCCACGGCGCTCGCCACCTTCGCCTGGCACCACGACCATCCGGTCGATGGCGCGCTGGCGGACGCGGTGGTGCGGCACATCCGCAACCCGGAAGAGATCGTGGCCATCGGTCCGGACCGGGCGCTCCTGCACGATGCGAGTTATATCGAAGGCGTGATGCACGATGCCGGTGCCGGCATGCAGGGCGGCGCCGCCGGTCTCGGCCGCGTCACCTACGCGCAGACCTGCCTCTTCAAGGGTGAGCGGGTGGCGCATCTGGTGGTGCAGGGCGACAACGGCCCGGTCACCGTGATGCTGCTCCGGCACATCCACGTGGACAGGGCGGTGCCGGTGGACGAGGACGGTTTCCACGGGATCATCGTCCCGGCGGGTGAGGGCAGCATCGCCATCGTCACCAACAACAACACGCCGGTGCAGCCCATGGAGCAGGAGCTGACCTCTAAGGTCGAGTGGACTCTATAAAAGATGGTGGTTTCAGTCCCTTATAATAGAGGCCCTTCAGAAGGGCCTTTCTCATGAAGCTCATCGATAGAATCCTCGTCGCGGACCTGCACCTGAAGGCCGCGTCAGCGCCGCGCCTGCGCACCCATTTCAACCTGCATCCGAGCCACGAAGACCCCATCCAGCGCATGTGCATGGCCATGGAGCCCCGCACCTATGTGCGCCCGCACCGCCATCCGGACAAGTGGGAGCTGCTCTTGATCGTGAGCGGCGACATGCTGGTGCTCTACTTCGACGACAAGGGCAAGGTGACCGCGGTGACGCGCCTCAAGGCCGGCGGCGAGACGCTCGGCCTCGAGACCCCCGCCAACACCTGGCACGGCATCGTGACGCTGGCGCCCTCCACCGTGGTGTTCGAGTGCAAGCAGGGCCCTTATGTGCCCACGGATGAGAAGGACTTCGTGCCCTGGGCTCCGGCCGAGGGGCATGCCCGCTGCGCCGAGTTCGAGCAATGGTTTAAAAGCGCGCGTGTAGGCGATGTAGCACCGGACTTACGCAAGTGAGATCCGAACACGAGGATGGGAAAGTCCGTTGCCGCTGGGCGCCGGCAGACGATCCGGTGTATACGGCATACCACGACAAGGAATGGGGCGTGCCGGTGCATGACGACCGGCGCCTGTTCGAGTTCCTGATCCTGGAGGGCGCCCAGGCGGGCCTCTCCTGGTCCACCATCCTGCACAAGCGCGAGAACTACCGTAAGGCCTTCGCCCGCTTCGATCCGAAGCGGGTGGCGAAGTTCACCAGGAAGGACGTGGCGCGGCTGATGAAGGATGCGGGCATCGTGCGCAACCGCCTGAAGATCGAGAGCAGCATCTCCAATGCGCAGGCTTTCCTCGCGGTCCAGAAAGAGTTCAAGAGCTTCGACCGGTACATCTGGTCCTTCGTGGGTGGCAAACAGAAGAAGAACCGCTGGCGTGACGGCATCCCCGCCGCCACGCCCGAGTCCGATGCCATGAGCAAGGATCTGAAGAAGCGGGGCTTCCGCTTCGTGGGCAGCACTATCTGCTACGCTTTCATGCAAGCCGTCGGTATGGTCGATGACCATCGCGTCGGCTGCTTCCGGCACGGCAAGTCGCGGTGACGCCCCTCGTTATCGTGCTCATCGCCCTCGTCGGCGGTTTCCTGGGCGGCATCATCGGCGCCCTCACGGGCCTCGGTGGCGGCATCATCGTGGTGCCGCTGCTGACGCTAGTGCTGCACATGCCCATCACCGAAGCGGTGGGGGTCAGTCTCTTCGGCGTCATCGCCATCTCCGTGGGGGCCGCGCCACGCTTCGTGGGCACCGGCCTCACCAACCTGCGGGTCGCACTGTTCCTGCAGATGGCCGCTTCCGCCGGCGCGCTGGTGGGTGCGCTGGTTTCCCACGACATCCCGGCCCGGGCGCTGTTCCTCATCTTCGGCCTGGTGATGCTCTACAACGCCGTCACTTCCTTCCTGCCTTCGCGCCGGAGCGAAGGGCTCAAGGCGAGTTCACCCCTGGCACAGCGCCTGAAGCTCGCGGGGCGTTACCAGGAAGGGGATGACTGGGTCGAGTATCAAGTCGGGAGCGTGTTGCCGGCCTTCGGCATCATGCTGGGGGCGGGCATGCTCTCGGCCCTGCTCGGCATCGGCTCCGGCGTGTTCAAGGTGCTCGCCATGGACAAGCTCATGCGCCTGCCCTTCAAGGTCTCCACCGCCACCTCCAACTTCATGATCGGCATCACCGCCGCGACGAGCGCGGGCTATTACCTCTCCCACGGCGACGTGCCGCCGCTCGTGGCCGCGCCGGTGGTGCTGGGTACGCTGGGTGGCGCCTACCTCGGCGGCCACTGGATGAAGTTGCTGCCGGTGGTCACGCTCAGGCGCGTGTTCGCCGTGGTGCTCATGGCGGTCGCCTGCGAGATGCTCTACAAGGGGTTCGTGCCATGAGCGAGAAGCTGGAAGCCCAGCGCCGGCTCATCACCGTCTGGATATTGCGTGCCAGCATCGGCCTCGCGGTGCTCTTCGTCGTGGTGGGGCTGGAACTCTTCGCCATCCGCGGCGGCGCGTATTTCCCCAAGACCCCTTCCGGCTCGCTCCTGGAGATCGCCGCGGACTCCTGGCAGGGGATGCTGGGCTTGAGGCCCAGCGCCTGGTTCGACGCGGGGATACTGGTGATCCTGCTCACGCCCCTGGTGCGGCTCGCGGCGGGCGTGGTGGCCAGCATGAGAGTCCGGGACTGGGCCTATGTGTCGATAGGCGTGGTGGTGATGAGCTTGGTTGCGATCGGCCTATTCGCCGGCCGGGCATGAATCCGGCCGGGCCGCGACTCTCTATTTCGAGTCCTGCGCTTCCTTGGTCAGGCTGGCGATCATCGCCGTCAGCGCCCGGTCATCCCCCGCTTCCGGATAGAGGATGTCAGCGATCTTCCACCCGTTTGGAGTGCGGGCCAGCCTGTATTCCAGCCGGTGCTCCCCTTCGCTCTTGATGACGGTGAAATACACCGCGTAGCGTAGCCCCTTCGCTGGATCCAGGCGCTCTACGCGCAGCTGGATGTCCGGATGGTCATCGAAATCCTGGGTGTCGTAGAAGGGTTCGAAGTCGAAGCCACAGAGGTCTTCCTTGCAGTGCTTCGCTGCCGCATCCAGTCGCAGGAACTGTTTGGCCAGGTCCGGTGTGAAATAGCGCGACAAGGCTTTCTGGTCGCCCAGATCCACGCTCTTCTGAGCCCAAGGCTGATCCGCCGCGTACAGCGCCCGGATGACGGCGGCCGGGTCTTCGTCATTGGCGGCCCGGATGGATAGGGATAGCGCGCAGAGGCACAAGGCCATGAGAGCGAATGCGATCCGATGGGTCTTCATTTGTCGTAGTCCTCCGTCAGCGCGCGAATATCCGTGACTGATCCTTGAAGGCTTTGAACTCCAGGGCATTGCCGCTGGGGTCCTTGAAGAACATGGTGGCCTGCTCGCCCACCTGACCTTTGAAGCGGATGCCGGGTTCGATGATGAACTTCACCTTGCCCTTCAACCGCGTCGCCAGCTTCTCCCAATCGTTCCACTCCAGGATCACGCCGAAGTGGCGCACCGGCACGTCCTCGCCGTCCACCTTGTTGGTCGCGGCGGCGGCTTCAGCCGGCGCGAGATGGGCCACGATCTGGTGGCCGTAGAGGTCGAAGTCGATCCACTCGCTGGATTCCCGTCCCGTGGGGCAGCCCAGGAGTCCCGCGTAGAAGTGCCGGGCCTCTTCCAGGTCGTGTACCGGGAAGGCGAGATGGAAGGGCTGTATCGCGGTCATACCCAATCCCTCACCACCAGGAATCTCTCATACAGTTCCGCTTCCTTGGAACCCGGCTCCGGCTTCCAGTCGTATTCCCAGCGGACTTCGGGGGGCAGGGACATGAGGATGGACTCGGTGCGGCCGCCGGACTGCAGGCCGAAGAGCGTGCCCCGGTCCCACACTAGGTTGAACTCCACGTAGCGGCCGCGCCGGTAGAGCTGGAATTGCCGTTCCCGCTCGCCGTGCTTCATATCCCGCCGCTTCTCCACGATGGGCACATAGCCCTTTAGGAAGTGGTCGCCGACGCTGCGGGTGAAGGCGAAGGAACGCTCGAAGCCTTCTGCATTGAGGTCGTCGAAGAACAGCCCGCCGATGCCACGGGGCTCGTTGCGGTGTTTCAAGAAGAAGTAGTCGTCGCACCACTTCTTGTAGCGCGCATAGGCCTCGGCCCCGAAGGAGGAGTCGCAGGCGGCTTTGGCGTTGGCATGCCAGTGGCGCGCGTCCTCCTCGAAGCCGTAGTAGGGGGTGAGGTCGAAGCCGCCGCCGAACCACCAGACCGTCTCGGCGCCTTCCTTGGGGGCGGAGAAGAAGCGCACGTTCATGTGCACCGTGGGCACGTAGGGGTTCCAGGGATGCAGCACCAGGGACACACCGAGGGCGCGCCAGGCGCGGCCCGCGAGTTCGGGTCGGTGGGCGGTGGCCGCGGGCGGCAGGGCCTTGCCGTGCACGTCCGAGAAGTTCACGCCGGCTTGTTCGAAGAGCGCGCCGTGACGCAGCACGCGGCTCTCGCCGCCGCCACCTTCCGGACGCGGCCAGGTATCGCGCTTGAAACGGCCCTTGCCGTCCAGCGACTCGAGCGTGGAGGTGATGTTGTCCTGCAGGGAACGCAGGTAGGTCTCGACGGCCTGGATGTCCATGCCGTCAATGTTAATTCATCCGGCTCTTAAAACCTTCCCCGTCAGCGCTTCGCGGATCTCAGTGGGCTTATCCAGACCGCCCAGGTCGCCGGGCAGGATGTAGTCAACACCATCGCCCAGCTGGGTGCGCACCGCGAGGGCGGTGCGGGCTGGAGGCTGTCCGCTCTTGTTGGCGCTGGTCGAGACCAGCGCCATACCCGCGCTCTTGCACAGGGCGGAGGCTATCGGATGGGCGGTGACGCGCACCGCCAGGGTCTCGCGCCCGCCGCCCAGCCAGAAGGGGATGGCCGGCGCCGCCGGCACCACCCAGGTGACGGGGCCGGGCCAACTGGCCTTCAGCTTCTGCATGACGTCCGCGGGCAGCGGCGCCATGAACGGCAGGAGTTGCTGGATATCGCAGGCGATGAGGATGAGGCCCTTGCCCCCGTCCCGCTGCTTGAGCGCGAAGATGCGCTCCACCGCGGCGTGCTCGAGGGGGTCGCAGCCGAGGCCGTAGACCGCCTCGGTGGGATAAGCGATGACGCCGCCGCTACGTACCGTCTCGACTGCTCGCCTCAACGGCCAAGCGGCGGGTTTCATCGGTTCAGGCCTGCTCAGGCGGCTGGCGCCGTCTCTTCCGGAGGCGGGGCCAACTCGGGCGCCGGCTCGGCGAAGCCGCATTCCTTCTGCGGGCAGACACGCTCGGTGCCCTTGCGCTTGGTGGTCTTCACCGTGAGGATCGGCCAGCTGCACTGCGGGCAGGGCTGCGCCAGCGGCAGGTTCCACACCGCGTACTTGCAGTCCGGGTAGCGGGCGCAGGAGTAGAACACCTTGCCGTAGCGCGACTTGCGCTTGAGCATGGTGGCCTGCTTGCACTCGGGGCACTCGACGCCGGTGTCTGCCGGTTTCTCGAGCGGCTCGATGTGCTTGCAGTTCGGGTAGCTGGAGCAGCCGATGAACTTGCCGTAGCGGCCGCGGCGGATGATGAGGTCGGAGTTGCACTTGGGGCACTGCCGGCCTTCGATCTTCTGCGGCTGGGCCGCCTGCTCCGCGGTCTCGTCCAGGTTGCGCGTGTAGTCGCACTCCGGGTAGCCGGTGCAGCCGATGAAACGGCCGCGGCGGCCGAGCCGGATGGAGAGCGGCTTGGTGCACTTGGGGCAGGCCTCGTTCATGGCCTCGGTAGTCACGTCCTTGCGCGAGACGCTCTCTTCCTTGTGGTCGACGAGCTTCTTGAACG